>MHLG01000030.1:6550-23875 GCA_001821375.1 Candidatus Liptonbacteria bacterium RIFOXYD1_FULL_36_11 | reverse complement strand
AAAAGGCGGGAGTATTCTGCGACGTGTATAAACTTATAATGTCAAGCAGGATTAGTAAATATAATATAGATGATTTTACTTCTATAAAACCAGGTATAACTATTCTTTTAATAAATCTTTATCAGGAAAGTGGGCAAGTAATTCCAATAAAATTAGAGGTGATTTGGGACGGAAAATCAGAGCTTAAAATGAATGTATTATAATTTGCATCTAATAAATAAAAGCTCTATATTATAAATGCTATGCCTAAACAAAAATCCAACAACCTAGAAAAAATCCGTCACTCCCTTTCCCACCTTTTAGCCGCCGCCGTTTTAGAAATCTTCCCCGATACTAAACTCGGTATCGGTCCCGTCATTGAAGACGGATTTTACTATGATTTTCTTCTTTCAAAAAAACTCTCTTCTGAAGACCTGCCCCGCCTGGAAAACAAAATTCGCGAACTTATTAAACAAAACCTCCCTTTCAAAAAAGAAAATATCATTCCCGTCATCGCCAGAAAACTTTTCCAAAACCAGCCTTTTAAGCTGGAACTTATTGAAGATTTAAAAAAATCAAAATCGCCTATTTCTATTTATAAAACTGGCGATATTTTTACCGACCTTTGCGCCGGCCCGCACATAAAAAATACCAAAGAAATTTTAGAAAACAGTTTCAAAATTTTAAAAATCGCCGGCGCCTACTGGAAAGGAAACGAAAAAAACCAGATGCTCACTCGCATCTACGGTCTAGCTTTTTCCTCAAAAAAAGAATTGGAAGAAAAAATAAAACAGCTGGAAGAAGCTGAACGCCGCGACCACCGCAAACTCGGACAAGAACTGGACTTATTTATTTTTTCCGACCTTGTCGGCCCCGGCCTTCCTCTTTACACCCCAAAAGGCACTATTATTAGAAATAAAATTGCTGATTTTTCCAGAACCCTGCGCCGCGAAATGAATTATGAAGAAGTGCGCACTCCGCAAATTAATAAAGCCGAACTTTTTAAAAAATCCGGACACTACGAAAAATACAAAGATGATATGTTCCGCGCCGTTTCAAACTATACAGATGAAGAATATTTTCTTAAACCGATGAACTGCCCACAACACGTCCAAATTTACGCCTCCAAATTAAGAAGCTATACCGACCTTCCTGTCCGTCTTGCAGATTTTGCTACTCTCTATCGCGACGAAAAGCCCGGCGAACTCTCTGGCTTAACACGCTTGCGCGCTTTTTCCCAAGACGATTCCCACTGCTTCTGCCGCGAAGACCAAATCAAACCCGAATTTGATATGCTTCTTTCCGCCATCAATAAAGCTATGAAAACCTACGGGATGAGCTACTATATCCGCCTTTCCTTACGCGATGAAAAAAATAAAGAAAAATATCTCGGCGACAATGCCACTTGGAAAAAATCCCAAAAAATTCTTGAAAGCCTCTTAAAAGAAAAAAAAATAAAATATGTTACGGCCGTTGGCGAAGCCGCCTTTTACGGACCAAAAATGGATTTAATCGCTAAAGATAGTTTAGGTCGCGAATGGCAGCTCTCAACCATTCAAATTGATTTTAATATGCCTAAACGTTTTGAAATATCTTTTATAGGCAAAGATGGAAAAAAATACACGCCGGTAATGATTCATAGCGCCTTAGTCGGCTCTCCTGAAAGATTTATGGGTGTTTTAATAGAACACTTTTCCGGCGCCTTCCCTGTTTGGCTTTCTCCAATTCAAACTACCATCCTTCCTATTAGTGAAAAATCATTAAGCTATGCCGAAAAACTTCTTAAAGCCCTAAAAGAAAAAAATATCCGCGCCGAACTGGATAAAACAAACGAGACAATCGGTAAAAAAATCAGGAACGCCGAAATAAGTAAAATTCCTTATATGCTTATTGTCGGCGAAAGAGAAACGGAAAATAAAACAGTCTCCGTCCGCCGCCTTAAAGAAGGCAACCTTGGCGCCTCTTCTCTTTCCGATTTTATATCAAAAATCTCCTCCGAAATTTCTGAAAAAAAATAACCCGCAGTTTCCTGCAGGTTAAGGTTTCTACTACAAAAAAATTTTCTAGAGAAAAGTAACTTCCGTCGCCTTTCTCCAAAAATACCCTTTATAACGCGGTCTCTTCAATTTTAAAAGAGAGCCAAACGACTCACAATGCACAATCTTCGCAGTTAAAGTCTTTCCGCTTCTCCGTGAACGGTATTGGACTTTTCTGTCAATCATCTTCTTTCCCCCCATATCCCACCTACCACCATCTTCCTTTTCAATAATCCCCCATAATAGAAGTCCTATATCTTCTCCTCCATCTTTCGCCTTTTTATCTTCCCTTTCAATCTTCTCGCATTCCCTAATAATAAAAAAGAGGATGCATCCCACCAACAAAATCGCAATTACAACAATAACAATTCCCGTCAGCATGATTTTCCCTCCATATTTCTAGCCCGCGTCACCAAATCCTCAAGACGCCGAGCCACCATTTTACTTTCGTTAATTCTCCGCTGTAGAAAATAAGAAAAAATACCAGTAGCTAACATCAAGAAAAAAACAATAATCAACTTAGCACTCATCCTTTTCCTCCATTTTTATCAAAAGGCATATTTTAATAATTCTTTCTTAATTATACCATATAATACCACCTTGTCAATCAAAAACAAAAAGGTCCGCTTTCACGGACCAATAGCCAACATTAAAAAGAAAAATCTAAACGGCACGGCGAACTTCGGCTTCAGAGCGAAAGAAAAAACTCGCCCTCTTCTGGCCGACTGGACGCAAGCAATAAGATCTCAATCTCCTACACCAGTAGACCACTTCCGCCGAGTCATGCCATCTATCCGTTCGGCGAGTTTTAAACTCCACTCGCTGCCCTTCAGATAACACTTTCTCGCCATCGTTACCGCTGTGGGCATCGACCTTGCCACTGATGAGATTTTCAATTTTCTCATCTGACAAAGTCTTACTATACTTCACAGCCGCTTTTACTAGAAAAAAAACCAAACCCAAAAACGAAAAAAGGAAAAGATAATCAAAAAACATGATTCTACCTCCGTTTTCGCCATCTGGCGTTTTTATTTGATTCTTCCTAGATTATATCATATAATCCTTATATGTCAATAACCGGCATTTCTTCTTCTACTAAACCAAAAATTCTTGTTATTTTAGGTCCTACCGCCTCCGGAAAATCATCTCTCGCCGTTAAGCTCGCCAAAAAATTCAACGGCGAAATCATTTCCGCCGATTCCCGCCAAGTTTATAAAAATCTGGATATCGGCACCGGAAAAATAACTAAAAAAGAAATGGAAAAAATCCCCCACCATCTCCTAGATGTTACTAACCCTAAAAAAACATTTACTGCCGCCAACTTCCAAAAACTCGGCAGAAAAACTATTAAAAAAATACTGTCCAAAAACAAACTTCCTATCATCTGTGGCGGCACCGGATTTTATATAAACTCCCTAATTTATAATTACAGCCTCCCTTCCACTCCTCAAAATTTAAAATTCCGCGCCAAACTGGAAGAAAAACCCATCTCCGAACTTTTTACTATGCTAAAAAAACTTGACCCGGAAAGAGCAAAAAACATAGACCGCCAAAATCCCCGCCGCCTCATCCGTGCTCTTGAAATAATTCTCTCCTCCAAAAAACCTGTCCCCTCTCTCAAAAAAGAATCCAACTATGAAATCCTTAAAATCGGCTTAAAAATAAATAAAAAGAAACTGCGAGAAAATATAGAAAATCGCCTAAAAAAAGACCTACGCCGTGGCATTATTACTGAATCCGCCCGTCTCCATAAAAAAGGCCTAAGCTGGAAACGAATGGAAGAGCTTGGTTTAGAATACCGCTTATTAGCAAAATTCCTTCAAAATTTTATCTCAAAAAAAGAACTTAAAGAAAAACTAAAAACCGAAATCTGGCGCTATGCCAAACGCCAGCTTACTTGGTTTAAAAAAGAGAAAGATATTTTTTGGATTAGTAGCAAACCTGCCGCCTGCCGCCTCGTCAAAAACTTTCTCTGTTAATCTTTATTTAATCTCATCCCAATATTCTCAATAACGCCACAATAAACCTCAAGACATTAAAACAACATTCTAACATTCTGCAGAATGTTAGAATGTTGTTTTATGATTTTTTAATCTCCTTCTCAAACATCTTCTTTAAAACTTCCGGGTTCCCTTTTCCTCGTGTCTCTTTCATTGCTTGTCCTATTAAAAACTTCAAACCCGCCTCCTTCCCAACTTTATAATCTTCCACTACATTTGGATTTCCTCCTGTTACCCTTAAAACAACATCCCTAAGCCTCCCCTCGTCTGAAACCTGTTCTAATCCTTCCTCCACTATTACTACTTTCGGATCAGCGCCTGTCTCAAACATTCTTAAAAGAACATTTTTTGCTACCCGGCTGCCAATTTTCCCGCTTTCTATCATACTTACTAAATCCACAAAATTCTCTGGCGTTATTTTAAGCTCACTAAAGCTAACTCCTTTTGTATTCATTAAACCGATAAGATCACTCACTAAATAATTATAAAGCGTTTTATATCCTACACTCGTATTTTCAACTTGTAACTCGCTTGCTGCCGCCTCAAAAAAATTTGCCAGTTTTTTGTCATTAACAAGAATTTCCGTCTGCTCCTCTATCAAATTATATTCCCTCCTTAACCTCTCTCTTTTCCCCGCCGGCAATTCCGGTAATCCAAGTTTTATTCTCCCTAATTCAAAATCCCCCGTCAGAAAAACAGGCAAGTCCGGCTCCGGAAAATATCTATAATCATGCGCTTCTTCTTTTTCCCTTTGCGAAAAAGTCTCTCCTTTATTTTCATCCCATCCTCTCGTTTCCTGAATCACTCTTTTTCCTTCTTCTAAAACTTTCTTCTGTCTTTCTATTTCATACTCCACCGACTTTTCTACCGCCCTAAAAGAATTTAAATTTTTTATCTCCACCTTCGTCCCAAATTTTTTTTCTCCCTCTTCCCTTATAGATATATTCACTTCACACCTCATCTCTCCCTTCTCCATATTCGCCTCCGAAACTTCCAAATATTGCAAAATAAGCTGTAACTCTTCGCAAAACTTCCTCGCCTCAAACCCAGATTCAATGCACGGCTTAGTCACTAATTCCATCAGAGGCACTCCTGCGCGATTAAAATCAACCAAAGAATAATCTTTTCTATGCGCCAAAGTTCCCGTATCCTCTTCCAAATGAATATGATCTATTTCTATTTTTCTATCTCCAATTTCAATAAATCCTCCCAAAACAAAAGGATTCGGCTGACTTGTAATTTGATATCCTTTTGGCAAATCAGGATAAAAATAATTCTTCCGCGAAAAAATAGCCGTTGGCAAAATCTCTCCTTTTAAAGCTATCCCAATTTTTATTATTTCTTCTACCGCTTTTTTATTTGCCGCCGGCAGTGTCCCCGGATATGCTAAACAAACCGGACAAACATTCTTATTTGGTTCTTTTTCATCCGGATTATTCAAGCATCCACAAAACATCTTTCTTTCTGTTTTTAACTCCGCGTGTATCTCAAGCCCTATTACTATCTCATATTTACCACTCATAATTATTAAATCCTACCAAATTTTCACCCAAACTTCCACTTGACAAAAAAACAATAGTCTGTATAATATACACCAGCATCAATAAAACCAAAATAAAATAAGAAAAAGGAGAAATACTATGTACCACCGCGTAAGAAAAAATCTTGCAATTATTATTTTAACTCTCACACTTTTTTCCGTATTTGCGTGTCTTCTGCCAAACCAAAATGAAGAATTCGCAATAACCACATCATCAGAATTCTTACTTCTTCTCCTAATCGGCGGTATATTTATTATTCCAATTGATTATTTTACTTCTATAATCAATAAAGGAAAAACAAAAAACGACGCTGCTGTTATTTATTTCGCGTTTTACTTCCTGTTTTTTTACGTCCTCAAACTCATACCAGAAATAAAACAACCTTTAACACTAGAAACAACAAAAATTCTTGCAGTCTTTTTTATTTTCTTTGTAAACCCGCCTATTATTCTTCTTGATTTTATTTTAAATTTTTTTATTTCTCAGAATTCTCAAAATCCCGTAGTCACGCCTGAAGTTAAAGAAATAAACACTGACGAATAACCCCCTCCTCTCACGCCCGCACCCCGCGGGCCTTTTTTTACTCTAATAAAAGCTGCAGTTAAGTTTTTCTAATTCGACAATATATCGAATTAGAAAAATAGGTAGCTACCTTATTATCACCCAACATTACCAAACTTTTTTGTAAATTCAGCTTAATAAAATCTTATTCTATTTTCTGAACGGATTACTTGCTCTTTTTAGCTTGGTTCCACCGAATAGGTGGACAAAAAGAGCAAGTCCTCGAAGTCCGCCACTGGAGCGGACGAGAATGAGTAAAGAGAATAGAATAAGACCTTTTCTTTTTTCACCTAAAAAACAAAAAAGCCGCTTTGCCCTCACTGCAAAGCGACCTTTTTTATAAACTTATTATAACAGATTTTTAAACTTAGTTATCCACAAACAAGACAAAGCTTATTTTTCTACCACCACTCCCATATTTCTTGCCGTTCCTTCTACTATTTTCATCGCCGCCGCTAAATCTTCCGTATTTAAATCTTCCATTTTCTTTTTTGCTATCTCTTCCACCTGCGCTTTCGTCACCTTCCCCACCTTTATTCTTAAAGGATCTTTTGATCCTTTTTCTAGCCCTGCCGCTTTTTTAAGTAAAGCTGAAACCGGAGAAGTTTTTAAAATAAAAGAAAAACTCCTGTCTTCATAAATAGTTATTACCGCCGGTATCACCCCATCCATTTCACGCGTCATGTCATTAAACTGCTTGCAAAACTCCGCTATATTTATTCCCTGCGGCCCAAGCGCTGTTCCAACAGGCGGCGCCGGTGTTGCCTTCCCTGCCACTAACTGCAACTTTATTATAATTTTTACTTTTTTAGCCATATTTTTTCTTTAAACTTTTATCTTTTACTCTATAAAATTTTTTATTATTTCTGCGAAAACCCGCCTGCCCTGCCTGCCGACAGGCAGGTGGTAGACATAGCAGGAATCCAGTTATAATTCCTATTATATCCTGAGTATAGTCGAAGGACTCTACCTTTATAAACTTTTTTTTATTAACTTTTAACTATCCTTGTCTTATATCTTCTTTACTTGCAAAGAATCCATCTCCACCGCCGTATCTCTGCCAAAGATTGGCACCATTATTTTTACCTTTCCTTTTTCTTCGTCTATCTCTGCCACTCTTCCTTCATAATCCTTAAATGGCCCGTCAACAATTTTTACCACTTCTCCTTTTACTAAGTCAACATTAAACCTTTCTGCCTTTTTATCCATTCTTCCTAAAAGCATATCTATTTCTACTTTTGAAAGCGGTGTCGGCTTAGTGGCATCCGGTCCTACAAAACCAGTTACTCGTGGCGTATTTCTAACAGCATACCACGAATCCTCCGTCAAAATCATATCTACTAGCACATACCCCGGATAAATCTTTTCTTCCACTTCCTGCCGCTTGCCATTCTTTATTTTTATTTTTGTCTCTTTCGGCACAATCACGTTGTATATCTTGTCAGTCATAGAAAGCGAATCCACTCTTTGCTTTAAGTATCTCGTCACCGCATCTTCATATCCGGAATAAGTATGCACCGCATACCAATGCCTTTCCAATTTCTGCTCTATTTCTTTCTTAATATCTTGGGCCATTTTTAAATAATATATTTACTTAATAAATACTCAAAAAACATATCAAAAAAACCTAGTAACCCTGAAACAGCCAAAGACAAAACTGCTACCACCATTGTTAGCCTCATTGTTTCTTTCCTTGTTGGCCAATTTACCCTTTTAAGCTCGGCAAAAGACTCATTTAAGAAAGTTTTCGCTTTCTCTATCATTTTTAAAATTATACCCGAAAAATATGCTGTTGTAAAGCTTTTCTAAAAATTTTACCTCTCATTTACATTTTTATACATCTAAATTCTTTACATCTAAAGCGTGCGTTTCAATAAATCTTTTTCTCGGCCCAACCTCATCTCCCATTAAAATATCAAACATTTTATCCGCCTCTTCTGCATCTTCCACTATCACTTTTTTCATTATTCTCTGTTCCGGATTCATAGTCGTCTCCCAAAGCTGGTCCGGATTCATCTCCCCCAACCCTTTATATCTTTGTATATTTACGCCTTTTATCTGACCACCATCTTCCCCTCCTTCTTCTTTTTCTCCTTCTTCCGCCTTCTCTTCTTCTTTTTTTGGAATCATTACTCCTTTTCCTTTAGCAGAAACGGAAGCAGAAAATTCCTTTAAAACTTTTTCTTTTTCCTCATCATTGTAAGCATAATGAACTTCCTTTCCCTTTTGAATGCGATAAAGCGGCGGCTGGGCAATAAACAAATATCCATCAGAAATAATTTGCGGAAAATGTCTGAAAAATAAAGTAAGTAATAATATTCTAATATGTGCTCCATCCACATCGGCATCCGTCATAATTACTATTTTATGGTAACGAAGTTTAGAAAGATCAAAACTATCTGCAATAGACGTGCCTAAAGCTATCACTAGCGACCTAATTTCTTGCGAAGAAAGCATCTTATCCATCCGCGCTTTCTCCACATTTAAAATCTTTCCGCGCAAAGGTAAAATCGCCTGAAAATTTCTATTCCTTCCCTGCTTCGCAGAACCGCCAGCCGAATCTCCTTCCACGATAAACATCTCCGACTCCTCCGGATTTTTAGAAGAACAATCAGCTAACTTTCCCGGTAAAGTTAATCCTTCCAGAACTCCTTTTCTTAACACTGTCTCTTTTGCTGCTTTTGCCGCTTTTCTCGCCTTCGCCGCTAGTAAACACTTTTCTATCATTTTTCTTCCGTCAGCCGGATGTTTCTCTAAAAACTCTTTTAAAGCCTCTCCCACCACCGCTTCTACCGCCGTTCTTGCCTCCGGGTTTCCTAATCTCGCCTTCGTTTGTCCTTCAAATTGCGGCTCTCTTATTTTTACCGAAACCACCGCCACAATTCCTTCTCTTACATCATCACCTGTTAAATTTTCTTCTTTTTCCTTTAAATAATTTTCTGTTCGCGCATAATCGTTTAAACTCCTCGTTAAAGCAGACCGAAAACCGGTTAAATGCATTCCTCCATCCGGCGTATAAATATTATTAGCAAAACTCGTCTCTTTTATCTCCATATCATCCGTATAGACAAAAGCAGACTCCACTTCTATATCACTCACTTCTTTATGCACATAAAAAATTTCATCCTGTGCCGCCTTCTTTTCACTTCTTCCATCTTCATAAAGATATTTAACAAAAGATAAAAGCCCACCCTCAAAAAGAAAAGAATACAAAAGATTAGGCGTCTTACGCCTATCCATAAATCTCACTCTCACTCCTTTTGTCAGATAAGCCTGCTGACGCAGATGGTCTAAAACTTTCTTATCATCAAACTCAACTTTAGAAAAAATTTGCTCATCCGGAACAAAAGAAACTTTTGTCCCGTTTGTTTCACACTTGCCTATTTTCTTAACTTTATATTTTGGTATGCCCCTCTCATACTCTTGCACATAAAGCCCTCCCTCTCGACATACTTGAACTTTCAAATGAGACGACAACGCGTTCACCACTGAAACTCCCACTCCATGCAATCCGCCAGAAACTTTATAAGACTCTCCGCCAAATTTTCCACCGGCATGCAACGTCGTCATTACTGTTTCCAACGCTGATTTTTTTGTCTGTTTATGAGTATCAACCGGTATGCCGCGCCCGTCGTCCGCTATTGCCACCTCATTCCCCGGTAAAAGTTCCACGGTTATATTTTTCGCGTATCCTCCCATCGCCTCGTCTATTGAGTTATCAGCCACCTCCCATATTAAATGATGCAATCCATCCACTCCTGTTGACCCGATATACATTCCGGGACGTTTCCTTACCGGATCCAAACCCTCCAAAACATATATATCTTTAGCGCTGTAAGATGGATTTCCATTACTTGTTTTTTCTTCTTTTTTAGCCATAAAAAATACCTCAAAAGGTACACTAATTATAACAAATTTTTTCCTAAAAAACTAGCTTTCCCCAAACAAAACCCCGCCTTTTTTACTATTGACAAAACAAAAAACAGTTGTATGATACTAATCAGAATTTTCATAATGGCTACGCGCCAAAAAAAGAAAAGAGGAAAAATGATGGAAAAAACAGATATCCTAAAACGTGTCATTATTATAATTTTTGGAACTATTCTCGGCATCTCGTATATCCAATATAAGTACGACCCATTTTCTTCTGAAACTCCCCGAATAATTTTAATCAGTAAAAACCAACATACAGTTTTTTATGAGGATATCGACGGAGCTATTTTCCAGAACTTAACAACTTTTGACAACTTAATCATCTGGGACCCGAAAATAAAAGGCGAGAAAGTTTTTCCCGTTAAGGAAAGAATTCTCCCAGAACCTCCTACTAGCAACTTCAAATTTGAAGAATCTTTTTTCTTCATTGACTCCTTAAAAAAAACTTACGTTCCTCTTTTTAAAGCAAAAAAGGGCGTATGCTTTTTTTCCAAAAAAAACGGAGAACTAAAACAGGAGGGATCTCTAGAAAACGATATAATTATTGCCAACCCAGAAACCTCCAGCGACGAAAGTTTGGTCATTATTAATAAAGACTGGATTTCCGGAGAAAAAAAGAATCTCCCCAATGAAAGCTTCTTTCAAAGGAAAGATCTTACGTTACTGAACCCCTCTTCCTAAACCATCCCTCTCCTCTCTTTTTCCCCCCCCCCGCTCTACAAAGAGCGGGATTTTTTTATCTTATCTCCGCTCTAAAATTACTCTTTAAAACCTCTACAATTTTTTTAACCATCTCACCCGCCTCCTCATCCGTTAAACTTCTTTTACCAGACTGCATATTTATTCTTAAAGTCATACTTTTTTTATTTCCTAAATTTTTCCCCTCATAAAAATCAATTAAAGAAATACTTTTTACCTCTCCTTTCTCTTCTTTTTTTAAAACTCCAAATATCTTTTCCGCTCTTATAGAATCATCTACTAAAAATGACACATCTCTCACTACCGACGGATATTTTACTATCTCTTCAAACTTTTTTAAAGAAAACGCGCTCCCGCTTAAATTGTCTAAACATATTTCTGCTAAAGACACTTTTTCTCCACTTCCGTTTAAATTTTCCTCAAAAACTCTCCCAATTTTATTTCCTTCATATAAAACAAGAAGTTCTTCTTTTTCTTCCTTAAATTCCACTTCCGCCACTCCTATCTTCCTAAAAAACTCTTCCAAAATTCCCTTCATTTTAAAGAACACGGAAGCTTTCTTTGCCGCCACGGCTATTCCAAGATTAGTCTTTTCTAAAATCTCATTTTTATCCCAG
The DNA here is from genome assembly GCA_001821375.1 of Candidatus Liptonbacteria bacterium RIFOXYD1_FULL_36_11. Classification (GTDB taxonomy): domain Bacteria; phylum Patescibacteriota; class Minisyncoccia; order UBA6257; family XYB1-36-10; genus XYB1-36-10. The sequence goes on along the minus strand of MHLG01000030.1, from coordinate 12,509 downwards.
CTAAAAACTTTCCCCACCTCAAAAATTTTTACCTCTGAAAAAAACCTGAAATTATCTAAAACATTTTTTCTAAGAAGCGCTAGTAAGCTTTCCCTTAAAAACCTTTTATCTTCCGCCGCCGGATTAGCCAGCTCCACAAAATTTTCTCCCACATTCTTCCCATAAAAAGAATAATTATAAACTTCATCCAACCCCAACCCTGATAAAATATCTTTAGCTTCTTCTTTAAATGAAATAATTTTCTCTTCCTTCTCGCTTAAAATCATTTTTTCTAAAGGCTGTTTTTCTATCTTATAAATTCCGTAAAGCCTAACTACTTCTTCTGCTAAATCTATAAAATTCTCCACGTCATTTCTAAAAACTAGAGTTGTCACCCCTAAAATATGCGCTGATTTTTTTCTTGCAGAAAACCCTAACAATTCAAGCTTTTTTGAAATTTCCGCAAGGGAAATATCTATCCCTGTAAAATTTTTAAACTTTTCTAAATCAAAAATTATCTCCTTCTTTTTTTCTTTCTTCGGATAAACATCTAAAATCACGCCTTCTTTTCCCTTTGCTTCCTTTTTTAATATCTTTATTGCCTCACTCATCCCAAAAGAAGCAAGCTCCGAGCTTAAGTTATGAGAAAACCTTATACTAGCATCAGTAGTTATGCCAATCTTTTTTGCCACCTTATAAATTACTTCTTGATTAAAACTAGCCGCCTCTATTATTATTTTTTTTGTTTTTTCATTCACCTCCGCCCTCTTTCCTCCTTTTATTCCCGCTATCGCCAACGGACCATCCACATCTGCTATCACAAGCACGTCTTCACCTAATTCCATCTTTTTCCCATCTAAAGTTTCTATTTTTTCTCCCTTCTTTGCCCTTCTTACTATTATTTCTTTCTCCGCTAATTTTCTGCCTCCTTTAGCCACTTTTTCATAATCAAAAGCATGCATTGGCTGCCCCGTTAAAAGCATCGCATAATTCATCACATCCACCACTAAATTAATCGGCCGCAACCCGCAATCTTCCAAAACTTCTTTAATATAAGCAGGGGAACTTTCTGAATTTTCCACCTCCATCACCACTCCTATATATCTAAAACACCCCTTTTTGTCTTTTATCTCTACTTTCAATTTATCTCCCAAATCTTGCCCTAAATCTTCTTTAGGAAAAACAATCTTTTTCCCTTTCAATGCCCCGAGTTCTCTCGCTATTCCATAATGCGACGCCGCATCCGAAAACCTGTTCGGTAAAACTTTTATATCTAAAGAATCACTCAAAACATCGTCAACCTCAAAAAGCCCCATTGTTAAATCTGTTGTTATCTCTTTTTTACTCCCCACCCCCGGATAAATTTTTTTTAAAAGCTTGTAAGAAAACTTCATTTTAAAAACAATTTTTTACGCCGCCTCCTTCGTTTCTTTTAAAGAATGATAATCTAAAAACTTTTTTGCTAGCATATTTGCAATTAAAGACCTAACACCAGCCAGAGCTATTTTATAAGATTTTTTAGCATCATCAACACCCTCCAACTCTGAAAAATAATCATCAAACATTTTATTTACCTTCCCTACGCAATTATCATAATCCTCATCCAAATAAATGGTAAGATTATTCACCTCATTAAAAAGTAAAAGTAAATCTTCCGGTATTTTATCTATATCCTCTTCCTCTATTTTTACTAAATGCCTATTCACTTTTTCCTTTATTTTTCCACCACTTTCAATCTCGTTCTTATATTTCGCCAAAGCCTCGCTTCTCATCTCTCTTATCTTCATTCTTATTTCCTCTAATTTCTCTTCTTTATCTCTTTCTTTTTCTGGTTTTTCTGTTCTATTTTCTCCAAAATTAAAATTCTCTTTCATAACTTTAATAGTTTTAAAAAATAATTAAAACTGCTTTATAAATCTTAAATCTCCTGAATAAAAAAGTCTTATATCTGGAATTCCATACTTTATCATTGCCAACCTTTCCACTCCCATTCCAAAAGCAAAACCTTGCCATTTTTCTGAATCTATTCTCACTCCCTCCAAAACTCTCTTATGCACCATCCCCGCTCCCATCACTTCCAGCCACTTTTCCTCACCTGGTAATTTTATATCAACTTCCACCCCCGGCTCAACAAAAGGAAAATAACTCGGCCTAAACCGAAAAGAAAGTTTTTCTTCAAAAAACCGGCTAAAAAATTCCTCAACCACAAATTTTAAATTTGCTAAACTTATTTTTTTATCTACAGCCAATCCCTCTACTTGATGAAAATTAATCTCATGCGAAGAATCTGTCGCTTCATATCTAAAAACCCTACCCGGCGCAATAATTGCAAACGGCGGCTTATGTTTTTCCATAAATCTTATTTGCACCGGACTGGTATGTGTCCGCATCAACAAATTTTTCCCGTCTTTTGCATCAGTTTGCGACTTCACCCAAAAAGTGTCCCACATTTCTCGCGCCGGATGATTTGCCGGAATATTTAAAGCGTCAAAATTATAATACTCCGTCTCCGCCTCCGGTCCCTCCGCCACTGAAAAATTCATTGAAGTAAAAATCTTTTTTATATCTCTCCCTACTATCGTTAATGGATGCAGAGACCCAAAATACACCTTATCTTTCGGTAACACCAGTAAAGTAATATCTTCTCCTCTCCCGCCTTCTTTTCCAATAACCTTTTTTTCCTTTTCATCTAAAACTTTTTCAATTTCCGTTCTCAACTTATTTGCCGCCGCTCCTGTCTTTCTTCTCTCTTCTACAGAAAAATCTTTCAAAGACCTTAAAATTGCGGTTAGTTTTCCACTTCTCCCTAAATAAGCAATCCTTATTTTCTCAAGCGCTTCTTTGCTTTTCGCTGTCTCAAGCGCCTCTTTTATCTCTTGTTCTATTTTCTCTAATTCTTCCATTAAATAATTTGATAAGATAATTACCTTATTATACTTCCTCCCTTTTTAAAATCAAAAAAGGTTGCTTAAAAATCCGTCGCAACCTTTTTTAAAACAACTAACCACACACTAAGTGTACCAGGGGCGAGAGTTGAACTCGCGACCTAGCGCTTATGAAACGCTCGCTCTAACCACTGAGCTACCCTGGCTTTTTTATTAAACTTCTACAGTTGCGGGGGTTGGATTTGAACCAACGACCTCAAGGTTATGAGCCTTGCGAGCTACCACTGCTCTACCCCGCGATAAAACTTGTAAAACCACAAGATGGTCTAAATTATACATAAAAATAGATTGATTTTCAATAACCCCTATAGTAATATATAAACCAATTGCGGGCGTAGCTCAGTTGGTTAGAGCGTCTGCCTGTCACGCAGAAGGTCGCCGGTTCAAATCCGGTCGCCCGCGCAAAAAATCTCTCCAGATTTAAATGATAAAAAATAAAAGCCTAGAATCTCTTCCAGGCTTCTGATTAACTTTACCACTAGGATGTAGTAGCTGTTTTTTCCCTCATTATTCCTAAAAGTCTTATTTCTAATCCTTCGTTGTAATCTTTTTGTCTATCCCCCCAACAAGAAAAACAAAACCTGCCAATCTCACCTTTTGGAACTAAGTGGCCGTTATGTTTTATAACGACCTCTTTTCCACTACAATCACTACACTCCTCCCCTTCAAAAATTCCCCAATCAGTTTTTCTCCAAGTATCCACCATTTATATCACCTTCCTTCTTCTTTATTTTTTTGTTCTGCCTCTGCTAAAGCCACTAATTCATAAAGTTTAAGCCCAAAAACTTCAGCTAATTCTTTATAAAAACCCAATTTTATATGACTTCCTCTTTTACCGCTTTCAATCAAAGAAATTGCGTTTTGCTTTCTTTTAACTCTATTAGCTAAATCCTGCTGAGTCATTCCTAATTTTTCCCTTTCTTTCTTTATTATTTTACCTAAACAAATATGAAGTTTCATCCCTTTCTCCTTATTGTTTATTTTTTATAAGTAAAATTTTAAACCTCAAAAATTCTCCCAAAAAATTACCACAAAAAGTGACATTATGTCAAATTTAAACAATAAGTAAAATCTACTCATTCAAAAGCCCAAATTCCTGAAAAGCTTTATGATAAGCGTCTATTGCTATTCTCGCCTCGCTCTCCGTCATCTCATAATCCGTCTCGTGCACCAAGCGATTACGCAACTTATGCGCTCTCCATATTCTCTCAATATTTGAAAGTTGTGCCGGCGTTATCTGCTCTAATCTTTCCGCCATACTATCTCCGCGAAATCCGCTTACTTTTAATATCTCATCCATTATCTTGTCCGCTTCAATTAAAGCTATCTTAATATCCGATTTATTTTGTGTAGCTATCTTATTCAAAATTTGCTTCCATGCTTTTAAAACTCTCTTCCGGTCTATAGTTGAAACACTAACTAAATTAACTATTTCCGTCACTTTTTCTCCTATCACATTCAGCTTCACCATCATAAAAACTATCATTCCCAAAAAGAACAAAGAAACCAAAATAGAAAAAACTTGAATAAAAGGCAAAAAATCTCCAAATACTTTTATCCAAAAAATCCCGGTATCTTTTGCTTCCGCTAATAAAACATTTAAATTTTCCAAATTTATATCATTCATTTTTCGTAAGCCATACCTACTTTTAATATTTCTCCTTCATGAAAAGGTTTGCCAATGATCTGAAAACCAACCGGCAATTTTTTTCTGTTTTCTTTTTTTTCCGTTGGTAAAGAAACAGCCGGCAATCCCGCCACGCTTGCCGTTACCGTAAATATATCTCCCATATACATCGCTAATGGGTCAATTATTTTTTCTCCTATCTTATAAGCCACTGTTGGCGCTGTTGGCATAAAAATAGCATCCACAGAAGAAAAAACATTCTTAAAATCTTTTTTAATAAGCCGCCTTACCTTTTCCGCTTTTCCATAATAAGCGTCATAGTAGCCGGAAGAAAGCACAAACGTTCCTAAAATTATTCTCCTCTTAACCTCCTCGCCAAAACCAGCACTTTTATTTTCTAAATACAAATCAAAGAGCGACTTGTTTTCTTTTGTAGAAGCTCCGTATCTTAATCCGTCAAACCTTGCCAAGTTAGAACTCTCCTCCGCAAAAATCATTATGTAATAACACGGGAGCGCATACTCAATAAACGGCATTGAAACTTCTTTAAATTTTATTCCTAAATCTTCCAACCTCTTTTTTGATTTTTCTATCTCCACCGCCGTTTCTAAATCCAAGCCCTTAAATTTTCCATCTTTATCTAATAACTCCTTTGGAATCCCAAGAGTAAAAGATTTTACTCTTTCAAAATCATCTTTTTCAAATTCTCCTCCGAAATCAGACACTGAATTTGTTGAATCAAGCTCATCTTTTCCGGCTATCGCCGAAAAAATAATCGCTGCGTCTTCCGCTGTTTTCGTAAGCAACCCTATTTGGTCAAAACTGGAAGCCGCCGCTATCAAGCCAAACCTGGAAACCGCTCCATAAGTCGGCTTTAATCCCACTACTCCGCAAAAACTCGCCGGTTGCCTGATTGACCCGCCAGTATCCGACCCTAAAGCTGCCATCGCCATCTCCGCCGCCACCGCCGCCGCACTTCCTCCAGACGTTCCCCCAGGCACTCTTTCTAAATCATTCGGATTATGTGTTACTTGCCAAGCCGAATTTTCCGTTGAAGAACCCATCGCAAACTCGTCCATATTCGTCCTTCCTAAAAAAACAACTTTACTTTCCTTTAATTTTTTTATAACCGTAGCGTCATACTCCGCCCTATGGCCTTTTAAAATCTTTGACCCTCCTGTCGCCTCCTTCCCTTTTATTAAAATATTATCTTTCACCGCCATTGGCACTCCGGTTAAAACTCCAAAGTTTTCTCTTTTTTCTAAAATCTCATCCACTCTCTTCGCTTCCTCTAGAGCACTTTCCTCAAAAACTTCTAAAAATGCTTTTACCTCCTCGTCTTTTTCTTTTATCTGTTTAATAAAAAACTCCGTCGCTTCTTTCGCGCTAAACTTTTTTTCCGCCAATC
>MHLG01000030.1:4808-6513 GCA_001821375.1 Candidatus Liptonbacteria bacterium RIFOXYD1_FULL_36_11 | reverse complement strand
TACTGCCCGCCACTAAAAAACTTTTGGTATTTTTAAATATCCTCCCTCCTCTTCCATAAAATTCTTTTTTTCTTTCCCCGTTCCTATACTATCTTTTTTTTCATCGGAAATAGTCTCGCTCGCATTAGAAGAAATATCAAAATCCGTTTCTCTCACCTCCACCTCCTTAAGCTTGTCAAAAAAAGCCACGATTTCCTCCACGTCCTTTTTAAATTTTCCCGCCTCTTCTTCTGTAAGCTTTATCCGCCCAAGTTCCGCTAAATGTTTTATTTTTTCCTTTTCTATCTCCATTTTTACATTAAAGTTATATTAAATAATATACCCCGCTTCTCCTAAAAAAACAAAACCGGAAAGTTTCTCTTAACTCTCCGGTTTCTTCTTTTGCTTTATCTTTTCTAAAATCCTTCTCACCTCTTCCTCGTCTGAAAAATTATTTTCTATTTCTCTTTTTATATATGTAATTCTTTCTGTTTCCCATTCAATTAAAGCTTTGGAAAGATCGGCAGCTCTTCTGTATTTCTTATAACTAGGCATTTTAGGTTCCTTAGGATCATTTAAAAACTTTTCATACAAATAAAGACTCAAATCATTTTTTTCGCTATAAGAAAGCGCTTTTTTTTTAGACAAAGCAATCACCTCCTTTTATTAAAGTCCTTCTTACATTCTATCAAGAATTCCTATTCCTAAAAACCCTAATCCGTTTTTTATCACTTGGCTACTCGCTAAAGTAACTGCCACCCTCTCCGCTGAATTTTTCTCCTCGCTTATTATTTTATTACTTGCGTAATACTCATTAAAAACACTCGCCACTTTTATTAAGTATGTTGCTATGTAATGTGGCGCATAATCATTTAAAGCTCTCTCTATCACCTCCGGCCATCGGCATAAAATTTTTACAAGCTTTTTTTCGTTTTCTTCAAAATCACCCAAAATAACCGGTTTCACTCCTGCCTCCTCCGCTTTTTTTAAAACCGATCTCATTCTTGCGTAAGTGTATTGTAAATAAGGTCCTGAATCTCCTTGAAAAGATAGAGTCTTTTCAAAATCAAAAATAATATCCTTCCCCGCCGCCTGCCTCAAAATAGAATACTTTATTGCTCCCACCGCCACTTTATCTGCAATTTTGCTCCACAACTCCTCGTTAAACCCTTCCTTTTTCACATTTTCTCTTATCGCTTTTTTCACCTCTTCTATTAAATACTCCGCCGTTATTACCTCTCCTGTCCTAGACGACATCTTTCCTGAAGGAAGCTTTAACATTCCATGCGAAATATGCATCGTCTTTTTTCTAAGCTCCGGATAAATAAGTTCCATCGCTTTTAGCACCACTTTAAAATACTCATCCACCTCATTTCCCGTTACCACCACCGACTGATCATAATCATATTTTTCACTTTTAAGTTTTATCAGCCCTAAATCTTTTGCCTCATAAGTTGGAATTCCATCTGAATTTATAAAAACTCTTGTATGCAACTTTGCATCATATTTTTCCCCACAAAACACAACTGCTCCCTCGCTCTTTTTAAAAACTTTCCCAATATTTTCTTCTACAATCTTTTTTCCCATCACCGCCGTCTCATTCTCAAAAAAATAAAAATCAAACTTTGTCCCTAGTTTCTCATACATCTCTTCAAAATTTTCCAAACTTCTTTTTTTTCCTTCTTCATAAATTTTATTTATTTCCTCGTCGCTATTTTCATAAATC
>MHLG01000030.1:0-4795 GCA_001821375.1 Candidatus Liptonbacteria bacterium RIFOXYD1_FULL_36_11 | reverse complement strand
ACATGCATTCCCACATCCCCCTGATAATTAGCTCTTTTTACCTCCGCCCCGTTTGCTTCCACAATTCGCGCCAATGCTTCCCCAATAGTATTACTCATTAAATGCCCGATATGAAAAGCTTTAAAAGGATTTGGGTCTGTATACTCCACTATTACCTTCTGCCCTTTTAAGTTTTCATTTTTTCCATACTCGTCGCCTTTCTTTAAAATCTCCTCCGCGCTTTCTTTAAAAAATTTCTCTGATAAATAGAAATTAACAAACCCCCCCACCGCTGAAACATTTTTTATATAATTATCTTTATAAGACAATATTTTCCCCGCAATTTTTTCTGCTAACTCCTTCGGATTATCTCCGCTAGTTTTTGCCAGTTTTATCGCCGCCGTTGTCGCATAATCTCCAAACTCCATATTTTCCGGATGTGAAAGCTCCACTTCCGTTATTCCTAAACTAAGTTCTTCTAAAGCTCTCTCTATACTAATTTTTATCTGCTCTTTTATCTTTTCCGCTAAATAAATCATTGTTTTATCTTACCTTAAAATCTCCTATTTTTCCAAAAGCTTTCTTATAAAAAAATCCGCCTTAGCTCTTCGCTAAGACGGAAAACAATCTTCTTAATTACACATCTGCTTTCTTAATCAACAACAGACTTTTCTATTTTTTCCATCAACAACAGACTTTCATCTTTATATTCTCTCAACCGTTCCCGCGCTTGGAAAAAATTCAACGCAGCCTCAACAATATGCGACGGAACCTCAATTTCTCCCATCTTTTCAAAAGCATAGTCAGAAAGAGCAAAATCATTTGTTACAAAAATATCTTCCAGTCTTGGAGTTATGACAATTCCAACCTCCGGAACAAAAATCTGCAAAACATCTAAATCGCCCCCCATTGTTTGTTCCCTTAAATAACATTCCATCGTCTCAACCATAACTGATCGCCTGATAATTATACCTCTCATCATCTTTCTCCTTTCGCCGTAGCGTAAAGATAAAATATCTTATTAAAAATCTAAAATTAGTTTATTCTTCTTTCCTTTTTTTGTCAAAAAACCTTGTCTATCCAACCATCTCCAAAAACTCCTTTTCCTCAACTATTTTTACTCCCAACTCTTTTGCTTTCTTATACTTACTTCCAGGCTTTTCTCCCGCCACCACAAAATCAGTTTTTTTACTTATCGACTCCGACATTTCCCCTCCTAAACTTCTAATCTTTTCTTTTGCTTCTTCTCTCGCCATTTTTTGAAGCGTCCCCGTTAGCACAAATGTTTTCCCTCCAAACTTTCCTTTTTCTGCTAATTCCCTTTCCACCTCCACCTCTACTCCGTTTCTTTCCAATCTCTCCAAAAAATCAGCATTTTTTTTGTCATGCCACCATTCAAAAATACTTTCTGCCACTTTCGGACCGACATCAGAAATCTCCTGTAATTTTTCTAAAGAAAAATCTTTAAAAAAATCCAAAACCTTTTTTATAGAAATTTGGAATTTGTTCAGAATTTGTTTCTTAGAATTTGAAATTTGCTCAATTACTCGCTTTGCGAGTAATTGTGCCGTCTCTTCTCCTACATGCAAAATCCCGAGCGCATATAAAAATTTTGATAAAGAAACTCTTTTTTTTTCTTCTATTTCCTTAATAATATTTTCCGCCGACCTCTCCCCAAATCTTTCCAAAACCGCAATATTGCCTGCTTTCAAAGTAAAAATATCCGCCGCGTCCCTGATTAATCCCTCATCTAAAAACCGGTCTAAAACCTTCTGCCCCAATCCTCTTATATCAAACGCCGTTCGCGACACAAAATGTTGCAACTGTTCTCTATGTCGCGCCCCGCAATTTTTATTTGTACATCTATATAAAACTCCTTCCACTTTAACTGACGCTCCATCCACCGGACACTTCATCGGCATCTTAAATTCCTTTTCTTTCCCCGTCCGAAGTTCCGGTAAAACCCTCGTAATTTTTGGAATAACATCCCCCGCCCTGGATACTATCACCGTGTCCCCGATTTTTAATCCTAACCTTTTTATCTCGTCATAATTATGTAATGTCGCGTGTGATATCGTCACCCCTCCCACTTCCACCGGTTCTAACTCTGCCACTGGCGTTAATGTCCCCGTCCTTCCTACTTGCACTAAAACATTCCTAATTATCGTCGTCGCCTCTCGCGGCGAAAATTTATAAGCAACTGCCGCCCGTGGCGCTTTTCCTGCCACTCCTCCCGCTTCAAAAACTTTATTTCTATTAACAATGATTACCACTCCATCTACTTCATAATCTAATTTTTCTCTATACTTTTCCCAATAATTTCTAAACTCTTCCGCTTCCTTCAAATTCTTCGCTAGCTTATTATTTAAATTTACCGGAAATCCTAACTCCTTAAGAAGTTTATGTTTCTCTTCGTGTTTCTCTAAACCTAAATCCGTCACAATATCATAAGCAAAAAAATACATCTTACGACTCGCCACCACTTCTGGATCTAATTGTCTTATACTTCCCGCCGCCACATTTCTCGGATTAGCATAAAGTTTCTCTTCTTTCTTTTTCTGCTCCTTATTTATTCTCTCAAACTCTTTTTTTGCTATAAAAACTTCCCCTCGCACCACCAACTTTTTCGGTATCACTATTTCTCTCTCTCTAACTTTTAACTTGTAACTTTTTACTTTTAACTTTTTCGGTATTCCTTCTATCATTATTAAGTTTTCCGTCACCTCCTCTCCCGTTATTCCATTTCCTCTTGTCGCTCCAAGTTTAAATTTTCCATCTTCATAAACAAGCTCTATTGCTAAACCATCTATCTTTAACTCGCAATAAAAATCAGAATCCGCTTTTTTCCCTAAATAATTTTCCAGTCGTTTTTGCCAATCTAAAAGCTCTCTTTCCGAAAAAGCGTCGCTTAAAGAAATCATCGGCGCCTCATGCCTTACTTTTTTGAACTCTCGGCGCGGTTTTCCTCCCACTTTCTGCGTCGGCGAATCCACTATCACGAGCTCCGGCCACTTTAACTCAAGCTCCTCCAACTCATTTTTTAAAGTATCAAAAGCTGCATCCGATATTTCCGGCTTATCATAAGTATGGTAAAGATTACGGTAATAATCTATTAATTTTCTTAACTTTTTTGCTCTTTTTTCCGCTTCCTGCTTATCCATAACCTAAATTTTTAATCCTTTAAAACGTCTCCCGCTTATTAATCAATTTTTAAACTTTTATAAACTTTATCTGCATGCTTCTTACCGAACTTCCATAATACCCGGTTGATATAAAACTATTTGGAAATGTTTTCTCTTTATTCGGTTCCACTAATATCTCAAAATAAGCTCCATTACTCAACGCTCCATCTCCCCCACAAGCTCCCTTTGCTTCCTGTCCCCCAGCTACCCCCACACTAAAAAGCTGATACATCATACACTCCACTCCCGCATCCGCCGCAAATATCGCCTTCTGCGAAGAAGCGATATCAGCCGATCTCTTTATCTGATAAGACATCAAAAGACCGGCTATCGTTGTCACGCTCGCTATAATTGCTCCAAGAACCACCACCGTCAAAAACATTACCTGCCCTTCCTTTCTTCTTCCTCTTTTTTTTATTTCAGTCATTGCAAACTTTTTAACTTTTTTCTCCCCGTGAAATAAGATTTATTCTGTTAAATTTATTTTTTTAGTTACTTAACATAATAAATCCTAATTTCATCCTGAAATTTATTTCACTGGGGTAAACTTTACACTTTTAACTATTTTATCTATCCCCCAAAATATTTTCTCGGACTGACATCCGTATTTATTTCATTCTCATAATCCATTCCCTTCTCACTTACGCTAATTTTCATATTTATACCAATAGTATCAAAAGAAGCCCCACCAGAAGTCTCACTTTTTAAAGTAAATAACAATTCATCAACCTTAACTTTATCTGAAGTAACCTTTTCTCCGGAAAAAACTGCATTACTACAATCTCCATTAAAACTTGAAAAATTTAAAGAACTTTTACTAGAACTTTCACTATACAGCCAATACTTCACGCAGTTACCAGTATCACTTTTAAAAATAAGGCCTCCCCCGCTATCTATCACACTAAACCCCGTCCCCGTTCTTATATCTCTCACCATCTGTTCCACCGCCAAACTAACATTATCATTCGCCGCCATCACTGCCGTTAAAAATCCTTGATTTTTTAAAATCCTCAAATATGATCCCATTGCCACTGAAAGTATTACTGAAAACATCGCAATCGCCACTAAAACCTCCACTATTGTAAACCCTTCTTCCCTGTCTCTTTTTTTTATCTCAATTATTTTCATTTTAAACTTTTTTTATCATTCTCCTGTTAACCATTAGTCATTAGAAATCAATAATTTGCCCCACTCTTATCTCCACTTATAAAATCTATCTTCCAAATTAACATTCCAAACTCCTTTTTCTTGCCATTCTACATTCACTTTTACAATTTTATATCCTTTACTTTCAAAATTTGTATCATCAACTATAAGACTTTTTGTAAAATTAGTTCCATTTATTTTCTCTTGTTTCTCGCCTAACGCTTCGCTAAAACAATCAGATTTACACCCCTTAACATCAATGCAATGTTTATAAAGTTCAATAATAGAAGCTGCTTTATCAGATTTCCACCCCTTAACATCAATGCAATGTTTATAAAGTTCAATAATAGAAGCTGCTTTATAAGTAGCCGCGTATTGGTTAGTCACTAATCTGTTTAAAGAAATTGAACTTGAAAAAAAAGAAAATGCCCCAAGCACACCAGTCACAATTATTCCCATTGCCACAATAGACTCAATCAGAGCTTGCC
>MHLG01000029.1:19281-24474 GCA_001821375.1 Candidatus Liptonbacteria bacterium RIFOXYD1_FULL_36_11 | reverse complement strand
TTTAGCAACATCGACTGTCGAAATAAAACAACAATCGCCCAAAATCCGAATTCTGAAAATTGGCGGAGGGTGAGGGATTTGAACCCTCGATACCTTGCGGTATACACGCTTTCCAAGCGTGCGCACTAGACCACTATGCGAACCCTCCTTTTTTAAAAAAGACTAACTTACCAGAAAGAAGTTATCAAGTAAAAAATTTTTAAACCAAAAAGCTCCCTATATCTTCATTCCTCTTAACACCCTCACTCTTTCTTCTACCGGCGGATGCGTCATAAAAAGCTTATGCAACCACGGCGTCTTTTTTCCTTCTTTAAAAGGATCACTAAACCACAAATGTGCCGTTGTATTACTTGCTGTTTTAATTAAAGTCGTGTCGCTGGATATTTTTTCAAGCGCCCTCGCCAAACCCTCCGGATACCTTGTTAAAAGCGCTCCGGAAGAATCCGCTAAAAACTCTCTCTTTCTTGATATAGCTAACTGCATAATAGTCGCCGCAATCGGCGCTAGAAAAGAAAAAGCCACCGCTAATACCATTATTATCGCTCCTCCCCCACGCTCTTCATCGCTATTTCTCCTCCCGAAAAACATTGACCGGAAAAAAATATCCGAAATTATTGATATGAAACCCACCAACACCACTACCGCCGTAGAAAGCAACATATCCCTATTTCCTATATGTGACATCTCATGCGCCAAAACTCCCTCCAACTCGCTTCTGTCTAACTTATTTAAAATTCCTTCCGTCACTGCTATTACTGCATGCTCCGGATTTCTCCCCGTTGCAAAAGCATTCGGTGCCGCCTCCGGCGTTATATAAATTTTTGGCGTTGGAAGCCCTGCCGTAATAGCTAAATTTTCTACTATTCTATAAAGCTCCGGATTTTCTTCTTCAGAAACTGGTTTTGCTCTCGCCATAGAAAGAACTATTTTATCCGAATACCAATAACTTAAAACATTCATTACTAAACTGAAAACTACCGCAAAATACAAAATTCCCGGCTCGTTAAGCGCCGCGGAAAAAATCCATCCCGCGCCTATTACAAAAACCAAAAAACCAAAAAATAGCGCCCAAGTTTTTCTTATGTTTGACTCCTTATTCGTATAAATTGAAGACATTTATTTTATTTTCTTTTTATTCTCCACCATATAGAAACTGTTTCCAAAAGAACTTGCATATAAGCGGAAAGTTTCACGCGGCTTCTTAAATCATTTACCCAATGCACTGGAATTTCCTTTATTTCATAACCCATTTTTTTTGCCAGCACTAAAGCTTCAACATCAAAAGCCCATCTATCAACTTTTGTTTGCGAAAAAATTTCTTCCGCCGCCTTAGCTGTAAAAGCCTTAAACCCGCACTGTGTGTCCCAAATCCCCGGTAGCACCAGTGCCTGTATAAACAAATTACCCATATTTCCCAATATCCTCTTATAAAAAGGCTGTGGCGGGTCTAATTTTGCCCCTTTTACATCTCTTGAACCAATCACCACTTGCGCGCCCTCCTCAAAATAAGGCCTCATCGTTAAAAACTGATCTATCGTTGTGGAGTTATCTGCATCCATAAAAATCCTTATTGCCCCGTGTGCCTCAAGCATTCCTTTTCTTACCACCGCTCCTTTTCCATGATTTTTTTCACTTTCTAATATCTTTAAATTACTGATTATCGGTAAAAACCTTTTTGTTACCTCAACTGTCTCATCTTTAGAACCATCATCAACCACTAAAATCTCATAACTCTCTAAATCCATCTCTCTCACTTTCTTATCAATATCAATAAGAGTAAGCGGCAACCTTTTTGCCTCATTATAAGCCGGAATAATTATTGAAAGATAAACATTTTTCATATCTTTTCAATTTTACCTCAAAAAAACTTGAAAAACAAAAATAAACACGCTATTATGTCACCAGTAATAAAAAACTAAAAAAGGAGAAGAACAATGAAAGAAAGTATTAATAAAAAAAATGGACTTTCGGACCCAATATGGGACGAACAAACTAACAAAGAAAAAATATCATCTCTAGTAAGAAATCTATTATCGCGCACAACAAAAGTAGAAGGTCTTGGAAAAATAGACCTCATTCATCAAATTATAAAACTTCTGTTATTCGGACTTGAAAAAGCAAAAGACCCAGAAACATCAAGTGCGCGGTCAGTATTAGTACTAGAAGCTACAGATCTATTATGGAATGGAAACGCTAGTAGCAAAATAAAAAACGCCATTAAAAATCTCAATATTAGTATTGATATAGAAGAACTCCAAAAAATTATTCTTCAAGGAGCTCAAGCAGAAGCAATATCCACTCTTAAAGAATTAAGATTTCCTAGAATAAGAAATTACTCTGCGCCATTCAAATGGTATATTCCTCAACTATTAAGAGATCTCAAAAAATGGTGTAAATACGCCAAAATAGAACACAGCGAAATCGGGTTTTCTCTCAAAGAAAAAAATGATTTTATCACCCTGTCTCTAGCTCCTTAATCCTTTTATAAAATACAAAATTAGAGCTCCGTCCGAGCCCTCTTTTTTTATCTCAAATATTCCTCAATATTCCCTAAATGCTCCTCATAAGTTTTAGCGCAATGAATAACCCTTGAATTATCATGGATATAATACAAACATGCTGTTTTTTCCGGATAAAGGACCGCTTTTATTGCGTCTAACCCGGGATTATCTATCGGACGCAGCGGCAATCCCTTGTTTAAATATGTATTATATGGAGAATTTATTTTTTTATCCGCCACTTTTATCGGCGCCCACCACCCTTCTTCCGTTTTTCCTCTTGCATACTGCACTGTAGCATCCACCTCAAGCTTTAATCCCTTTTCAAGCCTGTTCCATATTATTCCCGCAACTAGCGGCATATCATTTTTCCCAGCCGCCTCCCTCTGCACAATAGAAGCTATTTTAACAAGCGTCGTCCACTTTATATTCTGTTTCAAAACCTCTTTTGAAAAAGGATTTATTTTTTCTTGAAACTTTACCTGTAATCTCTTTGCTACTTTTTCCGGCTCTTCGTCCTTTGAAATAAGATAAGTGTCTGGAAAATAAACTCCTTCTGTATAATCGCTTTCTTTAGCTGTATCAACATTTATCCATTTCTCTTTTACCTCTTCGCTCCAGTCAAGCTTTTCCGCTAAAATATCCGCTATTTCTTCTTTTCGTAATCCTTCCGGAATAACCACCCATTTCATATAAGACTCCCCTATTAAAGTTCTGGCAACTTGCCAAACATTCATTGATTTGGAAATCTGATAACCTCCCGCCTTTATTTTCCCATGCCCCCCTTCCAAACTAAGCGCTAAATTAAATGCAAAAGCCCTTCTAATAAATCCTTCCTCTTTTAATTTGCTAACTATTGCCGGCTCATCTAAATTTAAAGGAATAATAAACCTCTCCGCCTCCGCTCCTCTCTTTAAAGCGCCAAAAAAATCCGTATATAAAAAAACTACCGCCGCAAAAAAAATAACCCCTGCCGCCGCTAAAATAAAAAAATTCTTTGACTTTATATTTCTTCTCATAAAAACCACCAGCTTACTTTTTCAAAACTGCATAAATTTTTAAACCCCCACCAAAAAAATCTTAAAATCTATCAACCTTAATAAAATTATACCGAAACTTTCGCTTACGCACAAAAAATTTCCAAAATAATTTGTAACACTTTTTAAATAACTTACTAGTTAATCACAAACCATTTTCCCTCACCTGTTACTTCAACTTTTTCATCAACAACTTTTAAAGCAGAATTATCATCTAGAACATAGATCTTATCTGAAATTCCTTTCATATTTTCTTTTATAAAATCTTCCCTTAGTTCTTTAAAATAAGGAGAATCCAGATGGGGTAAAAAATAAAAATCCACAAAATTAAGTCCCAGCATATCTTCAGTTCTTTCTAAATCCTCTCCATATAAAACTTGAGAAATTCTAAGAGCTAGATCTTTACTTGTCACCATACTCCCAGCGCTCACTCCCACATAAACCTTATTTTTTAAAAGTTCGGGTAAAAGATATACCAAACCGGATTTATTAATCCATTCCATTAAGTAATAAGTATTTCCTCCCTCAAAAAATAACACATCAGCCTCTTCCAATTTTGGCCTCCAGATTTTTTCATCAACCGCTGAAATATCAGCAATATCAATAGACTTAAAATCTTGCTTCTTTAAATTATATAAATCATTAATAAGCCAGCTCTTATCTCCTTTTTCTACATTCGCCGCCGTCGGGATATAAACTAGCGAAGTGTCTTGCGGTTCTTTATCAACTAAATCAAACAACGCATTTACTATTAACCTATTAGTTAACCCCCCAGACGTAAGTAATAATTTCATATTTTTATATTGGTTTAAATTTAATAATCTAATCGATAACATCTTAAATTATCTTAAAAAAACGACTTATTTCCTCTTTATCTGTTTTTCGGCAATTTAAAGCGTGGGGATTTGGATAATAATAGTATTGCGCTACACAATCAATCGGATACGAATAAATAAGAAATCCTCCAATTTGTTTATATATATAATCAGAATATTTTCCAACCTTTCCAAAGTAAACCAACTGATTATTTATGTTTTTATTATAAGTATCTAATCCTAAAATCGCATAATAAATAATGTCTGGTATTGGAAATTCTGTACGAATAATAAGAAGAGTTTTATAACCACTATAAATACTAAATTTATTGCTTGCTGACTTAACACGATCCGCGTAGCGCTGATTCATTAGCTTTAAATCACAACTATTTTCACTTGATTTTGTATCATCTTTAATCTCCATCGCAAATTTTAAACTATGATTTACTATATCAGCTGTTTTATTTTTAACATTTTTTTTATTACTATCACCATTAATCCACCCACCTTTAATATAATTTAGTTGTTTTATTAACAATAGTTTATAGTTCTTTTCATTAGTTTGTATCACATTATTTTTGAAAATTATTATCGTTTCTATACTTTTTTAGAATCCAAACCTAATTTGCGGGCCTACTAGGATTCGAACCTAGATCAGCGGTTTTGGAGACCGCCATTCTGCCATTGAACTATAGACCCAAACACCCATAAAATAACACTTTCGCTGTTTTTTTTCAAACAAAAAGCCGCCTTGTTTTTTGGC
The DNA here is from genome assembly GCA_001821375.1 of Candidatus Liptonbacteria bacterium RIFOXYD1_FULL_36_11. Classification (GTDB taxonomy): domain Bacteria; phylum Patescibacteriota; class Minisyncoccia; order UBA6257; family XYB1-36-10; genus XYB1-36-10. The sequence continues at coordinate 19,361 of MHLG01000029.1, read as the reverse complement.
GGCTCTTTTATGCTTCTACTTTTATTTCTTTTTCTCTTTATGTTTCGTTCTTTTTCTGCACTTGCGGCAAAATTTTAAAA
>MHLG01000029.1:3542-19252 GCA_001821375.1 Candidatus Liptonbacteria bacterium RIFOXYD1_FULL_36_11 | reverse complement strand
TCTTGCGAGTATAATAATTAACCTGCTTGCATTTATCGCAAATCATTCTTATTAAAAATTCGCTGTATTTTGACTTAGCCATAGTTTGTTATCTTAAAATAAAAAATCTAAAAAATCAAACCGTCTTGAGCCCAAGAGCGGGATTGAACCGCTGACCTACTCCTTACCATGGAGTTGCTCTACCGCTGAGCTACTTGGGCATTTTTGTGAGCCATCTCCCGGATTTGAACCGGGGGCCTACTGTTTACAAAACAGTTGCTCTACCGCTGAGCTAAGATGGCAAAATTTTAATCTTTTTTGTGGGCAGGGCAGGATTTGAACCTGCGTAGCCATATAGGCGTCAGATTTACAGTCTGATGCAATTGACCGCTCTGCCACCTGCCCATTTTCTAATCTTTTTTCTCGCCCTCTTTATTTTCTCCAGACTTCCCCACAAAATCTTCTATTTTTATTTTTCCGTTCGCGCCATTCGTTTCTTTTGTCCTTTCTAAAAAATCATCCAAAAAATTATCTACTTTCATTAAAGACACCCGAAGTTTTCTTAAAACTTTATGGGAAGAATTTTTTAAAAAAATATCCGCTTTTGAAAAAGGCAAAGATGCCACCCACTTGTCCAATCTCGCGTAAAAACCCTCTTCTTTCTCATCTTCCACTCTCGGAATGCCTCTCGAAAAAACCACGGCCACTACCGCCACACTCGTCATTAAAACTAAATAAAGAATTAACTCTAACATTCCATTATCAAATTTCAACTAAAGGATAGCGCCTAAAGTTCTATCCTGTAAAACTTTCCCAACTTTACATTTTCTCCCACCTTGGCAATAACTTCCGTAATTAAATCTTTTACAGTTTTTGTCTCGTCCCTTATAAAAGCTTGAGTTAAAAACTCTTCCTCATTTAAAGCCGGCATCGCCGCCAGTTGTAAAACTAAGTTGTGAGTAAGCTCTGTAAATGGTTCAGACTTAGCCGCAAAATCCGTTTCCGATTTAAGCTCTAAAAGAGCGCCCACTCTTCCATTATGAATATAAGCTTCAATCCGTCCCGCGCTTGTTTCCCTACCTTCTCTCTTTTCCGCTTTCGCCGCTCCTTTTTCCTCAATTATTTTTTTTGCTTTAACAAAATCTCCGCCCGCTTCTTCAAAAGCGCGTTTGCATTCCATCACTCCCGCGCCAGTTTCTTCGCGGAGCCTAATCACGTCCTCCTTAGCCATATTTTAAAGATTAGAACTTACTTTTTTTGAAGCCTCAAAAGCTTCATCTAATTTATTAATTATAAACTCAATCGCTGGCTTAGCGCTATCATTCGCCGGTATTATATAGTTAAACCCGGCTGGATTTGCATCCGTGTTTAAAACAACCACTAGCGGAATTCCAACTTTCTTTGCCTCTCTCACCGCCGTTCCATGCATCACTGTATTAATAACAAATATCGCCTCCGGTAATTTTTCCATCTCTCTTACTCCTTCAAATAAAAATTCCATTTTTTCCATTTCCTTATCTAACACGCTTCTTTCCTTTTTAGTGTACTTTTCCAATTTTCCCGCTTTCTTATCATTCTTCAACTTTATATAATATTCTACCCTCTTCCTAATAATATCAAAATTTGTCAAAGTTCCTCCTACCCACTTATCAGCCACATACGGAAAATTAAACTTCAAAGCTAACTCCTTAATAGCATTTCTCGCCGCCGGCTGTGTTCCCACCAACATTACTTTTCCACCCTTTTCTGCCACCTCCTTTAAAAACACCACCGCCTTTTCCATTAAAACAGCTGTTTTTTCCAAATTTATCACTTCTATTCCACTCCTGGTGGTTAATATAAACTGCCTCATCTTCGGATAAGTTTTTGTTTTTCCTCTGCCATAAAAAAGTCCAGCTTTTGTCATCTCAAGTAAAAGCTCTGAGCTGATAGCTTGCGTTTCTTCCTGCCCCTCCTCCTTTTCAGCGGCAATTTCCTCTGTTTGTCCTTCTCCTTCTTGCTCCGCCTCCTCGGCAGTTTTTTCTTTTTCTTCTGTTGTCATACGCAAAAAATTATACTATAAAAAAATCCCCCTCGTCAAATTTTTACCTATATTATCATTAGCTTTTTAACCCCAATTTAGTAACCTTTTAACCTTTCAAACTATCTTTTTCTCCTCCACTCTTCTATCTCTTTATGATTTCCCGATAATAAAACTTTTGGCACCGATATTTTCTTTTTCTTTCCCCTTTTCAAACCGGCAAATTCCACCGTCTCCGGCCGTGTATAAACTGGATAACTTCCTTTTACCTCTTCCAGCGATTCCTTTTTTCCTAAAACTCCTGGCACAAATCTCAAAACCGCGTCTATTACCAAAGCCGCTGGTAGCTCCCCTCCCGTCAGAATAAAATTTCCTACTGATATTTCTTCATCCGCTAAAACTTCCGCCACTCTCTCATCCACCCCCTCATATCTCCCGCAAATTAAAACCAACTGGTCGTATCGGCTTAATCTTCTTGCCTCCTTACTATTAAACGTTTTTCCTCTGGTTGAAAACAAAACCACTCTCGTTTTTTTCTTATTATATTCCGGAATTTTCAAAACCATTTGCCCTCTCCCTTCATTAACTTTAGAAACTTTCAGCTTCCCACTCAAAATTGAGGCGATTGCTCTAGCAACCGGTTCAATTTTAATTACCATTCCCGCCCCGCCGCCAAACGGTTTATCATCAACAGTTTTTCTCTCATCTGAAGAAAAATTCCTTAAGTCGTAAAAGTTAACTTCCGCCAAGCCACTTTCCAAAGCTCTGCCTACAATAGACTCTTTAAAATAAGAAGAAAGAGCCTGCGGTAAAACTGTTATCACCTCAAATTTAATTTTCCTCTTTTTTCGGCTCTTCCTCATTTTTTTCTTCCCGTTTTACATTTTCTTTTTCTATTATTTGCGCTATCTCAATCTTATGATCAGAAATCACATTTTTTTCTTCCTGTTTTTGCTCACCATCTTTTTCCTTTTTCGCCGCTGGCGCTACCATAGTTTCTTTTTTATTTTCCTCTAACCCGCCTTTTTTATCTTTTTCTTCCCCCACTAAAGCATCGCCTAAAGCCTTTCTTAAATCCTCTAAATTTACATCACTTTTTACTCTCGGCTGATATTTCTTTTTATTTTCAGCATTCTGCGTTCTATTATAAAGCACTGTTCCAAGCGGCTGCTCATCTCTTCTAAAAATCTTTTCTTCCGCCATTTTTGCCGTCTCTCCTATCCATTCTCGCGCTATCACTTCCTCCACTTTCGCTTTTTCTGTTCCATATCTTCTTCTTGAATTTTCCACTATTACATTTCTAAACGAATCTCTTTGCATAGGAAAAGGTGGTAGTGTGGAAGCTGAAAATGGACGAGAAGCCATTCCGTCCACAAGTAATCTGATGTAAACTTGATACTTTGGCAAATTAACTAAATCATCAATAGTAAACTCTGGTACAAACTCTTTTTCCAAAAATTCCCCATCTGTCGCTCCTACTCTAAAAAGAATTAAAGTTCCCACATTGCCAAAAACAGCCGCCTGCACTTTTTCGTCCAACTGCTCAATATACTGGTGTGCTAGTGATAAACTCAAACGATATTTTCTTGCCTCTGACAATATGCTGGCAAAAGACTCCGTGGCAAAATTTTGAAACTCGTCTACTGTTAGAAAAAAATCTCTGCGATTTTCCTCCGGCGTATCCACTCGCGACATTGCCGCCAGTTGCAATCTCGTAATAACCATCGCTCCTAAAAGCGCCGAATTATCTTCTCCTATTTTTCCTTTTGATAAATTTACGATAAAAATTTTTCCGTCATCCATTATCCGCCTCATATTTATTGATGAGTGCGGCTGACCGATTATATTTCTTATTAAAGGATTAGAAACGAACTGTCCCACCTTATTCTGTATAGCCGCCAGCGATTCCGTCTCTAATCTTTGTGTATATTTTCCAAACTCGTTAATCCAAAATCCTTTTATCACCGGATCTTGTAATCCATCCACTATTTTCTTGCGATACTCCTTATCGGAAAAAAGTCTCAAAATTTCAAGTAGAGTTGATTCCGGATACTCTAAAAGCGCGAGCAGTGCATTGTTTAAAATATATTCCATTCTTGCCGACCACATGTCCACCCATATCTTTTTAAAAACACTCATTATTCCCGAAGCCACAAGATGCTTATGCTCATTCCCTACTCTCTCTAACGGATTAAAAGCCACCGGCCTATCCATATCCGCCGGATTAAAATAAACCACATCATCTACTCTCTCCTCCGGAATAAAATCAAGTATCTTTTCCGCAAACTCTCCATGCGGATCTATAATCCCCACTCCTTTTCCCGCCATAATATCCTCAATCGCCATATTTTCAAGCAAATTTGACTTTCCGGAACCCGTTTTTCCAATAACATAAACATGGCGACGTCTGTCGTCCACTTTTATTCCAAACCTCACTTTATTATTTCTGAAGTTTGTTTCTCCGATTGTCGTTATATTATTATTCATTTTTTAAACTGTATTATTTTAAAGGCAACCCAACCGGCGGTTCTCCTTTCTTTGAAGACAACCGCCGCAAACTCGGTGCCTCCACCATCTCTATCGGGAAATGGTACAAAGTAGCCAACTCTTCCGTGCAAAGAATCGAAAAATCCTCCTTTCTTATTTTATTATATTTTCCAAAACGGCGCGTCCGATACCAATCATAAACTCTCCTCTTTTTATAATTCATAAGAAATTTTTTCCAGAAAGGAAAAAGTCTTGCCCAAATATTATTATATAAAGTTTTTGTAGAACCCGGTTTTAAACTGTTCATGTCCTGCGTGCTAAACTGCTGAAAAAACCCAAAAGTCGCCGACACGTTCATTGGTGAAAAACTGTCCCGCCTGTCTATATAAACAAACCTGATAACTGTATCAAAGCTAAGCTTGGAAACTTTACTTTCTATGCCTTCCACTATATCCCTCACTCCTTTTGTCATTTTTGCTAAATCCACAAATTCTTTTCCGTTTTCTTTTTCTTCTCCTTTTTTACTCCACTCCGGATATTTCCAAAAACCCGAAATTAAATTTTTCAAAAACTCCAGCGTTCCGTCTATCCACTGACTCATCTTCCCTGCCGGCTTTTTCGGTTTTTTCCCTTTTATCAAAGACTCCACTAGCTCTTTTCCTTCTTTCACTATTTCCTTTCCTGACGGCGATCCCGTCGGACTGATTAAATACTGCATCCATAAATGTTCCCCATCCTTAAGTTTTGACATCACCTCTGTAATAGAACTTATCGGGTCTATTCTTCTCTCATCTATATCCTCTTCAAATTTCAAATAAGTTTTTATTGGGTAAAGATAATCCCTCACATAAATAAGATCCGTTCCCCAAATATCATAAGTTTTATTTGGCAAAACCTCCGGTAATGTTTCCACATAATCTTCCGTCTCCTCTATTTCCGCATCCGGAAACTGTGAATATATCGCCGCTTCTACTAAATTTCTCTTATCATCCGGAATCCGCACATAAAAGAAAATTCCCTTTTCATTCCCCACTAACTCAAAAGAAAAATATGGCTCCACTTTCCCATCCCAAATCCTGTCCCAAATACTCATTCCAAAAGAATAAGAAGCGTATAAACTGGCAAATACCTGTTCCATCGCCTTCGGAGTTTTTAAAATATTGCGTGGCACTTTTATCTCAAGTATCACCCACTTTATTTTACGAATAAAAAGAGTCCTTATATAAAAAAACCACACGTCTTTAAAAACGAAAAAAAGAACTAGAGGTAAAATTATCCACCAAGTCAGATAAAAAGAAAAAGTAAAACTGCTTAAAATTGATTTTATAACTTCGCTTTCCATTACTCTTATTGTATAAAAAAAAAAGCCGACGGTCTAGCCGTCGGCTTTCTTAAAGTTTTTAAACTTCAGTTACAAAATAACTTCCCCCTTCATCCTTCTTAAAATTCTTTTTATCCTGCAAATGCAACATTATAGTGTTTTTCTTAAAAAGCCTTTGCCCGCTCACCAGCTTTATAATCGCTGGCGCTTTCATCGGCCCATTTTTCTTTAAAGCGGATTTTATAAGATCTTTTACGCTTCCTTGTTCATATCCAAATTCCGTCAATCCGTACACTCCTCTTCCAACAAGCACAAAACGGGAATCTTTTATTAGTTCATTATGCACCGTCGGCACAAACACTTTCTTCCCATTACGCACTCCGGAAATTTCTTTTGCTATATCCCCGAAATGCAAAGGTGCTCCTTTCTTTTTCAAAACTAAATAAGACCAATCTCTTACAGTTGTCGGGTTTATTTCCGACCACTCCGCTAATCCAAAATCTCCATAAGGATTAGCTTTAAACTTATTAGAAATGGAAAGATAGCTTAATCCCGCATCTTCTCTTACGCCATGTTCTTTTACTGCTTGCCTAAAAAACTCATCAAATTTTTTGCGGCTGACTATTTCTTCTCTCTTACCTCTTAAAACTTTCACAAATTTTTCCACTAAATTTTTTGCCGACTCTACCGCTTTTTTATCATTAAACCAAAAAGCATAAAAATCGCCGCTTTCTCCCTGATATCCAAAATTTTCAGAAGCTTCTCTTAAAAACGACAAACTCGGCAAATCTGCTTCTTTTCCCAAAACCTTTTCCATCTCCATAGCTAAAATTTCTTCCTTAACAACTCCTCCAGACTTTTTTATAAAAGAATCAACTTTATTTAAAATTTCTTTAGCATCCTTATTTGCCTTTAAAACAGCTTTTACCTCACTTAAAGCTAAGTTTTCTATCTGTCTTACCCTTTCTCTTGTTATACCATATCTCTGACCTATAGAATTAAGAGTTTCCTCTTCCTTGCCAAAAAGACCAAAGCGGCCTATTAAAACTTCCCTCTTTTTTTCATCTAGAGAAGCTAAAAGTTTTTTTACTGTTTGATTTACTTTTTCCATAACTAAAGATTACCACAAAACTCCTCACCCTGTCAACAACCCTCCACCCTGTTAAAAACTATTCAAGTTTTTTTCCTTTTTAAATCTTCTTTTTTATCACTCCTCCTCCCATCATCTTCCCGCTTTTTCCATACCAAACCGCCGACTGCCCGGGAGCTAAAAACTTAATCGGTTTTTTAAATTTTAATACCCACCTCCCTTTTCCCTTCAAAACTATTGCTGACACCTTCAGTTGCCTGTAACGCACTCTCGCTAAAACTTCCACGCCTTTTTCTTGTCTTTTTACTTCTTCCTTATCGCCAAAAATATTTACTTTCCCTAAAATCGCCTCTTTAGCAAAGAGTCTTCTATCATTTTCCGGCGCTACAAAAAGTATATTTTTTTTCTTATCTTTTTTATAAACAAAATAAGATTTCCCTCCGCCAAAAATTCCTATCCCGTGCCTCTGCCCAATAGTATAAAAATCTACTCCTTTATGTTCACCTGTAATTTTCCCCTCCATATTTACCACCGGCCCCTTTTTAACTTTTATCTGCTTGCCTAAAAACTTCTGAAAATTTACCTTTCCTACAAAACACAATCCTTGGCTGTCTTTTTTATCCGCATTCTTCAACCCCATTTTTTTTGCCATTTCCCTTATCTCGCTCTTTAAATAACCGCCCACCGGAAAAAGACAATGCTTTAAGTATTCCGGCTTAATTCCCCACAAAAAATAACTCTGGTCTTTATTCTTATCTTTCGCCTCTAATAATTGGAAAACTTCCTTCTTGTTATTTACTATTTGTTTCTTGACTATTATAATTTTCCGTCGCAGACAAACATAATGCCCCGTCGCCACAAACTCCGCTCCTTCCCGTCTCGCCTTTTTAAAAAACTCTCCAAACTTTATTTCCTTATTGCACATTACGTCCGGATTCGGCGTTATTCCACTTTTATATCCGGAAACCATATAATCAAAAACTTTCCTTTTATACTCCTTCTTTAAATCCCAAACTAAAAAAGGAATATTTAAAACCGCCGCCGCTCTTTCTGCGTCTTTTAAATCATCGCTAGCTGTACAGGATTTTCCTTGCCAGCAAACCATATGCACCCCGGTCACGTCGTATCCTTCTTTTTTTAGCAATCCCGCCGCCACCGACGAATCCACTCCTCCCGACATCATGACATATACCTTTACCCCGTGAAATAAAAAATCTCTAGATTTTTTTCTGCCCCGGGCAGATATTTCACTATAATTTATTTTTCCCTCCTTTTTCATCCCTAAAACAATACAATAAAATTATAAAATGGCAATAAAAATCCCCCTGACTAAAAAGTCAGGGGGTAAAATTTAACTCTGGTAATATTCCGTCCCTTTTTCAAGCGCCTCTTCCATCTTTCTCATCTCTTGTCCTAAATAAAGAGTATGAGAAGATAAAAGCCAAGAAAAAGAAGCCACAATCCAATTCATTAAAACTTTCGGATTTTTATGCTCTTGTTTAAAAAGAATTATACTTTGGTCAGGACTCATCATCCTAACCGTTGCTATTTTCTTTTCTTGATCAACAGAAAAAACAAAATTTCCCGCTGGGTCATCCTTAAATTTCAAAAGCTTGCCGGGATTAGACAAGCTCGGCCCAAATTTTTCAATTACTTCCTGCACTCTCTCAAAATTTCTTTCGTAAATTTGCGCATTTTGAGAAACTACTGTGATAAAACCTGGTTTAAGTCCGAGTTCTTTTGCGTCTTCTCTTAGCATCCTCGTAATCGCAAATAGATTATTTGGCCAGCCATTTGACATATCATGACTTCTAAAAATAGCCGAGCAATCCAATCTCCCGTCAGTAACTGAAAGCGTGTACAACACAAAGCACGGCGCATCTTCTAAATCCTCTAAATCTCTTGGGCCTAAAAGAACTACCGACGCTCTCTTTGTATCTGGAGAATCCTTCAAACGTTTTAAAACTTTTTCCCTTTGGTTGTAGCGAAAATTCGGATCTTTCAACTCTTCCAAATCTCCTCCCCAACGAACTATTCTTTCAAAATATCCATAATCATTATCCGGCATCTTAACCGAATCAAAAAAGAATTGGCAATATATTTCTACGTCTTCTTTTTTTAATCCGAAACCAGAACAAATAACCTCTTCTTCACCTACTGGCCAAGTAGCGGATATATGAAATAGATGAGCTATAATTTCATTTTTTCTCGTCGCTCTCCTTTTTCCAAGACGCAAAACTGCGTTTATAAGTAAAAGCCAAGCAGAAAAAATATCATCCGCCCTAAAATGAAACCCTGTTCCATCAGAAGGCAACTCCATTCTTTCCGGAACTTCATACGGCAAAAATTCTATCTTTTCTCTTTTTGGAGAAAAAATTTTTGGTTTCAAAGGAAATTCATTCGCCACTCTTAAAACATCTCTAACTCCTACTCTATTCGTTATTTTTACCTTCTTCCGAAGTTCTTCCACTGCCTCTAAAGTTATATTTTTATCAATTGGCCAGCCAAATACAGGCACAGTAAAACCATCACCCAGACCTTTTTCCCACAAATTAATCAAAGCCGTACCAGTTCCCGTTCCATCCACTCCATAAATTACCACTTCCTCTATTTGCGGCAATTGACAAAGACCGCGTAGAAACCAGGAAATTCCCATCGGTGTCCTTAAATTTCCTACTATGCCAAACGGATTGTGGTTAATGCCTTCCTGAAAAAGTCTTCCAAGTACTTTATCCATCATGCTCCAAAGTAAACACAATGCCACCGGGCTCTGGTTAAAAACCAAAACTTTCCCTCCCATTTCTGGATCTGTCCATCTTATCAGTTTTGCCATTTTATCTTCTCCTTCTTGCCCTGGTATTAATTATCAAAGCTACACTTTTTTATTTTTCAATTTTTCTGACTTATCTATACCACAAAACATTCAGAATTGACAAATCGCCTCCTTTTAACCTAATATCTTACCAGCAACAAAAAAACAAAAAAATATTAAAGAAAGGAAGAAAAAATGAAGCTAGCCGACAAAGAAATAAAAAAAAGACTTCGCGCTTTTTCTGATATTGGATTAGACTCTTCCCCTGAAGAAATTATGGAAAGAATATCCAAAAAAGACATCCCTAAAAAACTGGACACCTCCCTTAAAAAAGGAGAAATAATAATCGATCCAATGCCAGACCTGGATATTTACCTCGGACCAAGCAGTATTGACCTTGATCTTGGAAGAAAACTAGAAGTCCCTGATGTCCCTTTAGAAATTGTAAAGATAAACAACGAAATCGTTATCCGATTGTTTGTCGTAGACTTTCGTGATAATCATCACAATCGTTCCCTCTTAGAACAACATACCGGCATCACCCAAATAGACCAATCTTGGAAACGCTTTGATTTAAAAAACGGGGAAATTTTTGAGCTTCCCGTTGGTATGCAAGTCAATATTTTTACAAAGCAAGTCATTTGCATTCCTTACAATCTTGAAGCTAATCTTGATGGACGCAGTTGTTTTGCAAGAAAAGGAATAACCACTCATATTACATCTTCCAGATTTGACGCCGGCTTTTGCGGTTTTCTTACTTTAGAAGTTAAAAACGGAGGAAGTTGCAACTTAAATCTCGTCCCCGGAATGAGAATTGCCTCTTTAAGTTTTAATCAATTAACTTCAGAAGTTTCTGTTCCTTACCTAAAGAAAAAGGGAGCAAAATTCTCCGGCCAACACTAATTATTTCCCGCAGCCTGCCTCACTAGGCTGCATTTTTTTATTTTACATTCCCCTCTTTAAACCCTAAACTTAAATCAGCCTTAAACTGATAATTTTTAATTTTAAAATTTTTTTCTGTCATTCCGGCGCACGCCGGAATCCAGTTATAATTCCTTTTATATCCTGAGTTCTTAACGAAGGACTACCTACCACTTTCCAACTTTATAAACTTTTAACTCTTTCTATGGAAGGTCTCTTTCTCTTAAATAAACCTACTAATATCACCTCCGCCGCTTTTCTTAATAAATTCAAAAAAATTATTGAAGAAAAAACTGGAGAAAAAGATAAAACCGGCCACGGCGGCACTTTGGATAAATTTGCCGAAGGTCTTCTTATAGTTGGCGTTAGCCGCCACTTCACCCGCCTTCTGCCCCTCTTCTTAAAAAACTCAAAAAAAGAATATGAAGCGGAAATTGAATTTGGAAAAACAACCGACACCTTAGACCCTGAAGGAAAACTGCTCACCGCCTCAAAAAAAATCCCTTCCAAAAAAGAAATTATAGAAACTTTAAAATCTTTTCCTTTAAATTCTCCTTTTCCCCAAATCGCCCCTCTTTTCTCCGCTAAAAAAATCTCCGGTCGCCGCTCTAGCGATCTCGCCCGCCAAAACATAAAACCAGAAGCAAAAAAATCAGAAGTTATCCTTTATGATTTTTCTGTTATTAATTACTCTCCCCCTATTCTTAAAATCCACCTTCTTGTCTCCTCTGGCTTTTATATCCGTTCCTTCGCCCACGATCTTGCAAAAAAACTTTCCAGTGATGCTTACTTAAAAAATCTTATTCGCACCAAAATAATCGCCAACGAAAAAACCTACTCCTTAAAAAATGCCCTTTCTTTAGAAAATTTAGAAAACTCTATTACATTAACTGGAACCATTTTTGGTCTTGTTCAAGGTGTCGGCTTCCGTGCCTTCCTCCGTCAAAAAATGTCCGAGCTTAATCTTGTTGGCACAGCTGCGAATCTTCCTGATGACTTCTTAGAATTTTCCGCTACCGGCCTCCTCTCCGCTCTTTCTAATTTAGAAACGCAAGCTAAACTCGGTCCCCCTTCCGTAAAAGTTTCTAACTCTTTTTTTCTTTTTTCTAAAAACACTAAACATCTAAACAAAAAACGCCTTTCTTGAAGCGTTTTTTTATATTTATCTTTTTTCTACTACGCCTTACTTACATATTCTCCTTTTTCCGTATTAACTATTATCACATCTCCCGCTTCCACAAACATTGGCACGCTCACCATCGCTCCCGTTTCTATTTTTGCCGGCTTTCCCCCTCCCGCCGCTGTCGCTCCTTTTACTGCCGGCGGCGCCTCTACTATTTTATACTCATACTTCACCGGTAAATTTATCTTTATTATTTTTCCGTCAAAACTTAGAGTATTCACTTCCATCTGCGACTTCAAAAATTTTCCCTGCGTTCCAATAAACTCTTCTTTTAAAACAAAACGGTTTTGCGGCTTTCCCGCCTCGTGAAACCAATATTCCTGTCCTTTAGAATAAACAAAAACTGCCGTTCCTTTTTCTAAATCTTCCGGCGTCTCCACCTCGTTTAAAGCTAAAATTGATTTATCCATCACCTTACCACTCTTCAACTGCCTTATTTTCATTTTCACCACTGCCCGCCTCTGTTGCATCGCCACATGTTCTTTATCCAAAACTTCATACGGCTCGCCATCAAAAATCACGCAATCACCTTTTTTTATATTATTTGCTATTACTCCCATACTTTGTCTATTATCCATATTTCCCTTCCTCCGTCAATAAATTTACCCCGTAAAATAAAATCCAAAGGATTTTATTTTGCAAAACAAATTATTTCACTAGATGGACTCTAAAAAAGAAAACCCCGACTTTCGTCGGGGTTTTCTTTTTTTAGTCGTTCTATAAGTTCAGGTCAGCCACAGCTTTATCAACAGACGAATCCGAAGATTGCCTCGGTGGGCGGCTTCCTCCTTCCGGCTCTTCAATCTTTAGATTAACGCGAGCATTATTCTTAACACCCACAATTCTAAGAAGAGAACGAATAGCCTTAGCCGTTGCTCCCTGTCTGCCAACCACTTGGCCCATGTCTTGGGAATGCACTCTCAAGGAGAGCAAAACTCCCATTTCGTCAACTTTGCGGTCAATTTTTACATCTTCCGGATGGTCAACAATCGACTTAACCAAGAACTCAAGAAACTCCTGATCTACTGTCAAAGACATTTCTTTTTTTATTCTTTCTTTCTAATCTTCTAAATCTTTCGACCTTTCAAAACTTTTTAAAATTATAGCAAAAAACATAAAAAAAGTCAATAAAGCTATTCCACTGCCTCTACCACTGTTTCCACCGCTTTTTCTTCTTCTTTCTTATCCTCCTTTTTTACTTCTTTTTTCTTTAAAGTTTTAGACACTGAAACAACCACTCTTTTTTTTCTTTCACTTATTAACCCTTTCTTTACTAATAAATTAAACAAAGTATCAGTCGGCTGCGCCCCTTTTTCCATCCAATATTTTATTTTTTCTTCCTTTAGTGAAGACTCTTTAGTGTGGGGATTATAAAAACCAAGATCGTCTAAAAATCTCCCGGAAAGTTTTTTTCCTTTTTCAGATACTATCACTCTATAAGACGCCTGATGTTTTTTTCCTTGTCTTTTAAACTTTATAGTCAGCATTGTTTCTGTATTATAATGGCAAAAATTAAAATGTCAAAACTTACCCCGTAAAATAAGATTTACCTTATTAAATTCGCTTTACAACTATCTCATAAAATAAACTTTCTAGACTTTTTAACTTTAAACTTTTATCTAGCTAAGCTTTAGCGAAACCACCTTAGACGCTCCATCTTCCCCAAGAGTCACACCATACAAAACATCCGCCGCCTCCATCGTCGCTCGGTTATGCGTTACCACAATAAACTGCAATTTTTCAGAAAAATCCTTTATCATTTCCGCAAACCGCAAGGCGTTTTTTTCATCCAGTGGAGCATCCACCTCATCTAAAACTAAAAACGGCGGAGGCGACACTGAAATCAATCCGAATAAAGCCGCTAAAGACACTAAACTTCTCTCTCCTCCTGAAAGCACTTCTAAGTTAGTAACTTTTTTCTTCGGCAAAGATAAATTTATCTCTAACCCCGCTTCTATATCTCTTGCTTCTTTTATTATCACTTTCTCCGCTTCCTCGTTTTCCTTCCTTTCTTCTCCTTCTTCACCTTCCGCCACTACTTCTTCTTTTCTTAATAAAAGCTTAGCGTGTCCACCCTTAAACATCATTTTAAAAAATTTATCAAACTCTTTATTAATTAGCACTAAAGCCTCATTAAACTCCTCATGAATTTTTTCAGCTAGATTTCTAATCATCTCCTTTAAATCTTCAGAGGCTTTTAAAAGATCTGCTATTTGCGTCACTAAAAAATTATGCCTATCCTCTGTTTCTTTTGCTTCCTTTACTAAAGCCTGATCTACTTCTCCCATAGCAAAAAGCTCTCCTCTCAACTTAAAAATTTTCTTTTCTGTTTCTATTAGTTCTTCTTCTCTTAAAAATTCCGCGTCTTTTAAAGAAAACGTATTCCAACTTCTCCCCGCTTGCTCCACCTGCGCCTTTAATTCCTGAAGTTTAAAATTCCACCTTTCCTTCTCTAAAACTACTTTATTTTTTTCCGCTAAAATCCTATTTACTTCCTCTTTTACCTTTTCCACTTCCGTAAAAGCTTTCTTAAAATTATCAGTAAACTTTTCCAAATTTCTTTCCAATCCCGCCTCCTTCGCATTTATCTCTTTAATCTCTCGGTCAAAAATATCCACCTCTTCGTAATTTTTTTTCTGTTTTGCTCTTATTTCTTCCACTGCCCCCGCTTCCCGCTTTTCTGAAAAAGAAAAAATTTTCTCTCCGCCTTCCGCTATTTTTCTTACCAGTGCCACTGCTAAATCAACGTTAAAACCGCTTTCTACCACCTCCTTTGCTTTTTTAAAAACTTCCTCTAAAAAACTTACTGCTTTTCCGGAATCAACCTGTCCTTTTTCTTCTTCCTTTTCCGCCATCAAGAGCCGCACTTCCAGTCCGCCAAGCTCTTTCTCCGCCACGTTTTTTTTCCTTAAAACTTCTTCTCTTCTTGCTCTTATCTTAACAAGTAAAGCCCGGCTCTCCGGCTCCAAGTCCTCCACTTTTTTAAGCTCTTCTTCTTTTTCCCTTAATTCCCTTCTCGTCAAACCTTCTTTTTTGCTAAGTTCAGACTCTTTCGGATCTAGCCCAAAAAAATTCTTTTCAATCTCCGCCCTCTTTGACCCAAAAAAATTCTTTTCTAATATCTCTAGTTGTTCTTCTACTTCGCTTCTCCTTTCCCACTTTGCCGTCTGTTTTTTTAAAAACCTTAAATGCGGCAAAACTTCCTCAATTAAAGCCTTAACCTTATCCGTATTTATAAAAGTGTTTCTTAACTTCCTTTCCGCCTCTTCTTTTTTTATTCTGAACTCCCTAAGTCCTAAAATCTCTTCCACCATTTCTCTTCTTTCAACCGGATTGGCTTTTATAAAAATATCGCTATTCCCCTGTCCTACCACAATCACTCCTTTTGTTCCCAGCCTTGATTTTGAAAGAAGCTCTATAATGTCTTTTAGTCTCACTTCAGACTTATTTATAAAATAAGATGATTCCCCATCACGTGCTATCTGCCTTTTAATTTCTACCTCGTTAAAATCAACCGGAAAAAATTTTGAGCTATTATCAAAAATTAAAGCTGCTGCAGCTACTCCCAGTTTTGCCTTTCCATCCGTTCCCGCAAAAATTAAATCTTCTATTTTTCCCCCGCGCAAACTTTTTGCGTCCCTTTCTCCTAAAAGCCATCTTATTGCATCTATAACATTTGATTTTCCCGAACCGTTCGGCCCTACAATCGCCGTTACGCCTTTTGGAAAATCCAAAACCGTCTTTCCCGCGAAAGATTTAAATCCGTTAAGCTCTAATCTCTTTAAAAACATTCCTCTTATTATATTGGTAATCCATTAAAACTCCAAAAAATACCCCGTTAAATTTCTTTATTATTTAACTGGAATTTACCCCTGCCTGCCGCCTGCCTGCCGGCAG
>MHLG01000029.1:0-3440 GCA_001821375.1 Candidatus Liptonbacteria bacterium RIFOXYD1_FULL_36_11 | reverse complement strand
GCCTGCCGGCAGGCAGGGCAGACAGGCGGCAGGCAGAGTAGGCAGGCCGTGAAATCTTTTTTTTATTTCACAGAGTTTATCCTGTTAAATAATTTTCCTAAAGAAAATTAAAATCGAAGATTTTTATTCAACAGGATTGACAAAAAACCAATTTTAAACTATTTTGCAAGAAGCATCGGCATCGCCGAGCTTAAAATAAAATAAGCGGAAGTCAGAGACTCCACCAGAAAGAGGTGTCATTATGTGTGTTAAAAACGATGGAAACGAAACGGGATCAATCGCAACCATCAGAGTGGACATTCCGCCATCAAAAATTACAAAACTTCACGAACTTGAAAAAGAAAGCGTAAGTAACGAAAAATATACAACCAGAAGAGACTGCTTAACCAAGAAACCAGAAAATATTGAATTTATCAAAATCGTCAAAGTAGAATTAAAAATCAGCAACACAGAAAATCACTATCAAGTCATGATTGAAATTCTTAAAAATGTTGACGCTATCCCCGAAGGAGAAACACAAGTCGGCATACTAACCACACCCACTAAGACTTTATTTGAGTTTCTTCAACTTATTAGTTTTCCAATCGACAACGATAACTACGACAAAGATGATGATAATAAAATGGACCTTGACGAATATCAAAGTCTCTAGTTTTAGCATTTAACCCACGCCCTGCTAGGCTTCAAAACCTCGCAGGGCATTTTTTTTGCGTATATTTTAATCACTCTCCCCCATATTCTGCAACGCCTTTCTCGCCGCCTCCACTTCCGCCTCCTGCTTTGAAGGTCCCGCTCCTTCTGCTAGCCTATTTTTTCCGGCAAAAACAGCTACCTTAAAAACTTTATTATGGTCCGGACCCAACTCCGAAACCACCTCGTAATTTGGAGTAACTTTTTCTTTCTCCTGTATTATTTCCTGCAACAAACTTTTTGGGTCTTTATAAAGCTTTTTCGCCATCACTTCCTCCAAGTTGGGCATAACAAAACTTTTTATAAACTCAAAAGCCGGCTCTTTCCCTTGGTCTAAATAAATAGCTCCGATTAACGCCTCTAGCGCATTTGCTAAAATCACCTCTTTTGCCCTACCGTTGTCCTGTGATTCCCCTCTTGAAAGAAGAATAAATTTCCCTAAATTAATCTCTTTTGCCACATGCGCCATCATTAAATAATTTACCAAAGCCGCTCTTATACTTGTCAGCTTCCCTTCCGGATAATCCGGATACTCAAAAAAAAGTTGTTCTGTCACTGAAAGCTCTAAAACCGCATCCCCTAAAAATTCAAACCGCTCATTATTTGGCAACTCCCATTTTGTGTTCTCATTCAAGTAAGAACGGTGAGTTAGAGCTTCCTTTAAAAGTCCTTTATTTTTAAAATCAAAATTTATAATTTTTTCTAAAGCCGAAATATCTAAGTTTTCTTTTTTTGCCATCTTACTCTTTTTCTTTTTTTAGACTGTCTATGTTTTTTTCTTTTTCCTCCTCTTCTTTCTTTTCTTCTTTAGGTTCTTTTAATTTATTTGCTTCCTCTTCCTGTCCTTCCGGCAACTGTCTGAAAATCGTTCCTAAAACTCCGTTTATAAACCTTCCCGATCCCTGCCCGCCAAAATTTTTTGCCACTTCTACCGCCTCATTTATCGCTACCTTTGAAGGCACCTCTCCTTTATCCGAAAAAAGAAGTTCGTAAAGCCCCAATCTTAAAACATTTCTATCAACAAGCGGAATACGGGAAATTGGCCACTCCGGCGCCGCCTTTTCTATCACCACATCTATTTTATCTATATTATCAATTACTCCTTTAAGAAGACGCCACGCAAAATCCGGCTCGTCTATCCCGGGAGCATAATCTTCTAAATTTCTCTCTAAAATCTTTATCAAATCTTTCTTTCGCCCATAAAAATCCCATTCGTAAAGGCTCTGCACAACAACCGATCTCACAAGATGCCTAGTAGCCATAATTTAAATTTCAAATAACTTTTCTCTAAAATTTACTCCTTCTTAAAAACTCTTTCTTTATTTTATTTTTTTCTGCACTGTCCACAGACTCTGTGCGGCATTTTCGGCCCGCCGCATTTTTCACAAACTAAAATACTCTTTTTTTTAAGAGCTAAATGAGACCTTCTCCTACCAACTTTACTTTTTGTATGATGTTTTACTGGTACTCCACCCATAAATTATTTATTTAAAAAATTTTAACTTCGTCCTTATATTACCAAACTACTCCTAAAAAAGTCAAACAAAAAAGCCGGTTTCCCTGTCCCGGCTTTGATTTATACTAACTACGAATTAGCTCTATTTCACCTCTTACTAACGCCAACTCCTCTTCCAAAAAAAGAGCATATAATTCCCACGTAGCTTCATAGCTATGCTCTTCTTCATTATAATCTAAAATT
This sequence comes from Candidatus Liptonbacteria bacterium RIFOXYD1_FULL_36_11, assembly GCA_001821375.1. Taxonomy (GTDB): domain Bacteria; phylum Patescibacteriota; class Minisyncoccia; order UBA6257; family XYB1-36-10; genus XYB1-36-10. The sequence goes on along the minus strand of MHLG01000029.1, from coordinate 1,051 downwards.
TTCCTCGCGAAGTGCGTCATTCGTCCAAGAGCATCTCCTCTTTTCTTATCTAACTTTTTTTTTAGCTCTTCCAACCCCTCTAAACCTTTTTCTTTTTCTCTATTTTCAACCATATCCACATTCATCACCTTCTTTCTTTTTTGTTCTTTCTTAAATATAATACACCACCAAAAAAAATCAAGTTTATAAAAAAAGCCGGCGTGTTCCCACTCCGGCTCCGCACCCTTTTCACCCCCTTTTTTTCTTTTCTTTGCTAATTTCAATATCGCAAAAAAAATCAAGCTTCCGCGATAAACCTGCAAAAACTCTTTCTGTGAATATCACTCAACCCGTATTTCGCCAAAGCCACTTTATGCTCTTTCGTTCCATATCCCACATGATTTAAAAATCCGTAAACCGGATAATTTTTATGCGCTTTTTTCATCATATACCTATCCCGCGTCACTTTTGCAAAAATAGATGCCAGCATCACCTCCGGAAATTTCTCATCCGCCTTTACAATTGTTCTTATTTTAAAATTCCGCTTCCCGTTACCCACCAAATAATTTACTTTCTTTTTATTTTTTTTAATATACAATCCTCCGTCCAAAACTACTCTTCCTGTATTTTTTTTCCCCATCTTTATTAATAATCTTTCCAAAGCTCTCCTCACCGCCAGATTTGCCGCCTCGGAAATATTTATTCTATCAATTACTTTTGGCGTCACTCTCGCCGCCGCAAAAAAAACATCTTTTCTACTCCTTAAGTATTTCAACCACTCTCCTCTCTGCTTCCTGCTTAATTTTTTTGAATCCCTCAAAGGCGGTTTTCTTCCTCTTAAATCATTATTAAAATTAAACCCTTTTCTTAATGCCAGCGCCGCCACAACCACCGGTCCCGCCAGAGCTCCCCTTCCAACTTCATCTATTCCAATATTATATCTCCCCGCCATATCCCAAATTTTATATCTTCTTCTCCTTTTTTCAAAACTCGCCAAATATGTCCAGGTTCAGATAGATATCCGCCACCTTAAGTTTGTAAAGTAATAACATCTTTTGTCGGCAGCCGACTA
>MHLG01000028.1:4547-5229 GCA_001821375.1 Candidatus Liptonbacteria bacterium RIFOXYD1_FULL_36_11 | reverse complement strand
GGGAAGCCAGTTCGCCGCCGCTACTCCTGGTCGCACATGCGTTCCAGAAGCGGTTATAAACGGCGTGCTATCCGTTTCTTCCGGCGTGCTGGAATATCCGGTAATATCAACGTAAAAAATTTCTTCATCTAATTCTCCGGATCCAACTGTTTTCACCGGATTTTGAGCAATAAGTTCTGTTTGCCCACCTGCTGTTTCGTAAGCTTCTATTCTAAATTTGTTTAATTGTATTGGTTCTGAGTTTACGACAAAAGGATTCATTAAAACCACTGTAGCTAATAGCGCAGCATATCCAAACATATAATTGCTTCCAAAGCTCCTTTTAGTTATTTTTAAAAACGACTATCCTGGCGCTTTAGAAACTTCCGTTGCCCGCCTTGGCTAGGAAGGACGCTCGGTTTCTTTGTCAAAAACCCTTTATCCATGGGCTTTTCCAATAAAAAACACCCTTTCGGGTATCTCCTATTGAATGGAGAAAGTATAGCAAGCTGGCTGAAAAAGTCAATATCGCTTGTCAAGCTAAAAAAACAGCAAATCTCTTATAAAAATCCCCTTTAAAACATCCTTTTGGATATATTTTTTGGTTTGTCTGATATTTTATACTATTATGTTTATATAACAATCACTTATAAGCTTTTATGTATGACTTTTTTTCCAAAGCTCTTATTTTAGACCGGGAACC
>MHLG01000028.1:0-4443 GCA_001821375.1 Candidatus Liptonbacteria bacterium RIFOXYD1_FULL_36_11 | reverse complement strand
ACTTTCTTCCCACCTTGAACCAAACTCAATTTCCCTAATTAGGTTTGTCGGCAAAAAAGGCCTGCATATCGCCGACGCCTTGAAACTTCATAAAAAAAACTATTCTTGGAATATTCTTAATTTATTAAAAAAAACTGTCCCGGAGTGGCATCGCGATATTAATCTTTGGGATAATGTCCTAAAAGGAAGTGTTGAAGAAAAACGCCTACTTTCTCATCTTGGTTTTAATATTTCCTTCTCTTCCTGTTATTTTTGTCAGATAAAAAATCCAGAATTCTTTTTTCTTAAAGACCATTATTTTGTTTGCCGCTCCTGCTCTTCTTCTTTTCAAATCCCCGAAGATGATGTAGTATTAATTACATAATTAATTTGCTTATTGATAGAATTTTATTTTAACGTGTCCTTAGACGAATTAGAAAAAAATCTTTATCGCCGCGAACAAGGCGATGAAAAGAAAAAAAAAGAGATAAAAACACAAAGCCAGATCCAATCCAGCGGTAAAAGAATTTTTTTTGATAGAAATTCCAGTCTTTCTCCTCTTTGGCGTTCTGATTTTTCCGATAAAACCGAAATAAAACCAAACTCTAAACCAAAATGGATAAAATGGCTCGGTTTTGCTTCTTTAACAGCTGTTCTTTTAGCCATTTTTTCTGCGGGTTTCTATTTCTGGAAATCTTTTGGGCCAAAAGGTATAGACCTGAAAATAAGTGTCTCGGAAGATAAAATAATTGTCGGCGTTCCTTTTAAAGCTCAAATTGATGTTTCTAATCTTTCTGGAGAAGTTCTTAAAAATATTAAACTTTCTATTTCATTACCGGATGATCTAATTTTATTAAAAAACGGTAACGGGGGGAAAGTAATTACTAAAAACATCGGAGATATTAATCCGGGCGAAGCTAGCCGTGAAGAATTGGAACTCGTTCCTGTTTCCGGAAAAACCTCTATTCGTCTTTTAGAAGTTTCTGCTTCTTATGAATTTGGTTCTATCGGTTCTGAGTTTGAGGTTAAAAAAAATAAAGAAATAATAACAGACAACTCTGCGATTAGTTTAGATCTTGAAACTCCGCAAAAAGTTTTTAGCGGCGAGGAATTTGAAACTTTAATTTCTTACCAAAACAACTCTGCTATCCAAATCTCTAATGCTTCTATTGAAATTTTTTATCCGGATATTTTTACCTTTAAAGAAAGCAGTTCAAAACCAAGTAATAAAAATAATAACGTTTGGCTGATAAACCCACCAAGTGATACTAAAGATAGTTTTAGTATTACTGGCGGTGTTATTGCTCCCGCTAACTCTTTTTTTGAGATAAAAGCTAAAGTTTTAATGGAAATTTATGGAAAAGAATATATTATTGAAGAAAAAACAGCCAGTTTGTCGGTTGAGCCATCTCCTCTTTCTCTTGATATTTTTTTAAATGAACAAAAGGAATCGAAAATTTTACCGGGAGATAATCTGCAATATACTCTTTCTTACGTTAACAACACCTCTCTTGGATTAAAAGACACTATTATCACCGCTAAGCTGAAAGGGGAAATGTTTAATTTTTCTTCCCTTTCCGGTAATGCTTTTTTTAACTCTGGAAATAATACTCTTACCTGGAACGCCGCCAACTCTTTTCCTCTTTCTCTTATTTCGCCCGGCGGCGCTGGCTCGGTTTCTTTTTCCATTCAACTTAAAAATTCTTATCCCATTTCTCGCTTGAACGATAAGAACTTTACCGTTAAAGTGTCAGGGCAAATAGAATCGCCAACTGTCCCGGAGGGCATAACCTCCTCAAAAACTGTCAGTCTGGCTGAATTGGAAAATAAAATAAGCGGCTCTGTTTCTATTGAAGCCTTGGGATATTTTCGTGACGCTAAATCCGGATTTATTAATTCTGGCGTTTGGCCTCTAAAAGCAGATTTTGCCACAGAGTTTACTATCCATTGGATAATAAAAAATTATTCCACTGATGTTTCTAATATCTCTGTTAATGCTTTCTTAGGTCCCGGCGTAAGATGGACAGGAAATGTTAAAACCAACACCTCGGAATCTTTAGAATACAATGATAGAACTCAAGAAATTTCCTGGAATATAAATAAAATTTTAGCTACTAAAGGCGTTGTCGGTGATCCTATAGAAGCCGTTTTTCAAGTTGAAGCCACCCCTTCTATTTTGTTCCTTGGCAAAGGGCTTCCCTTGCTCGGAAAAACTTCCTTAAAAGCAACTGATGAATTTGTCGGAGAAGATATTTCTGCTACCGCTACTGAAGTTCTAACAAATGACTTAGCCGACCCAACTGTCTCCAAAGACGAAGGCGTAGTCAAATAAAATTATTCTTATGCCGAAAAAAATAAAAAAAGAAAAAGAAAATACGAAAAATACCAAATCTCCGGAACTAATTGATAAAATAGTCAGTCTCGCTAAAAGGCGCGGTTTTATTTTCCCCGGTTCAGAAATTTACGGCGGCTTGGCAAATTCTTTTGATTATGGGCCTCTCGGAGTTGAATTAAAAAACAATATCAAAAATGCCTGGTGGAATCGTTTTGTCCGCCGCCGCTCCGACGTTGTTGGTCTTGATGCCGCTCTCTTAATGAACCCCAAAGTCTGGGAAGCGAGTGGCCACTTAAAAAATTTTTCCGATCCTCTTGTGGAATGCAAAAATTGTCATCAGAGATTTAGATTAGATTCTTTAACCATGGACGGGGAAAGATATGTATGCTCTGAGTGTAATAGTAGAGATTTCACTTTTGCAAAAAATTTTAACTTAATGCTCAAAACTTTTTTAGGTCCCGCAGAAGATGCTACTAATCAAGTTTATTTCCGTCCTGAAACCGCCCAAGGAATGTTTGTTAATTTCAAAAATGTTTTAGATACCACTCGCCGCAAACTTCCTTTTGGTATTGCTCAAATCGGCAAAGCTTTTAGAAACGAAATAACCCCCGGTAACTTCATCTTCCGCACCCGCGAATTTGAACAGATGGAAATAGAATATTTCATTCCTGTCCCCGAAAAAGATAAAGACTGGGAATCTTATTTTGCAATGTGGCGTCAAGAAATGCTTGATTGGATAACAAGTCTCGGAATAGACGTAAAAAGCGAAATAAACGAACTTGAAGTTCCAAAAGAAGATCGCGCCCACTACTCCAAGCGCACTATAGATTTTGAATATGAATTTCCTTTTGGCTTAAAAGAACTTTACGGCTTAGCTTATCGCACTGACTTTGATTTAAAAAATCATAGCGAATCTTCCGGCATAGATCTACGCTACACGGATGAAAACGGAAATAAATTTTTTCCGCATGTCATTGAACCCACTTGGGGCGTAGACCGCTCTATTCTCGCTGTTCTTTGTTCGTCTTATTGTGAAGAATCCGCTCCGACCGCAGACGGCGGCGAAGAAACAAGAACTGTTTTAAAATTTCCTAAATGGCTGGCACCAATAAAAGTTGCTGTTCTTCCTCTTTCAAAAAAACCGGAACTTTCCCTCGTTGCTTACAAAATTTATGAGGAACTTATAGCGGAAGGAATTTCTGCTGAGTATGACGAGACGCAATCCATTGGCAAACGCTATCGTCGTCAAGACGAAATCGGCACCCCTTTCTGCATTACCATTGATTTTGACTCTCTAAAAGATAAAGCCGTCACCGTCCGCGACCGCGATTCTATGAAACAAGAAAGAATAAAAATCAAAGATTTGGTTAGTTATCTCCAAAAACTCTTAACAAACTAAATTTCGTTTATATACTTTTACTTTATAGTCTTAAAAACTGTATTCTTTTATTCCCTTATTAAAAATTCTATCTTTTTAAACCACCAACAACACTAAACCAATCGCAATAAAAACAAAGCAAGCCAAATTTATTAAAAAATGTCTTTCGTGAAAATAAATGCTTCCAGAAATCATTGCCGCTAGAACGGAAAAAGACCTAAGTGCTGTTGTTATAATCGAAGCCGGCGCAAAAATAAAAGCAAAACTTACTAAAACGCTTCCCATCCCTTCAAAAAACGACTGGGCAAAAAACTCTTTCTTTTTTAAAAGTTTTAAAGGATTTTCTTTTGTTATCAGGCGAGCCATAAAAAATAAATAAATCAGTAAAATAACAGAAATAATTCCTTGTTCCGCCTCCACGGAATTATATTTTGTTATATCGTATTTAAATAAAGATAAAGTTGCTACCGCTAAAATTGCCGAAAGTGCGGAGTAGAAAATTCCTTTTTTATTAATCCCGTGATTTAAAAAAAGAACAGCTAAAGCAAAAATAATTATTCCTACTCCAATAATCTGATAAGCTTGAAGCTCATACCCTAAAACTAAATCCGCTATAACTAACAGCGGCAAAGTCCCAACCTTTATAAAGCTGTAAGTACTCCTATCCGCTTTTACTATAGCGGAAACACTAAAAAAAGTAAGTAATATTTCAAGTATTACTCTTGGAATAAAAGTTGGAAGAGATGCTAAA
>MHLG01000027.1:31788-32146 GCA_001821375.1 Candidatus Liptonbacteria bacterium RIFOXYD1_FULL_36_11 | reverse complement strand
TTGCCATCTCCAAAATTTTATCGTCTAAGGACTCAATGGAAATTTCTTTCTGAAAAACCGATGCTTTGTTCTTTAGAGTATGAAAATTATCTATGGTTCTGCCTAAAACCGACTCCTGGGGAATGTTTAAAATAACCAGTTCGGCCGGCGTCTCACGAAGTGCCTGGAGTGCGAACTGAACATCATCTTTTTTCTCCAGGAATATTTTTTTCTCCGTCTTCATCCGTTTTAGAGTATAATCCCTACCTCTTTATCTCCACAAGAGTTGAAGGCGCTCCCCCGCGTCTGCCTTTATTAAAATAGAAATCAACCTTGTTTCCGAAGTACTTTCTCGCTTCGGCAATGGTTTTAGCCGGCG
>MHLG01000027.1:9150-31740 GCA_001821375.1 Candidatus Liptonbacteria bacterium RIFOXYD1_FULL_36_11 | reverse complement strand
AAGACGGCCGCCCGCTTGATTTAAGTAAAAATAAAATATCTTGGTATTTAAATAATTCTTTAAAATCATCTGCCGTTGGCCAAAATATCTTTAATTTTAAAGACGAAAGTAGCATCTCTATAAAAAATTCTGTGCGGGCGATTATTAGCGGTGTTAAAGAAGATGGCGGCTCCTTGACTGGAGAAATAGACATACCGATTTCCGCTCCTCTATTAATCTTAACCCCCCCCGCCTTTTTGGAAGCCGGAAAAGAAAACTCCATTACTGCCACGCCTTTTTTCTTCAATGTTTCTTCTTTAAATAATCTCATTTTTTCTTGGCGAGTTAATAGCGAGGAAGTTTTGGAAAATTCTAATGGCCGCCCGGACGCTCTCTCTCTTTTTATTGAAGAAAGCTCAATTAACAACCAACCTGTTCTTGTTTCTGTCTCTGCCGTTAATAAAACAAATATTTTGGAAAAAGCCTCTGTATTTATTAAAATATTTAAAAAGCAATGATAAAAAAATTTTTTATTTTTTTCTCTTCCGCCTTTCTTATTCCCGTTTTTGTTTTTGCTTTTGAATATCACGTCAGCACTCCTATACCAGGCATAACCGGAAACGCTTCTTACGACCTTGGTTCATTTGTCGCTAATTTTTTCCAACTTGGCCTAGCTTTAGTTGGTATCACCTCCTTTGGCTTTATAATCTTTAACGGCATTCAATATGTCATTTTTTCTAATAATGAATCAAAAATAAATGATGCGCGGGAAGGCATAAAACAAGCTATCTTCGGTTTTCTCCTTCTTATCTCCTCCGTTGTTATTTTAGACACTATCAACCCTTGCATCTTACAAACCGTTAAATTTTGGAAAAGCCGCGAAACTATAAATGCAACCTGCAACAATCCAAGCTCGTCAATTTTACCTTCTATTTCTTCTCCTGCCGCACCTTTTATTAATTCAAAAGATCAATTAATAAGCAAGCTTATAGAAACGGAAATAAAAAATTTTAACACTTCTCTCGCTATTGTCGGAGTTATTTCTAATTCTGAAGATCAAAATGGTGTCGATCAGAATCTTTTACGTAAAATGACAATAAATGATAACGGTAGATATAGCGTTTATGAATTTGAAAATTTAACAAATGATTTTACAAAAAAAATTGAAGAAGAATTTTATCTAAACAGCTCTTCTATTCCTAATTTTATTGATATAGCCACTAGCGGTCCAACCATCAAAAAAGAAATTAAAAATTTTCTTGTTTCTTCAAATAAAAATAAATATATTTCTTATAGCTCTTATTCCGTAGAAAATTTTATAATTAAGGAAGATGAAAATAACCATTTAAGTTTTTCTTTTTCAAAAGAAATTAATGGCAAGCTTGTAGAATCAGACACTCCTTCTTCTTGTGAAAGTTCTGATGATTACTTTTTCTGCAGTTTAAAAATCAAAGCTACTGTTATTCCAGAAAAGAATGCTTATTATAAAAGCGATATTATTCAATTTTATATCTCATCTTCCAGCGACACTGAAATAATAAAAGGCGCTTTTGAATATCTGGTAAATAATGCACCGCTATAAAAAACGATTTTAATAACTGATAATAATGAATAAAAAAATAATTATCTTTCTTATCTCCTTGTCGCTTGCCTTTCTTATAGCCCTTTATTTTTTTGTTTTTAAAAATAGGGAAATTATTTCTATTCCTGAAACTTTTAACGTCCCCGCCGAGAACCCCTCTGTTTCTTTGTCTTCTTTTCCTGTTGCCGGCTATTATTCTAAAACCACTCCCAAAATTATCGTCGGCCGGAACGGCTCTATCTTTTCTTTAGAAAACAACTCTTTTCTTTCTAATCCTGGCTTTGATTCTCTTTCTCTCATCTCTTTTTCTTCATCCGGCGACAAAATTCTGGCAAAAATTTCCGCTAAAAATTCTTCTTCCCTTAAAATCTTTGACCTTAAAATCGACGGATGGAAAGACTTTTATTCCGGCTTCTTTGACGCTTCTTTTTCTCCTTTTGGAGCAAAAATTGCCTACCAAAGAACGACTGATTCCGGTAGAAAAGAGATTGGTTTAGTGGATTTTTCTGATGTTGATAACCCTAAACAAGAACCACTTCTTTCTTTAAATATCTCAAACGATTATCATCTCTCTTGGCTGGACGAAAATAATCTTTTTATTCTCCCAAGTTCTTCTTCAAATGTTAACGGGCAAATTTTTACCCTTAATATAAAAAATAAAACCCTTTCTCTTTTTTCCGAAGGTTCCGGCCTTGTTTTAAACTGGGATTACCAAAACCAACTCGGCTTTCTTTTTAAAGACGCCCAACTTAGTTTAATAGATTCTTCCGCCAAAGAAATTACTTCTTTCAGCTTTTCTTCTATGCCTGAAAAATGCGCTTTAAAAGATAAAGAAACCGCTTTTTGTTCCGTCCCTTCGGATATCTTAACTTTTCCGGAAGATTATTATTTTGGAAAAACCAGCTTTGATTCTCTTTATAAAATAAACCTCAAAACTCAAGTTGTGGAAAAAGTTGCCATGGAAAAAAACTTCAGTGCCTCTAAAATATTCTTTATCAGCGGCAACTTATACTTTATTGACGGCTTTTCTGGCTTCTTAAAAAAATCTCTCTCCGTTTTCTAGCCCCATTTTAAAATTATGGAAAAAGAAATTACCAACATCACTGAGAATGAAACTCGGAAGACGAATAAAATATTATGGCAGGCTCCGGAGCATGAATTTTTTACCAAAGGGCCGATCTGGTATTTTACTTCTGTCCTTATCGCCGCGCTTCTAATCTTTATCTCTCTTTGGCAGGGAAATTTTCTTTTTGCCGTTTTTATTGTCATTGCCGAACTTGTTCTCTTTTTTACCGCTGATAATGAATCACCTAATTTTAGTTTTCGCCTTGAAAAAAATAATCTTTTTATTAATGAAAAATTTTACTCCCTCGGTCAGTTTAAAACATTTTCCATTTTGGAAAGGGAAGGGGATTTAAGCGACTTGGAATTTCAAAAGAGCAATAATCTTTCTTTTAGTCTTAAAATCCCCGTCAAAAGCTCTGATATTGAAAAAGTCCGGTCTTTTCTTCATAATTACCTTGATGAAGTAGAGCATAATGAATCATTAATTGAAGCCATCTCTCGTTTTATCGGCTTTTGATCTTATTCTCTTTTGCACGTCCTCATAGCTCAACGGATAGAGCGTGGCCCTGCGAAGGCCGAGATCGAGGTTCAATTCCTCGTGGGGGCACAGGTAGACTTCAGGCGTTTTGGGTGGACTTTAGATCTATAAACTTTTTGCAAATCCTCTATTTATCAGAATATTTATTTTACCCCCCGACTAAAACGGCTTTTAAAAGTTCGATTCTCGGTGGCTTGTTTGAGAGATATTAGATAAAAAAAGCAGCTTCAAAGAAAGCCGCTTGCACATAGTTGTAAGGAATGGCGATAATATTTCAATCCTCCAGATAGCCATCCCATAATTCTTCAGGCTCGTTGCATAATCCGTTTTCGCGCAATGTATTTTTTGGGCATGCACAAAAACCTATATCCGATCGGAGCCTTTTTAAAGAAGAATAAGCACTTCTCATAGATCCGCCAATTATTTCTGACGGTTCTTGAGACCGCCAACGTGGCTTTATTATTTCATTCTCTTTCATTTTACCTTCCCCTTTCTTATAGAAGTTCTACTTAAATAATCTCATATTTTAATTAGGAAAACAAGAAACTTTCTTTATTATCAACTTAATATATTACCTTGACTGTGGATAACCATTTGGTATTATAAACATAGTGCTTGTGGGCGCAAGCCCCGTTCAGCCAAGGATTTCCTAAGCTGAAGGCAGGCACTACAAAAAAACCGGCAATCTCCGGATTTTTTGTTTAATCATTCTCAATTCCTTTAGAAAAACAAAAACTCTACCAAATTGAAAAAATAAACAAACAGGGTTATTATTACCTCATTATAATTTTTAAAAACACTAGTTTCTTTACTTTTTAAATCTTTGCGGGCGTCGTATAGTGGCTATTACACGGCCTTGCCAAGGCTGAGACGGGAGTTCGATTCTCCTCGCCCGCTCCATAGTTTAACTTTTATTTTTTTTAAACAGCGTTTTTTCTTTTTCGCTTATGAATTTTCAACTCTCTGCAAAATTTTCTCCTTCTGGCGACCAGCCGGAAGCGATTAAAAAACTTACCGCTAACCTTAAAAAAGGCGAGCATTTTCAAACCCTTCTTGGTGTTACCGGCTCCGGTAAAACTTTTACTGCGGCTAATGTTATTGCTGATTTAAATCGTCCCACTCTTGTTATCGCTCATAATAAAACTCTCGCCGCCCAACTTTGTAATGAATTCCGCGATTTTTTTCCTAAGAACGCTGTGGAATATTTTGTCTCTTATTATGACTATTACCAGCCGGAAGCTTACCTTGCCGCCTCCGACACTTATATTGAAAAAGAAGCGCAAATAAATGACGAAATAGACCGTTTACGCCACTCGGCAACGCAAGCTCTCCTAACTCGCCGCGATGTTATTATTGTTGCTTCCGTTTCTTGTATCTATGGTTTAGGCTCCCCATCTTCTTATAAACGCGAATCTTTTTCCCTAAAAATAGGGGATAATTTTGACCGTCCCGGCATTATGCGTGCCCTTATTAGCCGCCAATTTTCCCGCACGCCTGGTGAATTAAAACGCGGCCAATTTCGCGTCCGTGCCAATCGTATAGAAATTTTCCCAGCCAACCAAGAAATAATTTATCTTCTTGAATCTGATGGTAAAAAAATTACCAGTATCTTAGCGCTGGATCCGTTTAAACGTTCCCTAAAAGAAAATCTCTCTGAAATTTTAATCTTCCCCGCCACTCACTTTGTTTCTTCTCTCGCTGAACGCGCCAAAGCGGTAAAAACCATTAAAGCCGAACTTAAAAAACGCCTTACTTACTTTAAAAAGAACGGCCTACTTCTTGAGGCTGAACGCCTTGAGCGTCGCACTAAATACGATTTAGCGATGATTAAAGAAATCGGTTATACAAACGGCATAGAAAATTATTCTCGCCATTTTAACGGCCGTACTCCCGGCGATCCTCCTTTTACTCTTTTAGATTATTTTCCTGATGACTTCCTCCTTTTTATAGACGAATCTCACGTCACTCTTCCCCAACTTTCTGGAATGTATAATGGCGATTATGCTCGAAAAAAAGCTCTTATTGATAACGGTTTTCGTCTTCCTTCCGCTTATGATAACCGACCTTTAAAATTTTCCGAATTTGAAAAAAAAATAAATCAAGCTATTTTTATTTCCGCCACTCCCGCCAATTTTGAACGAGAAAAATCTAAAGTAATTATTGAACAAATAATCCGCCCCACCGGCCTTATTGATCCCGAAATTATTATCCGCCCCATCACGCCTTCTAAAGAAAAAAAATACTTAGGCCAAGTTGAAGATCTTATCTTTGAAATTGAAAAAAGAGCTAAGAAAAATGAACGCATTCTTGTAACCACTCTCACAAAAAAAATGGCGGAAGACCTTTCCTCTTTCCTGAAAGATCGCAGCCTTAAAGCAAAATATCTCCACAGCGAAATAGAAACTATGGATCGCATTCGTATTTTAACCGAATTTAGAACCGGAAAATTTGATTGCCTCGTTGGTGTTAATCTTCTTCGTGAAGGATTAGACCTTCCTGAAGTAACTCTCGTTGCTATTTTGGACGCTGATAAAGAAGGCTTTTTACGCTCCGAAACTTCTTTAATTCAAACTATCGGCCGCGCGGCTAGAAATGTATTAGGGCAGGTTATTCTATATGCCGACAATATTACTGGTTCCATTAAACGTGCTTTGGATGAAACTAATCGCCGCCGTGCTCTTCAAATTGCTTATAATAAAAAACACGGTATTACTCCCGAAACCATAAAAAAAGAAATTCGCGATATCACTAAAATCTGGGGCATTGGCGGAAAAGACGTTAAAGAAGTTCTTGATCTGGAACTCAAAGCCGTTTCTTCAAATAAAATTCCCGATCTCATCAAACAAAAAGAATCAGAAATGAAGCAAGCCGCCAAAAATTTAGAATTTGAACTTGCCGCAATCTTACGGGATGAAATTTCTCTTCTCAAAAAGAAAAGTAAATCCAATGCCAAACACATCCCGTTAAATAAAAATCTTTAATTTTAAAAAAACACGGTCGCTCTCGCGCCGTGCAAATTCAAAAACACATCCTTAATTTAAACTTAAGCACAATTTTGTATAATCCGGAATTTCATCTTCTTGCATTTCTTTTTTTTCAAGATCACTCCCATTTTCTTCCACAGGCATTATTAAAAAACTGCATCTTTTTCCCATACAAATCCAACTCCAAAAAATTACATTTCCGCATATACTCGCATTTTCAATATTTAACTCCAGCTCTTTTGCTACTTCAAACGGATTTTCCGCTCTTACCAATCCGGAAACTTTTCTTCCATCTTCTATTATTGTGATTAAGAATTTCATCTTCCTCTCCTTTGTTTTTTATTTTTTGCTAATTTAAAAATAACCCATATTTTTATTTTTGTCAACTCATATTGAAAATTTACCTGTCTTTATTTTTCCCTTCTTATTGTTTTACTTTTTAATTTCACGAACCTATCTACTGATAAGCAGGCTTTATAGACTTTTAACTTCTCTTAGCTTATACTCCTCCCATAAGCTCGAACCCCGGGCGCTTTTCAGCATCTATTTTTATGCAAGAAAAAATTATTATCAAAGGTGCGCGCGAACACAATCTTAAAAATATAAATCTTGAGATTCCTCGCAATAAAATGACCGTCTTTACCGGTGTTTCCGGCTCCGGTAAATCATCTCTTGCTTTTGATACTATTTTTGCCGAAGGTCAACGTCGCTATATTGAATCTCTCTCCGCTTACGCTCGCCAGTTTCTAGGGCAAATGCAAAAACCGGACGTGGATGAAATTTCTGGTCTTTCTCCCGCTATTTCCATAGACCAAAAAGCGCACTCTTCAAATCCTCGCTCCATTGTCGCCACTATCACAGAAATTTACGACTACTTGCGCGTGCTTTTTGCCCGCGTTGGCGTTCCCTTCTGTCCTTCTTGTGGTTCCAAAATTGAAAAAATGTCTCTGGATGAAATGGTGGATATTGTTATTAAAGAATCTTCTGCCGCTTATTGCCATAAGAAATTATCCGCCACTCCCACTATTTTTCTCTCTCCGGTAGTTCGTGGTCGCAAAGGGGAATACTACCAACTTCTTTACGACCTTTATAATTCCGGCTTTTCTAATGTGCGTGTAGACGGCTCTACTTTTCCCCTGAAAGAACGCATAGAACTGGACCGTAATAAAAAGCACTCCATAGATCTTATTGTTGACTCTCTTTCAAAAGAAGATTTTTCTAATTTAGATAAAGATAAAAAACAAAGAATAGCTGAAGCTATTGAAACTTCCGTAGATTATTCAAATGGGCTTTTGGCTGTTTGTTTTGCAAATAAAAAAGAAATAATTCTTTCAGCAAAATTTTCTTGTTCTAAATGTGATTTCAGTTTTCCTGAAATTGAGCCGCGGCTTTTTTCTTTTAATAGCCCTTATGGCGCTTGTCCAACTTGCCACGGCTTAGGCACAGAAAGTCTTTTTTCCCCGAATCCCTGCCCGGACTGTCTTGGAAAACGCTTGCGGCGCGAATCTCTTTCCGTAAAAATCGCCGGTAAAAATATTGTGGAAATTATTGCTTTAAATATTGAAAAATGTATTGAGTTTTTTTTAAATCTCAAACTTGATAAGCGTCGTGCGGAGATTTCCTCGTCAGTTCTGAAAGAAATTCTCAACCGTTTAGAATTTATGGAAGATGTCGGCTTGGATTATCTCACCTTAGACCGTAAAGCCGGCACTCTTTCCGGTGGAGAAGCGCAACGCATCCGCCTTGCTTCCCAAGTCGGCTCTAAATTAGTCGGCGCTCTTTATGTTTTAGATGAACCGACCATCGGTCTGCACCAAGCTGATAATGATCGTCTTATCTCCACTTTAAAAAATCTGCGTGATTCCGGTAACACAATTATTATTGTGGAACACGACGAAGACACTATCCGCGCCGCGGATTTTTTGGTTGATTTTGGTCCGGGCGCCGGCCGCCTCGGCGGCGAAGTTGTCTCTATCGGCTCTATTCCCGCTATCTTCTCCGATAAAAAATCTCTTACTTGCGCCTATCTACGCGGCGATAAAAAAATAGCCATTCCGGAAAGACGCTCTATAAAAAAATTTCTTGAAGTTTTAAAAATCCGCGGCGCCGCCGAAAACAACTTAAAAAACATTAACATAGATATTCCTCTTCGCCGCTTTACCTGCATTACCGGTGTTTCCGGCTCCGGTAAAAGTTCTTTAGCTTACGATACTGTTTTTACTTATCTTTCTAACCGTCTAAACGGCACTGGCTTACGTCTTGGAAAATTTAACGAAATAAAAGGCTTAGAATATCTGAACAAAGCCATCTTAATAGACCAGTCTCCAATCGGCCGCACGCCCCGCTCTAATCCTGCCACTTACACCGGCGCTTTTAATCATATTCGCGACCTTTTTGCCGCTACTCCGGAAGCGCGTTTTCGTGGCTATAAATCAGGTCGCTTCAGTTTTAATGTTAAAGGCGGACGTTGTGAAAATTGCGAAGGGCACGGTTATCTTGCTGTGGAAATGCATTTTTTGCCAACCGTTTTTGTTGAATGCGAAGTCTGCAAAGGAAAACGTTTCAATCGCGAAACTCTGGAAGTTCATTATAAAAACAAAAACATTGCCGATGTTCTTTCTATGACTGTAGATGATTCCACTGAATTTTTTAAAGACATTCCCCACATTCATGACAGAGTTTCCGTTATGCAAGAAGTCGGTTTGGGATATATTGGATTAGGCCAAGCTGCCACCACTTTATCCGGCGGCGAGGCTCAAAGGATAAAACTTTCTAATGAACTGGCGCGCTTTTCTACCGGTCGCACTTTTTATCTTTTAGACGAACCCACCACCGGTCTGCATTTTGACGATGTAAAAAAACTTTTGGAAGTTTTACACGAACTTGCCAATCGCGGTAACACTGTCGTTGTTGTAGAACATAATTTGGACGTGATAAAAACCGCTGATTGGGTTATTGACCTCGGCCCCGGCGGGGGAGATAAAGGCGGTGCAGTTGTCGCTTGCGGCACACCGGAAAATATCGTGGATAATAGTCATTCCTTAACTGGTAAATATCTCAAAAAACACCTAAAATAATTTTTTGCTTAAAATGCCTGTTCCTAAAAGCATAAAATTAAAAAAATCTTTACCCGACTCTCCCGGCGTTTATTTGATGAAAAATAAAGAAGGAGAAGTTATTTACGTCGGCAAAGCGACTTCTCTAAAACATCGCGTTTCGTCTTATTTTGAAAAAGCTCACGAAGCTCGCATTGAACTTCTTGTTTCTGAAATTTATTCCATTGATTTTAAAACTGCCAGCTCTGTTTTGGAAGCCGCTATTATTGAAGCCACTCTTATCAAAAAAATCCAACCGAAATTTAACATTAAGGAAAAAAGCGATAAAAGCTGGATTTATCTTGCTGTTACAAAAGATAAATTTCCCAAACTTCTTTTAATTCGTGGTTTAGAGCTTAAAACTAATTATAAAGAAACAGATTTTCTTGACATTTTTGGTCCTTTTTCCAGCCGAAAAATTTTAGAGTCCATTCTTCATATTATCCGTAAAATATTTTCTTGGAGTAATTGTGAGCCGAAAGCAGATAAGCCATGTTTTTATTATCAACTTGGCTACTGCCCCGGCATCTGCGTTAACACTATCACTTCCTCTAAATACGGAAAAACTATTAATAGCATCCGTCTTCTTTTTGCCGGTAAAAAACCAACTCTCCTTAAAAAATTAAAAAAAGAAATGGTCGAACTTTCCAAACATGAAAAATTTGAAACCGCCGCTGCTGTTAGAAATAAAATATCCAAACTTGAGCATATTCAAGATGTTGCCTTACTTGAAACTGAAAAATTTCCTGATTTTTATAAAACTAAAGTAAAATTTAGGAGAATAGAAGGCTATGACATCTCAAACATCAGTGGTACTTCCTCTGCTGGCAGTATGGCTGTTTTTGAAAATCTGGAACCAGCAAAAAAAGAATACCGCAAATTTAAAATCCGCTCTTTAAACCAAATAAACGATGTCGCTATGATTTCAGAAATTTTAACTCGCCGATTTCATAACACTTGGCCTTATCCGGATTTAATTCTTGTTGACGGCGGTCTTGGTCAAATTAATGTTGCTAAAAAAATTCTTCAAACTTTAAATCTTAAAATCCCGGTTGTCGGAATTGCTAAAGGAAAAAATCGTAAAAACAATCGCCTGGTTTTTGGTTTTCAGGATAAAAAATTAATAATTTCAGTTTCTTCTATAAAAAAAACACTCATCTGTCTCCGTGATGAAGCTCACCGTTTTGCCATCTCTTATCACCGCTCCCTTAGGAATTTGAAAGTCTAACAACATTTTTTGCGTATATATTATAGTAATCTTAAAATTTTAAAATCCTATGCCTGAAAAGTGCGAGAGTAAAACCGATGAAGAACTTGCCTCCCTGTCTTTAAAAGATCAGGATTTTTTTTATTGTCTCTTGAGTCGTTATGAAGATAGATTGCTTCGTTATCTTTCCCGCGCTTTTTTCTTTTCGCGTGAAGACGCTGAAGATGTTTTGCAGGAAACTTTTTTAAAAATATACAAAAATCTTAACGGCTTTGATCCTAGTTTAAAATTTTCCTCTTGGGCTTATCGTATTGCCCATAATGAAAGTGTTAGCTTTTTAAGAAAACACAATCCTAAAATCTTTAATACTTATAACGAAGAAGATTTGGAAAAAATTTCCTCCGATATTGATTTAGAAAAAGAAATGGAAAAAAAGCATTCTGCGGAAAGGGCTAGAGAAATAATTCAATCCTTAAAAGAAAATTATCGCGAAGCTCTTATTCTTAAATTTCTAGAAGATAAAAGTTATGAGGAAATTTCTGATATTATAAAAAAACCAGTCGGCACAGTTGCCACTTTAATTAGCCGCGCTAAAAAACAATTTAAAAAAATAAGTTTAGAAAAATATGGCGGAAATAGCTAAAAAAACTTTAGAAAAAATAAAAGAAGAAAAAATAACCCCCGAACCGAAATGGAAATTTTTCCTTACAGACTGGGCTTATTGGGGCTTTTTTGCTTTTACTATTGTTTTTGGCAGTTTATCTTTTAGTGTCATCTTCTTTGTTTTAAGGGAAAGCGATTGGGATATCTATCGCTACCTGCATCATGGCCCTTGGAGCTTTACTCTTGAACTCCTGCCTTATTTTTGGATTGCCTCCCTCTCCTTTTTCTTGTTTTTAGCTATTATTAATTTTCATCACACCAAACACGGCTATCGCTTTACTCCCACTCTTATTGTCGGCTTAAGTATTTTATTAAGCGCTCTTCTTGGCGCCAGTCTTTCCTTAATTAAAGCTGGCGAAGTTCTTGATGACGCTCTTTTTGAAAACTATCCCACTTACGGAAAAATAGCTGGTTTTCACCGCACCGTCTGGAATGACCCTGAAAATGGTCTTTTAAACGGTTTAGTGATTTCCAAAGAAGATGGAACTGTAAAAATTATTGACCGGAATAAAAAAGTCTGGGAAGTAAATTGTTCTTCTTTATGTGAAGAAACCGACATTGTTAAAATAGGAGTACCTGCTAGATTTATCGGCGAACAAACTGGCTCTAACTCTTTTTCCGCAGAAGAAATTCGCCCCGGTAAAATCGGCGCTCCTCCACTTCCGCTAAAAATAATCAGGCCCAAGTTGAAAATGCTAATAAATTAATGACAGAAAAAAATTTGTCTGGCGTATAAATAAATGACAGCGCGCTTTTACAATTAATTTATAAAAAAATAATAATGAATAAAAAAGAAATTTTCATCACCTTAGGAGCTAGTCTTATGGTTATTTCCGCTTTTATTCTGCCGCAAGTATTTGCTTCTGGGCAAAATAGTGGAAATGGCCAAGCTGTTCCATCCGCTGACTTTATAGCTGTAGAAAAAGCTATAGAAAGCAAAAATTATAGCGCTTGGCAATCGCTTGTCTCCGGTCAAAAAGTTGCAGAAGTTATTAACGAACAAAACTTCTCCCAATATGCGAATGCTCTATTAAAAATTAAAGAAGGAGAAGCCACTCTTAAAGAATTGGGAGTTGGTCGCGGTTTTGGCTTTAAAGGTGAAATGAAAAAGAAACCAGAAAATCAAGCTAATTTCACTGCTATAAAAAACGCTATTGAAAACAACGATTATAACACCTGGAAAAGTCTGATGGATAATAATAAAATTACTGAAACTATTACTGCGGAAAACTTCTCTAAATTTACTGAAGCTCACAAGCTTTTAAGTGAGGGAAAAGCTGATGAAGCTAAAGCGATTTTTGAGGAGCTTGGGTTAAAAAGGGGAATAGGTATGGGCTTTGGCGGTGGGCGCTTGCATAAAGCGGCCCCGGCGGCAAGTCAAAACTAAAGTTTTAAAACCAATTTCTCAAAAAACAAAAAAACGGACTCAATCCGTTTTTTTGTTTTCTTCACCGCTCTTTTCCAAACTTTCCGTTTTTTTTCTTTAATAAAAAACCTACTATTACCACCACTAAAGTCGGAAACACAAAAAGCACTATTTTCATCGACCAGTTATTAATCATTTTCCATGAGTGTCCTCCAAAATATCCCCCTCCTATAAATAAAAGCGACCATAAAAAAGCGCTTGTTATGTTATAAAACATAAACCATCTAAAACTCATCGAAAAAAGCCCGGCGATATAGGGGATTATCGGGCGTATCGGTCCGGCGAATCTTCCCAAAAAAACACTTTTTCCCCCATGCCGGATAAAAAACTCTTCCCCTCTATTTAAATATTTTAAATTTAATATTTTGCTGTCCGGCCGGAAAAATTTTACCGACCATTTTCCAAAATAAAAACTAGCAACATCTCCAAAAATCGCCCCTAAAGTGGATATTAAAATCATTGTCCAAAATCCAAAAAAATGATAAGCCGTTGAAATTCCCATCACCAACGCTAAATTTCCTCCCGGTACGGCCAATCCCACAAATGCCAGTGATTCCAAAAAAGAAATAGCAAAAGCAAAAAAATATCCCCATTCTGTATTATTTTTTATAGCCTCTAAAATAATTTCCCAGCTCATTAAAACATTATAGTTTGTTTCTACTTCCTTTAAAATCTTATCTTCTTTACAAAATCAGGTTATAATAAAACCAATGAATCGTATTCTTAAACTTTTAATGCTCTCCGATATTTTTTTAATAACCGGTTTTGGTTTAATGGATCCAATTCTCGCTATTTTTATAAAAGAAAATCTTATTGGTGGCACTATCGCCACCGCTGGTATCGCCAGCACTGTTTTCCTTATTACAAAATCTCTTGTTCAGCTTCCTTTCTCTATTTATGTTGATAAAACAAAAAATAAAACCAAATGGCTTATTCTCGGCACTCTTTTAGTCTCTACCGTCCCTTTCTTTTTTATTTTTGCAAAAAGCATTTCCTTTATTTTTTTAGCCCAAATCATCCACGGAGTAGGAAGTGGACTTGCTTTTCCTACTTGGCTTGGCTTGTGGAGTATTAATCTTGATAAAAATAGGGAAAGCTTTGAGTGGAGCGTTTACTCAACTTCTGTTAGTATCGGCTACGCCATCTCCGCCGCTATTGGTGCTATTATTGCTCAATTTTTTGGCTTTGTTTATACTTTTACCTTGGTCGGCATTCTCTCTATAATCGGCGGCCTCATACTTTTTTTCCTTGAAAAAAAATCACGGCAAAAAAAATTATTTTAAAAAAATACACCCCGATTTTGTCGTGGCGCATTTATTATAAAAACTCTCTCGTATTTTCTACTCTTTTTTACTTATACCAAAACTGCATAATGTGCAGTGTTATAATCGCGCATCCGAAGGCTACCCGAATCGCTCTCGTCGCCTGTCTCGGTAAAGAATAATTTTTATGTTCGTAAATTCTATAAATTCCTTCTCCTGCTAAAAATAAAGCTGCGAGAAGTGCTAAAACATCTATAGTGATCGGGTCAAGATAACTGCATTTTAAAGAAAGACTTTCCTCTGCTCTTAATTGTGTAGAAACTACTAAAGCCACCGTAAAAAAAGACAACCCCACCGTAAAATAAATCGTTTTTACTATATTTTTCATTTTAAAATTATTCAAGATAAGCTTGAATTTCTTTTTTCGCACTCTTCCGCTTCCTGCTTGTTTCTATTTATTGTTCCATCCGGATGTTCTGGGGGAGTATAAACGGTATAAAGTTTCATTTTTTCGCTATCCGATATATTTACTATATTATGTTCCGTTCCTGCCGGAATCACTACCGCCGACCCGTCTTTAAGCGGAAACTCCTCACTATTTAATATCGCTTTTCCTTCTCCTTTTTCCACTCTGATAAACTGGTCATGCTCGGCATGCGTCTCCATTCCTATTTCTTCTTTCGGCTCCAAAGACATCACTACTAACTGACTTTTATCAGTAGTAAAAAGCACCTCCCTGAAATTATCATTTTCCAAAGTTTTTTCCTCTAAATTTATAATAAATCCTTTCATATTTTTATTTTAATAATTTTCTAATTTAAATCTCACCTTACGACTTTTCCCTAAAATTTTACCCTAATTTTTCCCCAAAACCAAACCAAAATTGCTTAGGCTAATTTTTTGTAGGATAAGTAAATACCATAAAATGTGATGAATACATTCTACCTATTGAAAGATAACTATCCTCATCCTTTTCAAAAAAATAACTGGCACCTAACTGCTCGGTATAAGTAAATCCTTGTTTTTCCATTACTTGAACAAAAGAAATTGAATTCTTGGACAGATATGTTTTTTCATCTATGCGCGCGACCCCGGAACCTAAAATTACTTTTGGTAATGCAAATACTATTCCAATATGATTTTCCTTTTGGCTTAAAGCACGACCAAAAACTGCAAGATAAGCAATTACAAAAATTAATATAACCCCCAAAACCACCCCCAAACCTTTTTTATATTTTGTATATTGAGGCAACATCTTTCAATTTCGCTGAATGTAAAACTTGGCGGTGACGATGTCCGTAAGTTAGAACCGAAATATCGAGCAAAACGGCTAACTATCTAGACTATTGACCCAATTATACAGGAATTAAGGGCTATCTTCAAAGTTTATCCCGAATGGTTTGATGTTCCGAAACATAAATCAGATAAGGGACAAAATGCAGTTGATTATTCAATCAAATAAGTTTGCTGCCCCCGCCGTGCTTATAATGGTGGATTTTTTGATAAGCTTATTTTTCTTTATCATTTTCAAACACACTTTCTTTGAAATATTCACTCAATTTATTTACAAATTCTTTGGTATCTAAAAAATAATTAGGGTAAGCTTTTCTTAATTCTTTTGTAGTATCCGCCGAAACAAGAACTATATCTTTGTCCTCTTTGTCTTTTAACATTCTTTCTTCAAGTTTTGAATATTCTGAATTTGCAAATTCCTCTTGAGATTTTCTATAAGCTGAAATTTTTAATTCTTTTGTCGTAAGATCCAAATTCAAAAGATAAAAATCGAATTTTTCTTTTGCTCCTTTCTCAAAGTTCTCAATAATCTTATGAATTTTTGCCCACTCATTCATTTTTCTGACAACTTTTAATTGTTTTGCCAGCACCTGTATCTGTTTCCGTAATTCATTTTTATCGGTAGGAGTATTTGGTACTGCTGATGTCTTTTCCATGTTAGCAAATGCGGAACTAACCAATTTAAAGAAATCCATCCATTCTTTTTCTCCTTCGTTGGATTTAATTGCTTGTCTAGTAAAATGGTCTACTGTTTCAACGGCTGTAGCCCAATAATGTTGAAGATTTGTTCTAATTTGTATTTCAATTAACAACCCGTCATATTCCTTACTTTTATCACTATAATATTTGTAGACTAAATGAAAGCTCCTATATCCATCTGGTTTAGGATTTTTTATGTAGTCTTTTTTATTAGATAATTTATGTTTTAGACCCCTGCTTTTTTCATATAATTCAACAAGCTTGTTAACTTTATCAATGCTTGGTAAAACCGATCTACATCCGCCAACATCTTGCATTCTTGACATTTTCATCTTGCTCGTCTGATCCCGTTTGAGTTTATTGAGTATTGATGAAACGCGCTTAAGACGACGAGTAACTATCGCCGATGAATCAATTTGCTTAGAAACACGCTTTAATCTTACGGCGAAGGTGTGTAAGGGGAAACTATGGGATGAGCGCCAATTTGTTAAAACATCAATAGCACTGTTTAATTCCTCTTGTGAGCTACCGGAAGAAATGAGTACGTCTCCTGCCTTATTCACCTGATTTTTTGAGCAATTTAATTTAGTCCATTCCATAATGTCTATTTTGTTGTCAATATTAACTCGCAATCTCAAAAATCTTTTTTACAAGCGTCGTGCGTGCGTAAAACGCACGGCTAATTGAGCCATGCCCGGGGCCTTTTGTGCGAGCTTGTATCCATTTGCCGTCTTTGCCGGTTAAAGCCTTGAAACCTTGTTTAATAAGTTTGTTGCGAATAAAGTCATAATCAGCCTCGATCTCTTTTATTAATTCATCGTCTTCGGCAAAATCTAAACTTGCTACCTTCAACAATTTTGCTTCCTCGGAATTTATCCCGTTCCACTCAACCGCGCAAAAGACAATAGTTTTCAGCTTCGCCCAACAATGACTTTCAAAAAACGAATGGGCTTTCAATTCCTCGGGGTTGATCATTGTGATTGCCATTGTTTCTTTCGGCACAAGCTCGCCCTTTATTTTACGGAAAGCAACTGATTTTAATTCATAAGTAAGCCCATTCGGTGCTTTTGATATATTGGTTTGAAGTCCGGCCAAGCGTTCCAAAACAAGACCTTTCCAACCCTTGTTTTGCTTTCCAGTTTCATAAGTCGTAATACCATGATCCAAAGCCAATTTTCGTAAATCTTGGCCAATATGCTTTTTCAAATTCTTTATTGCTGTTGCGCGTGTGATAATTTTCATACTTTTTTAGAAAATTTATTTTTCAAATTGCGATCCAACTCCTCAAATCGCTTTATTGATACATTCAAATATTTCGGTTCAGTATCAACGCCAATAAAGTGTCGCCCCAAAAGATAGGCGGCAATCCCAGTTGTTGAACTTCCGGCAAATGGATCAACAATTAAATCACCTTTGTTCGTGCTGGCAAGAACAATTCTTTTTAGCAAATCCTCAGGCTTTTGTGTCGGGTGCTTGCCAAATTTCTTTTCTACAGTTTTCGGCGTACCCATTGCCCAAACTGAACGCATTTGCAGTCCGGGTTTTTTTAGTTGATCCCCTGGCCAGTTGCCATTTTTCATAAGGTCGTAATTGAAAATATGCTTTGCGTTTTTGTCTTTACGCGCCCAAAGCAAGGTTTCGTGGCTTGCGGTGAAATAACGGCAACTTAAATTTGGCGATGCGTTCGGTTTGAACCATGCAATATCGTTGAGAATATGAAATTTCGCAACTTGAAGCGCAAAACCGCATTGATAGATGGAATGATATGTTCCGCTAATCCAAATTGTGCCGTGTGGTTTCAGGACACGCTTGACGGCTTCTATCCATGTAAGGTGAAATTCAAAATCTTTTTTTAGTCCGTTGCTTTTATCCCACTCGCCTTTATTAACACTAACGCGTCGTCCAGCATGAACCGTAAAGCCGCCATTCGAAAGAAGATAGGGAGGATCAGCAAAAACCATATCAACTGAATTTTCAGGAAGTTCAGCTAACAATTCCAAGCAGTTGGCATGGTAGAGCTTAAATTTTGGTTTTTCGAAATATGATTGCATATCCGCCTTATTTTACCAAGGTTCAAACTTGGTAATCTGGCGGAGAGGGAGGGATTCGAACCCTCGGAACCCTTTCAGGTTCAACGACTTAGCAGGTCGCTGCTTTCAACCGCTCAGCCACCTCTCCTTATTTATATTGTAAACAAATACTTTATTCGTTCTCTTCCTTTTCCTGATTTTAAAAATTTTTTTTCTCTCTCCGCATCTTTTTTTAGTGTAAAAGCTTCATAATAAATTAAATCCCAAGGCCCATTATTTTTAGTAAAAACAGACTTTCCATTATTATGTTCCTTTATCCTTATTTTGCCCTAGGCTGATCCGCCTCGGGCGGAAGCCACCTCTCCTTTCTTAAAAAGCTTATTCTTTTTTTCTTATATTTTCAAACTTTTTCTAAGACTTTATAAAAAAATTAAGGCTCTTTTGAGAGCCTTAATCAAGACATTTTATCTTCTCCACTCTAATTTTGTAATTTGAATCCTGTAATTTTCCGGAAGAACTTCCATTAAAATTTTTGATACTTTTGGTACTTCTTTTCCAAAACATGAAGCCCTGGCTAAAAAAACATCACGCCACCCGTCGGGCCCCATAATTAATTCACCTGCAAGTTTTTTTATATTAGACGAAAAGATTAAAACTTCCATTCCTTCTTCTGCAAATCTTTTCTCTAGCCGCCCAACCAACTCCTGCTTCGGGTTATAAATACTAAAAAACTCAATTATTATCATCTTTTCTTCTCCCTTTCCTTTTTTAGATTTAAAACTTACTTTCCCTATGCTATATCAAAGCATTTTTTTGTCAATTACCTTGCTTATTCGCAAAAAATCTGTTATTTTATAAATCGTGAACGAAGAAAATGAAAATAACTTAAAAAAACTTCCGCGTCCTCCGGTTGTTGTTGTTATGGGACATGTTGACCACGGCAAAACCACTCTGCTTGATTTTATAAAAAAAACCAGTATTGCCACTCGTGAAGCTGGTGGCATTACTCAATCTATCGGTGCTTACGAAATTTCTCATAATGGAAAAAAAATCACTTTTATAGACACACCCGGTCACGAAGCTTTTACTGGTATGCGCTCTTGCGGCGCCGGCGTTGCCGATGTTGCTATTTTAGTTGTGGCGGCTGACGATGGAGTTAAACCACAAACCAAAGAATGTTTAGATATTCTTCTTAAAACCAAAACTCCTTTTGTTGTTGCTATTAATAAAACAGATAAAAACAACGCTGATATTGAAAAAACCAAACAAGATCTTTTAGCTAATAGCGTTTTATTAGAGGGCTTCGGAGGAGATATAAGCTGGCAAGAAATTTCCGCTAAAACCGGCACTGGCATTCCCGAACTTTTAGATTTAGTTGTTCTTACCGCCGAGCTTGAAGGTTTAAACTACAATCCCGCGGTTCTTGCTAGCGGTATTGTTTTAGAAGTAAAAAAAGACTCCCGCCGCGGCAACGAAGTTTTTGTCATTATTAAGAACGGCACTTTAAAACTCGGCCAAGAAATTGTCTCTGGCTCTGCTTTTGGAAAAATAAAAATGTTAGAAAATTTTCTTGGCGAAAAAGTCGGCGAACTTTTTCCCTCCGCCCCCGCTGTTATTATGGGTTTTGAAAGTTTGCCTGAAATCGGTGCGGTATTTTCCGCTGGCATAATCAATCTCGCTGAAATAAAAATCCCCGAAAAAATCATACCCGCCAAAACCCGCGACCTTATAAAAAAACCGGAAACTTCTTTAACTGCTTTTGGCACCTCTTCCGACATTCAAGTTCTTAATCTTATTCTAAAAGCGGACACTGCCGGCACACTGGAAGCTTTATCTCAAGTCATCTCTTCTTTGCCAGAAAACGAAAACGAAAAAAAAGTAATCATCATTTCTTCTTCAGTAGGGGAAATTACTGATGGCACTGTTAAAGAAGCTCTTACCTCCGCTGCTTCCATTATTGGCTTCCGTGTTAAAACTGCTAAAGCCGCCGAAAATCTCGCCCGCGCCCACAGCGTAAAAATAATCTCTTCCGAAATAATTTATGAACTTATTAAATCTGTTGAAGATGCTAAAACTGGCGTTGGACAAAAAGAAGTAAAAAACCGCCTGCTTGTTCTGGCTGTTTTTAACTCTGACAAGCTTTTAAAAACTATTGGCGGTAAAGTAGAGGAAGGTGTTTTAAAATCTGGAAACTCTTTTGAAATTAATCGCGCCGACACGATAATTGGCAAAGGAAAAATAAAAAGCCTTGAATCTCAAAAATTGTCAGTCCGCCAAATTGAAACTGGAAAAGAATGCGGATTAATTGTTGAACTTTCAGACTCTGATTTTAATATTTTAGCCGGCGATGAACTTTTAGTCACTTCCTAACTTTTTTCTCTTATGCAATTTTTTAGGAAAGAAAGAGTTGAAAGTCTTATTCAAAAAGAACTTGGTGAAATGCTCCGCCGTGATTTTAATTTTGAGAGCGTGCTCGTTACTATCACTTCCACGGAAGTTAATAAAAAACTTGATAATGCTAAAGTTGGCATTAGCACCATTCCTTCTGAAAAAGGCGCCGCCGTCCTTAAAAAATTAAAATCTGCCGAAAAAAACATCAACTGGCATCTTTTAAGAAAGATAAACATAAAGCCTATGCCGCACGTTTCCTTTTTTTATGACTTTGGCCCGGAAAACAGCTCTGCTGTTGAAAAAGCTCTCATCGGGAAGTAATATAAATAAAGCTCTTCGCAATAAAGGCGTTTTAAATAGCTTTAAGATGGCCATGTAGCCAAGTGGTAAGGCAAGGGTCTGCAAAACCCTTATACGCCGGTTCAATTCCGGCCATGGCCTCTTTTAATGGTAAACGTGTGTTTACTTAATTGAAAATGCGTTTGCCGTTTGTTAAAATTAAATAATGAAAAAAAGGTCATGGACTGTTAGGCAACTTCAAAAATCTGTAAAAAATTCTACTAGCTTTAGACAAGTTCTTTTAAAACTAAAATTACGAGAAGCTGGTGGCAATTATGAACAATTAAAAAGATATGTAACAGAATATAAATTAAGCATCACTCATTTTAAAGGAGCAGCTTGGAATAAAGGATTAAAAGGAATAGGAAAACCCTTAATTCCTTTAAAAAAAATCTTAGTTAAAGGAAGTCTATTCCAAAGTTTTAAACTTAAAAAAAGATTATTTAAAGAAAATTTAAAACCGCAATTCTGTGAAGAATGCAAATGGGCAAAAATAAGTGAGGATGGTTACCTACCTTTAGAACTTGACCACATAAATGGAGACAGGCATGATAATAGAATTGAAAATTTAAGAATTCTCTGTCCTAACTGTCATAGTTTAAAACCAACACACCGCGGTAAAAATAGAACAAAAAAATAAAACATTGCTCGGGTGGCGGAACTGGTATACGCGCAACACTTAAAATGTTGTGTTCGAAAGGACTTGCGGGTTCAAATCCCGCCCTGAGCACCAATATCAAACTTTCCGATTTTTTTTACACAATTTTTTTTAAAATAACAAAATAAAATTGCCTCCGTAGTTCAACGGATAGAACGTGAGCCTCCGAAGCTCAAAATGCAGGTTCAATTCCTACTGGAGGCACATAAAATAAAATATTTTTATCCTCTTCAAAATTTGCTAAAATTATCTTATGGATCTAAAAAATAAAATTATTGTCATTACTGGTGCCGCTTCTGGTCTTGGCTTGGAGCTCGTTAAACTTTTTTCAAAAGAAGAAGCAAAAATTGTGGCAAGCGATCTAAATGAAGAAAAACTTAAGAATCTTCCGCCTCCCGCCGCCTCTCTTTCATTTCCCGCTGATGTTTCAAAAGAAGATGAAATAAAAAATCTTGCCGCTAAAACTTTTTCTGAATTTGGTAAAATAGATATTTGGATTAACAACGCCGGCATCTGGCTTCCATATTCTCGTGTTTCAGATCTTGATATGTCTCGCGTCCGCCGGATGTTTGACGTAAATGTTTTTGGAACTATTTATGGTTGCCGTTCCGCTCTTTCCGTTATGGAAAAACAAAATTTTGGAACCATCTTAAATATCATCTCTATTAGCGCTCTTGAGCCTCATCTTGAATCAGCTTCTTATGGTGCCTCAAAACGTGCTGTTGATGGTTTCACAAAAGGGCTTCGTTTAGAAGTAGAAACATACGAAGGCAACGCTATTAAAATCCTTTCCGTTTACCCGGGCGGTATAAAGACCGCGCTTTTTGACGAGCAAAAACCGGATAATTATAAAGATTATCTGGAACCTTTTTTTGTTGCTGAAAAAATTATTTCTAATCTTAAATTGGAAAATCCTAAAGAAGAACTTGTCATCACTAGCTAAAATCACTTATTCGCCAGACCGCCTTCTCGGCGGTTTTCTTTTTCAAGAAATTATTATAGTATTTTAACGCTATGCGCATCTTATCTATTGAAACCTCTTGCGATGAAACAGCTATTTCTCTTTTAGAAGCAAAGGGCGGGCTTAAAAATCCCTCTTTTAAAATCTTGCATCACGTCGTTTCTTCGCAAGTTAAACTACACGCCCCTTTTGGCGGCGTTGTTCCTATGCTTGCTAAACGCGAACACGCTAAAAATCTCCCTCTTCTTCTAAAAAAAATTTACCCTATTAAATGCCGCTCATCGGCAATTTTGCCAGAGGTAAAATTATTTAACAGAGTTGATTTAATCTCCGTCACCGTTGGCCCCGGCCTTGAGCCTGCTCTTTGGGAGGGAATAAATTTTGCCAAAGCTCTCGCGAAAAAACTTCAAAAGCCTCT
>MHLG01000027.1:7178-9134 GCA_001821375.1 Candidatus Liptonbacteria bacterium RIFOXYD1_FULL_36_11 | reverse complement strand
AATCAAAAATCTTCTCCGGAATTTCCTGCTGTTTGCCTTATTGTTTCCGGCGGACATACAATTTTAGCTTTAATGAAAAACACAATAACTTGGAAAATTCTTGGTGAAACCCGCGACGATGCTATCGGCGAAGCTTTTGATAAGGTAGCCAGGATGTTAAATCTTCCATACCCTGGCGGACCTGCAGTAGAAAAACAAGCCAAAAAAGGAAAACCGGATTCAGTAATTTTCCCCAGTCCGATGATTAACTCTAAAGATTACGATTTTAGTTTTTCCGGTTTAAAAACAGCCGTGCTTTATTATCTTCGCGACCATAAAAATTTTAAAACAGAAAACGTCTGCGCTTCTTTCCAAAAATCCGCTTTCAGCGTCTTGATTAAAAAAACTTTACGCGCCGCTAAAGAATTTAAAGCTAAATCCGTTCTTCTTTGCGGGGGAGTGGCTTCCAGTAAAGCTCTTCGTTCTCTTTTTAAAAAAGAAACCAAAAAAGCCAAACTTTCTTTTTTTGCTCCCGCGCTTAAACTAAACACTGATAACGCCTCTATGATTGCCGCCGCCGCCTACTTCAACTTTTTGCAAAAAAAGAAAAAAACCCTCCGAGCCAACGGTAACTTATCTATCTAAAATAATTTTCTTATTTTTCATTTTTTGCATACTTGAAAAAATCATTTTTTTACTTTATTCTCTAAACAATCTTTTTGCACCAAAAATTTTTAAAAGGAGAAGAATTATGAGTGAAGTAAGTAATGTAAGTAACGTAAACAGAGATCGCATCAAAGAAAGATTAAAAGGAATTGCCGAAATATTACCTTCCGATGAAGTAAGAGAGAAGTTATATGAAATTGTTACAGCTTTAATCCAAGAAGCAAAAACTTCGGAAGCTGAAAAACACCTTTCTCTTTTCCTTTCAGTTAATGATGAAGATTTAGATATATCTCTTCTTGATTAAATTTTCCGAACCTTTCCCGCCGCGGCAGGTATTTACAGCCGCGGCTTTTTTTATTGATTTATACAAACTAAACATAACCGGCCGAATTTGACATATTAAAAAAACATTGTATATTATTAACAGCCTTTTAAAAAGAATAATAAAAACTACTCACAGAAAAGAGGAAAGTTATGGAAGATAAAAACTTGGCTTGCGAAGAAATAGTATTTGGAAGCGAGAGCGAACTTGGCAATAAAAACCCGCAGGTTCTTAAAATTGAAAAAATAGCCCTATGGTCAAATAGAGGAAAATATTTTAATCCTATAGTAAGAACTGACAGCGGCCCTGTTATCTTTATGACGTTTTATCAAGAAGACTTAAGAGTTAGTTTTAAAGATATTTGGGCTGATTTAGAAAAAAAATTTCCCGGAGAAACGCTTCTTATCGCTGATATCGGCTGCTACAAAGGAGGAGCTATTAGAGAGGCTATTAATTATTTTATTAGTTTTGACCAAGAACAATATGCATTTTTCGGTATTGACATTCTAAGTGCCGAAAATATTGTTATTCCCGGGCAAAGATATATAAGAGGAAATATTAGAGATTTAAGCATAATTCCGGATAACACTTTCCATTATCTCTTCTCATCGGATAGCCTTTTTTATGTTCTCGGAAATATTGATCTGGCTTTAAAGGAAATTTACAGAATTTTAAAACCTGGCGGCATAGCTCATTTTAGTATTTTAGGTTGGCATTTAGCTGAAAACAAAATAAGAAATGCCGGCTTAGACGAATTTCTTCATTTAACCTTAGTCCACGCGTCCGCTTTTCCTTATGTAGGAAATTATGGCAATAAACTGAAACTTCCCACCGACCGCTTTTATATTCTCTTTGATGAAAAATTTAAAGATTTTTTCTTTGATCCCGATAAACTAAAATTTAATTTTTTAGCTAAAGAAAGACTCAAAAGTTTAGCGAATAATAAAAAAAGAGAAATATTGTTATCTTATGACAATCGGTTTGAAATT
>MHLG01000027.1:0-6791 GCA_001821375.1 Candidatus Liptonbacteria bacterium RIFOXYD1_FULL_36_11 | reverse complement strand
AAAATGATTTATGAAAAAGAAGGCAAAACTCGCCACGATCTCGACCGTGAAGAATTTTTACGCCGCGTTAGCCAGTTTGCCTCCGAGAGTCACGATACTATTGTTACTCAAGTTAAAAAAATGGGTGCCTCCATTGATTGGAATCGCGAAGCTTATACTTTAGACGAACCGCGCGGTCGTGCCGTCCAATCCGCTTTCAAAGAAATGTATAATCTTGGCTTAATCTACCGCGGCTCTCGCGTTATTAACTGGTGTCCGCATTGCGGCTCCACTCTCGCCGACGACGAAGTTGAATATAAAGAAAAAAAAGCCACCCTCTACACTTTTAAATACGACAAAAATTTTCCTATTGCTATTTCCACCACTCGTCCGGAAACAAAACTAGGCGACACTGCTGTTGCCGTCCATCCCGATGATGTTCGTTATAAAAAATATATTGGACAGGAATATGAAGCTGATTTTTGCGGTGTTTCTTTAAAAATAAAAATTGTTGCTGACCGTAGCGTTGACCCAAGTTTCGGCACCGGCGCTCTTGGCGTTACTCCCGCCCACAGCCGCGTTGACGAAGAAATCGCCTCAAAAAATAATCTTCCAAGCATTCAAATTATCGGCGAAGACGGCTTAATGACAAAAAAAGCTGGTTTATTTAGCGGTTTATCAATAAAAGAAGCTAGAAAACAAATAATAGAAAATCTAAAAACTCGCGGCCTTTTAGAAAAAGAAGAAGAAGTTCCTCAAAATCTTTCAGTTTGTTATCGTTGTGGAACTCCCATTGAACCTCTTCCTAAACTTCAATGGTTTATCGGTGTTAATAAAGAATTTATCTTAAAAAATTCTAAAATTTCCGGAATTCCCGCCGGTTCAAAAACCACTCTTAAAAAACTTATGCGCCAAGTTGTGGAAAACGGCCAAATTGAAATTATCCCCGATAGATTTAAAACAACTTATTTTAACTGGATAGACAATCTTCACGACTGGTGCATCTCCCGCCAAATTTGGTTTGGCCACCGCATTCCTGTTTGGTATAACAAAGAAGAAATTTTTGTCGGTGAAAAACCTCCTACTCCTAAAACAGGGGATTGGCAACAAGACTCTGATACTTTAGATACTTGGTTCTCTTCCGGCCTCTGGACTTTTTCTACTCTTGGCTGGCCGGAAAATACCGGCGATTTAAAAACTTACCATCCCACCAGCATCCTTGAAACTGGCTACGACATCCTCTTTTTCTGGGTGGCAAGAATGATTTTAATGTCCATTTGTCTCTTAGGTGATATTCCTTTCAAAAAAGTTTATCTTCACGGCCTCGTCCGCGATGAAAAAGGGAAAAAAATGAGCAAATCCTTAGGTAATGGCATAGATCCGCTTGATATGATAAAAAAATATGGCGCCGACGCCACTCGTCTCTCTCTTGTTATCGGCACCGGTCCCGGTAATGATGTTAAACTTTCCGAAGATAAAATTCGCGCTTACCGCAACTTCACTACAAAAATCTGGAACGTTGCCCGCTTTATCCTTATGAATAAGCCGGAAGATTATAACACCGCCACGGCGGAAAAATCTTTAACCGAAGAAGATAAAAATAAGTTAGCAGATTTTTTATCAATAAAAGAAGCCATTACTGCCCACTATGAAAAATTTGAATTTCACCTTGCCGGAGAAAAATCTTACCATTACCTCTGGCACTCTTTTGCCGATAAAATAATAGAAGAAGCCAAACCTCGCCTTAAAGGCGCTGACGAAAAAGACAAACAAGCCGCTTACTTCCTCTTAGAAAAAATTCTTTTTGGTTGCCTCAAGCTTCTTCATCCTTTTATGCCTTTTATCACGGAGGAAATTTTTCAAACCTTAAAATTATCCTCTTCCCAATCTTTTCTTATGGTAGAAAAATGGTAAAATAATCTTATGGTAGAAAAATTTCCCCAAGAAAAACAACCTCAAAAATCAGAATCAAAAGAAGAAAAAGAAATATTATTAGATACTGCTTTAGATACTTACAACAAAACAAAAGATGAATTTGGACATAAAAAGGCATTAATTCTGGCTAAAGATTTTTTTACTGCTGCTGGAATAAATCAAGAAGAATTTATAAAAATGGTGGAAAACAGAAGACAAGATAAAGAAAATCAGCCGGCAGAATCTGATAAAACTAATACTAAAAACACACCAAAGGAAATAAAGCCTTTTAATATTAAGAATCTCCCTCATTATAAAGATAAAGAAGATGCTGAAAAATCATCTTCAAAATTAGAAACCCAAGAAGAAAAACCAGAAAATCCTGAAGTAAAAACACAACCCGAACCAATATTGCCAACTGAAACTCCACCAGAAGAGCCGCTACAAGAGCCAACGCTGCTAGAACAAAACCCTGAAGAAGAAAAAGATCTAGAAATCATAACAACTAAAGACCGTACCGGCGAAGAAAAGACATTTAAAATAGGCGACCAAGTTTGGTTTTTTGATAATGAAGGAGAAATTAATTATTTTACAATTAAAAAAATTCTCCCGGCAGAGAAAAAATTACCAGCTGGTTTTGTTACAGAAGCAGGTTTAGAATTTTTCCTTGAAGATTATTTTTATAACAAAGAAGATGCCGAAAAAAAAGCTAAAGAATGGCTTAAAGAAGACGAAAAAAAAGAAACAGAAAAAACGGAAGGAGAACTATCTGAAGAGGATCTTTTTAAAGAACTAGAGGAAGAACTCAAAAAATTTGATTTAGAGAAAATTGAAAAAGATCTTGATTCCGAAAAAGAAATTTTGGAAGACGAAGAAGAGAAAAAAATAGAAAAAGCAGTTATTAAACTCCCGGAAAAAGAAAGAAAAAGAATTTTTGAAGGACTGGCTAATATCGGTTTTAAAGCTGAAGCATGGAAAAACAACAAACTTAAAAAAGCCTTTTCTAAAATAACCGAAAAATTATCCGTAGAAAACAAAGAAAATCTTAGTGATTTAGAAAAAAATTCTCTTCAATCTCTAGATTCTGTTAAAAGACGCGCTGAAGCTCTCCGTGATATTTATACCGGAAGAGAAGAACAAGCTATAAAAAACAAGGAAAGAGAAAATAAAAACTTAACTCAAAAAGCTTCCGGTATAGGAAAAATTCCTTTTATGATTATTAAAGTTGGGCGTGTTTTACACGGCTTTAATATGCTTAATCCTTTTACAAATGCTTTAAGGGCGAGCTTAGCTATCGGTTTTCTCTCTGAAATGGAAAAAGAATCTCGTCTGAAAAGAGCAGATATTATAGAAAAAAAGCGTTTAGAAGAAGAACAAGCCGAAGAAGAAGCTTATAAAATTTATAAAGAAGCTGAAAAAGTTTCCGGTGGAGAAAATGCTTCCGTAGAAAACCTCAAAAAAGCTTACAGAGCTAGCCT
Organism: Candidatus Liptonbacteria bacterium RIFOXYD1_FULL_36_11; assembly: GCA_001821375.1. Taxonomy (GTDB): domain Bacteria; phylum Patescibacteriota; class Minisyncoccia; order UBA6257; family XYB1-36-10; genus XYB1-36-10. The sequence continues at coordinate 3,420 of MHLG01000027.1, read as the reverse complement.
TCCCGAAGATCTTATTCAAAGATTATCAAATAGAGAAGATGCTAATCTTACTCTTATTCAGTCATTTGTTACTAACTATTTAGAAAATAGCCTTATAAAAATAAACAAACAAATTACTGATATTGAAGAAAGTACCTTATCTTCAGAAGAAAAACATAAAAGAAAAAACGCAATTCTAGAAAAAAACGACAACTTCTTAAAAGACTTAAATAAAATAGTTAATAATATTGGCACCATTGACGCTGTTTCTTATGGACTGCGCTTACTTGAAAAAACAAGTAAAGCCGCCACTACCGCTCTTGTTGTTGAAACCGGTATTGAATCCATCGGAAAAATCTGGCATCTCTTTAGTGAATATGGAAAAGAATTTGCTTTTGGCACTGGCGTTTCCGGCGCTTCCGCCGAGCATCTTACTGAAACTCATAGCGGAAGTAAGCATGGATTATGGAGCAGCATCAAAAACTGGTTTTCCTACGACAAACAAAAACCTGCTATTAACCCTGAAGGGGGAACATCTGAAAAATTTGCGAGAACATTTGAAGAACAAACTAAAGATAAGATATTAAAAACCTACATTCTTGAAGGTGATAAAAATATAACGGAGAAAGCTTTTAATGTTGATATAAAACATACTGCTGATGGCGGCTTGGTTATTAAACAAGTAAGCGACATAGACGGCAAAACCACTGGCGTTAAAATATCCAAAGAAGAAATAGATAATTACATAAAAAGAACTGAAGATTTAAAACCTCAAATTGCAGAAAGATTTATTAAAACTGCCGAAGGACTTGCTGAGAATAATCAAAATCGCGAAGACTTAATAAAAATGTGGATAATGGATAAAGCTTTAGATAAAGAAACACCTGGTCTTTCTTTTCATGAATATTCTGATAAAAATGGCAACAAACTTTTTAAAATGGAAATTACGCGTGGAATTAACGGAGAACCAAGTTATTACCATATGGAAATTGATGGCGTTACGCAAAATGAAATATTAAGAGCTAAAACTGAACTTAATTATGGAGAATTCCCAGAATCTTTTAGAAAAGCGCTTGAAGCAAAATCTCATGAAGTTAATAAAAAAATTCCTCCCGAATTAAAACCAAAATCATCTGAATCTATTCACCGCTCTTCGGAAATTGGCGTTGGTCCTGACGATGACACGCATAAATATCCTGTAGATATTAAGCTTTCTGAACTTTCTCCTCTTGCTCCATCTGCCGCTCACTCTGCCGTAGAAAATCTTAACTCCTCTAGTAAATCAGGAATTACCCCTCCTACCTTTTCTTCCATAGAGCATTTTAATTATCAAGGCGGTAAAAGCGTCTGGAAAGAAGCCGACCTGCAATTAAAAGAACGTTTTAAAGAACTTTTTAACCGTCTTGGCAATGACAATCAAAAAACAGCAGAAGCTTTAAAAACCTACAATATTGACCGCTTAAAAGACGTTATTGTGAAAAATCCTACCGAATATGGGCTACCAAAGAATTTTGAGCCGACAAAAATGACAAAAAAGATACTGGAAGGCATAAATTGGGACAAAGCTTTTCACGACGCTTTTCCAAAAAATAATTTAACTGAAAATCTTTCTCCTGAAAAAATCAATAATATTTTAGAAAACAACGCTTCCCAAAAAGAAAAATTGTTTTCTTCCGAATCTACCACCACCAGCGAATCAAAAATTATCCCCGCGCCTCCTGAAATAGAAAATAATATAATTTCAGGAAGTAATAATATGTCGTCAAACACCTCCGCTGAAATCCCTTCCAACTCTCCCACTCTTCCTGTAGACACAAACGAAATAAACGGAATAAAAGTGGAAGATCAAATAGGTAATCAAGAAATCCCACTTGCGCCCGCGTCAAAAGATATTTCCGGAGAAAATAAAATAGAAGTAGGAGACTATATACAACCTTCTTCTTCTAATCCAATTGAAGCTCTAAGAGAAAAAAACATTTTTATAAATGATATTGATAAATTTGCCAAACAAGTCGGCTTTAAAGATAGTAACTCGGAAGATTTCCGAAATTCTCTCGTTGAACTATCTAATCTTGATATTCATAATATTGAAGAAGCCCGCGAAATTATGGAAATTTCCCATCTTTCCGATCTTCCGGTAGAAACTATTGGCAAACATCTTGATTTTGCTTTAAATCCCGACTTAGACGAAAAAACCTCTTCTAATATTATTAAGCTTTTAGAAAATAATCGTGATAAAATCTCTATTCGTTTCTTTAATAAAAATTATCCCGGCCGTGTTTCCAGTGTTGAACTTGTTAAACTTCGCGATTATCACGGAAAAGAAATGGAAAATCTCCGCGTTTATTATACTGGCGTTGTCCGAGGCGGCCATGATGCCATTTTAAGAATTAATAATAAAGAATTTTTTATTGAAAGAGACGGTCTTTCCGTTAAACATCCTCTTCACTCTCTTAAAAATTTCTTCAAATATCCTGATAAATTTATTTTCTCTGCTAAACGGATAATCAATAAAGCCGCTTAGAGTTTTATAAACAAAAAACCGCCTCGCACGTTTTCACACGCGAGGCGGAGTAATGAACTTTCTTATGGCATCTTCCTTGCAATAAGGAAAACATATACGAACCGATTATCCGATTTCCCCGGCCCGTGCCGCTTTGGATCCAAACATGGCAGAACTAAAATTTTCCCCACGTTTAATCCTTTTGCGACCAACGCTCCGCGGGCTCGAGCCAGCTCTTCGTTAGACGCCCACCCCGATTTTTTAATCGGGTCAACATCATGCCCGGCTACAATAGAATCAATCTCTATCGTAATCGTCACGCCATCAACACACTTTTTACCAAGGCATTTTGAAACCTCGGCAATTTGGGCGTCGGCAGAGGTTATCCTTCCATTTTTACAGACAACCGCTGTCGCCGATCCCGGCGCAAACGGTCCAACCATTAAAGGCGCTTTTCTCCCATCAAAAACTGGACGGATTATCTGCGCCTGGTCGGACAATACTCCTAAGCGCTTAAAAACTTCTTTTTGAAGAGATAACAACTTTCCCTCTACTCTAGAAATCACTGTTTCGTTCTTCGTTACTCGGGCATCTAACGAATTTATCGCACCAGTGGTATCCACTTGGGATTTTTCCAGCGCCGCTACCCGATTTTCAATCCCGTCAGTTCTTTTTCCGGCGTCATCAATCGCGTTTGTGTTGTTGGTAATGTAATTTTCGTTCCGCCCAAGCCTATCACAGAGCTCAGTCGTCATACATCCGTTTACAGTCAAAAAAACGACCACCACCAACAAAACCTGTAAAACTCCCGTCAATCTTTTCATCATATTTCTCCTTCAGTTGAGTTAGCTCCGAAGAGCCTTTTTGAACGTCAATAATTCTGCTCTGTATTATATTCTATTTTTCATTTTTGTCAACCATATGTACTGGTTCATATG
>MHLG01000026.1:15027-24037 GCA_001821375.1 Candidatus Liptonbacteria bacterium RIFOXYD1_FULL_36_11 | reverse complement strand
TTTATCTTAGCACGGCGTAAGCCGTGCTAAGAATGGTGTCGCATTCATCTCCCGCCTTAAAAGGCGGGAGTATTCTGCGACGTGTATAAAAATAATGAAAAAGAGTTTTATAATTTAAAGATTAAAAAATTTATAAAGACTATTTTGTTGCGAGATAGGAAAATTGAGAGAGTAATAAAAAAGTGTTTTAGATAGTGATATATCTTTCTTCGTCGTCAAAATCTATCACACGGCCGGCATCAAATTCTAAAAATTCGGAAGGAATTTCTCCTAAAAATCTTGAAGGCAGACCGTGAAAACTTAGGCAAAGATTTTTTCTGGCGCGGGTCATAGCAACATAAGCAAGCCTTCTTTCTTCTTCAATATCCTCCCCTTTTTTAAAAGACATAGCATGAGGCAAGAGACCTTCACTTAAACCGGCAATAAAAACCCGATCAAATTCCAGGCCTTTAGAGAGATGAATAGTCATCATAGAGATGCTTTTTGAAAAATCAGTATTTTTGAACTTAGGGCGGGAATCAGAACTTTGGAAAAGAGAGATTTTTTCAATAAGCTCTTCCAGATTAGGCGAAGAGGTGGCAAAGGAATAAAGTTCTTTTATGTTTTCTTCGCGTTCGCGGAAATTATCAAAATTTTTTTCAAGATTTTTAAGGAAGGAGGTGGATTTTAAAATAAAATCAATAAGGGCGGCAGGCGGATAATCTTTTTTCTGTAAAAGTTCAATAAAGAGTAAATTAGAATCGGCGCGATGGAAGGATTTTTTCATTCTTTCTTTTGCGGCTTCGTCTTTAGGATTGGAAGTAAAACGAAGGACTGAAACAATGTCTTTTATTTCTTTGCGATCATAAAAACGAAGACCACCAAAAATAAAATAAGGAATGTTATTTTCAATAAAAGCTTGTTCCAGAGGGCGGGATTGAGCATTGGTGCGATAAAGAATAGTAATTGACTCTTTCACACCGCCGCGCCTTAAAAGGGAGATTTTTTCGGATAAACGCGCGGCTTCTTCTTCTTCGTCTTCGTTTTCTATAATCAGAACGGGACTGCCGGCTTGGTTTTTTGTCCAAAGTTTTTTAGGGCGCTGAAGCTTATTTTTTAGAATAAGACCGGAAGCGGCGCCGATAATATTGCCGGTGGAACGGTAATTTTCTTCTAAAGTTACCACGCGGGCGTTTTTGAAATCACGGTCAAAGTTGAGAAAGTTTTTAAAATCGGCGCCGCGAAAACCGTAAATAGCCTGATTATCATCACCAACAACATTCAAGTTGCCATCTTCGCCGGCAAGAGAGCGGATAAACTGATATTGCGCAGGATTAATGTCTTGATATTCATCAACGAGAATAAAGCGGAAGAGGCGGTGATATTTTTCTAAAGTATCTGGGTTGGATAAAAAGATACGCGCCGGTTTTTCTATAAGGTCGTCAAAGTCAAAGGCGTTATTTCTTTTTAAAACGTTTTCATAACTGAAGAAGACGTCCGCGGCAAGGCGATCGGCAAAATTAGAGGATTCAGAGAGGGACTCTGTTGGTAAAAGATTGTTTTTTAAGCGACTGATTTTGCTAACAGTAGAAGAAAAATTGGTTTCTTTAGAGCCGGCGCTTATTTCTTTAAATATTTTTCTTAAGAGGCGCGAGCTGTCGTTATTGTCAAAAATGGAAAAACGGGCATCGCGGTCAAAATAAGAAGCTTCTTTCTTTAAAATACTAACGCCGAAAGAATGAAAAGTGCCGATAAAAGGGCGAGAAGAGTTCTTTTTGAGGCAATTTGAGTTCTCAACGCGAGAGCGCATCTCGTCGGCGGCTTTATTGGTAAATGTAATAGCCACAACTTCGGCAGGATTAACGCCGGAACTTAAAATGGCACCTAAGCGGCTGATAAGAGTGGCGGTTTTTCCCGAGCCGGCGCCGGCAACTATGAGTAATGGGCCTAAAATGGGGCTATCCACAGCTTGGCGTTGACTCTCATTAAGATTCCAAGGTATCATTATCTTATTAGTATAAACTTTAATAATTGTGTTTCTTTTTTAAAGAACCCCTACACATTGGGGATTTTGCTCGTTTTAGGAATCTCTGTAACTTCCTTCGTTTATTATAAGGAAGAAGGAGTAAATAGAAAGTCCCTAGGAGGGCCTGTGAATATTACCGAAGCAGCACTTTTAAGCCAAGATTTAGCGGTTGGACAACTTAGCGCAGATATTCAAGTTAAAGAACAAGAAGAGGTGGTAGCGGGATATTTTTTAATAAACCAGACGGAAGCTTTGCCGGAAGACAGCCCGCTGAAACCTATTTTAACACAGAAAGATAATTTGATGGTTTATAAAATACAAAAAGGAGACACAATAAAGACAGTAGCGGAAAAATTTGGAATTTCAGAAGAAACTATACTCTTTGCTAATAATAAATCAGAAAAAAGCCGACTAAAGGAGGGGGAAGAAATAGCAATTTTACCGGTTTTAGGAGTTATTTATACAGTAAAGGATGGGGAAACTGCGGAAAGTATAGCTGAATTATACAGTGTGAGCGCAGACGATATAAGAAAATTTAATAAGAAAATAGAAACAGGAGTGGATGTAATTATACCGGGCGCCAAATCAATAAAAACACTTGCTAAGGCTTCTAATCTTTTACCAAATCTGCCAGGGTATTTTTCTATGCCGACAAAAGGATGGAATTGGGGGAAGTTGCATAATTATAACGCGGTGGATATAGCAAACGCTTGCGGAACACTAATATACGCGGCGGCGGAGGGAGTGGTGGTGGAAGAAAAAATAAATGACTGGAATAACGGGTATGGAAATTATATAGTCATAGAGCACCCGAACGGCACAAAAACTTTATACGCGCATAATCAGGAAAATGAAGCAAAAGTCGGAAATTTAGTAGATACTAAAACAATTATCGCTTATATGGGAAAAACGGGAAACGTGTCGGGACCGACAGGATGCCATTTACATTTTGAAGTGCACGGAGCAAAAAATCCGTTTGTAAAATAATAGCAAATAAACTAGTTAAATAAAGTAGGAGGTTTGAAGTAAAAGATGCGGCTTGTGCCGTTTTTTTTATGGTAATCAATCTTTTAAGCGATAACGGAAGGCTTCGGCGAGATGAGGAAGAAGAACGTTTTCGGAAGATTCTAAATCAGCAATAGTGCGAGCAACTTTTAAAGTACGATAATAACCTCGGGCGGAGATTAGGGATTTTTCCAAGGTTTTTTTAAGGAAGTTTTGGCAGTCTTCATTTAAAGAAATTATATCATCACACTCATGAGAAGAGAGTTCGCTATTAACTAAGATTTTAAGGTTGAGTTTTTTAAATCTGTCTTTTTGTTTTCCCCGAGCTAAAGCTACTCTTTCTTTAATTTCCTGCGCTTGTTTTTTTTCATTTTCAAAAATTTTCTTTTCCATAAGTTCTTCGGTTTTGGCGCGGGGAACGGTTATTTGAATATCTATACGATCAAGAAGAGGGCCGGAAATTTTTTTCTGGTAGCGAAAAATTTCATTGGCCGTGCAGCGGCATTCTTTTTCTGGATCGTTCCAAAAGCCGCAAGGACAAGGATTCATAGCGGCTACCAGCATAAACTTTGCGGGAAATTCTAAGACACCGCGAGCGCGGGAGACAAAAATTTTTCCGTTTTCAAGAGGCTGACGAAGAGCCTCTAAGACATCACGATGAAATTCCGGAATTTCATCTAGAAAAAGAATACCGCGATGCGCTAAGCTGATTTCGCCGGGTTTTGGCGTTTGCCCGCCACCAATAATGGAAACGGAAGAAGCAGTGTGATGAGGAGAGCGAAAAGGGCGGCTACGAATAATATTTTCTTTATTTTGCCCGGCAACACTATATATTTTTGTTGATTCAATAGCTTCTTCAAATTCAAGAGGGGGAAGAATGGAAACAAGCGCTTGCGCGAGCATACTTTTTCCGGAACCGGGCGGGCCGGACATAAGAATATTGTGAGCGCCAGCGGCGGCGATAGAAAGAGCGCGTTTAGCATTTTCCTGTCCTTTTACTTCAGCAATAGAGACGAAAGAAAAATTTTCTGCGGGAAAAAAGGAAAAAGAAACGGGAGATTTTTCTTTTCTTTCTTCAATAATTTCAATTAATTCTTTTAAATCAGAAATTGGAATAATATTTAAACCAGATGTAAGCCCGGCTTCTTTGGCGTTTTCTTCCGGAAGAAAAAGAGTGTGAAAACCTAACTTTTTAGCCATTTCTGCGATATTTAAAGAACCAAAAACAGGGCGAAGATCGCCATTTAAGGAAAGTTCGCCGATAAATATCTTATCAGCAGAATTAAATTTTTTTATTTGACCAGTAGCAAGAAGGTATCCTAAAGCGATAGCTAAATCATACTGCGAGCCAGTTTTTTTTATATCAGCCGGAGCAAGATTAACGGTAATACGGCGATTTTCGCGATTTGGCGGTTTAACGCCAATATTTTTAAGAGCGGAGTTAACCCGCTCTTTAGCTTCCGATAAAGCTTTATCGGCTAAACCGACAATAGAAAAAGAATGGAGGCCGGCGCTAACGTCGACCTCCACCTCAATAATTTTTGCGTTTATACCTTCAAGTTCTGCAGAAAAAATCTTGGCTACTTCAGACATAGAGAAAAACTTCTTTTACATTCCCGCCTTACAAACTTTGCAAAATTTAGATTCAGGGTTCACCTCTAAAATATTTTCTTCAATTTCTTTGGCGCATTCTTCGCATTTTCCATAAGAACCGTCTGTAAATTTACTTAGAGCGTGTTCTATATTCAAAAGACTGTCTTTTAGTGTTTGTTCCAAGCTAAATTTAGCGCTGATTTCTTCTGTTTCATCAGATTCTTCATCGCCACCATCAATATCCGAGCCAAAATCAACACTAGAAGACTTGGTTTCTTCTAGTTGTTTTTTTATTTCTTCTTTTTCTTCCTCCAGCTTTTTTTTGTATTTTTCAGCATCCATAATTATATAAGTATTACTGCCGGAAAAAAAAGTTTATTCCAAAATCTGCGGACTTAGAAGTGGGATGAGATTTTTTGCTCCAGAGTAAGAACTGATTATAACAAAGTAATCGTTAGCAAAGAAATAGTCAATGGCGGCAACTTTATCCGAAAAAGAAAGATATCTGGCCGGAAGATTAACAATCTGCCCGTCTTTAAATCCTCCAGCAACAGGAGTGCCAAAGTTTTCAATTAGTAAGTTTGAGGGAAGAGAAGCGGAATTTTCTAAATTTTTAATAAAGGCGGCGGCAAATGTTTTATCCACGCCAGCTTTTAGTTTAGCAATATAACCAGGCCAAGCCCGCCCCTTATCGTCAAAGTAAATTAAAGCCGTAAAATCTTGTTCAAATAAGGAAGACAGAGTACCAGAAGCCATTTCGGGAGCCAAAGAAGAAAAGAATAAAGAAAAATCAGCCGGATTTTTTTCACTGTCTTCAATTAAAAATTCTCCCATTGTGTTTGAAGCGGTAATGGAACGAGCGAGAGTGGAAAGTGAAGCTTTGAAAGAAAGCGGATCAGATGATAATTGCACAGAACCAATAATTCCAACATTAGGGAGAGAAAAAGAAACAAAGGGAACGTGGATAGATTTTGGCATAGGAGGAGGGGTTTCTATAACTTCCGGAACAACGACTACAGGAGGAGCAACTTCCGGAATATTTCCGAAGAAGCTTGGATAAACATAAAAATATCCGAGATAAAAAAGAACGCCTAAAATTATTAAGCCAACTACGGAAAGAATAAGATTTTTTTTGCTTCCAGAGGAAGGCGTTTCGGAAGACATATTAACAGCTTCTTGTCCGGGAACAAAAACAGGTTCAGAAGAAGGCGCTTGATAAGGAGTGATCGGGGCGACAGGAAAAGACGGAGACGGAGGAGTAAAAGCAGAGTTTGTCTCTGGAGCTTGCGGGGCTTGGCTAACAGTAGGCGGTTCTTTAGGAGAATTAAAACTGCCTAGATTAAATTGTTTAGGCTCCGGCGCTCCCCCACCGGTTTGTTTAACAGATTGCATATCAGAGGCCATAGTTCTAATATCAACTGATTTCTTAATTGGTGGTTCGGGAACTTGACCGGGAACTGACTGATTGTTTTTAATTTCGTCCATAAAAAATAAAAAGAAGAAGCTTTTTAGTTAATTATAATTTTAATAAAAATAAGAAAGCGCTTTTTTATGATTATAACTCTTAAAGGGCTAGGAAAAAAATGAAACAGCTGTGGAAAAGTTTTCTCGTAACCATAACCACTAAAAAAACAGCTGTAAAGCTCTTTAAATAAAATTTTGAGTGTGTTTTGCTAAATATTATTTTTCTTCAGAAACGTTGCACGACTTTAGAAAAATAAAATTTAGCAAAACTTTGTGGTTGGCTGGAAGAAGATGATTTGTGTTTTATAATATTTTAAAAAGTCAGAAGATGTTAAAAACCTTTATTTATGCGGTTTTTGGGTGATGTTGACTAAGTTTACTGAATATGCTATAATTAAAGCGTTAAAATAAAGTTCTTTAAAAAATAAATAAAGAGAATTTCTAAGCAGTTTTTGAGTAGTTATGATGTTTTTTAGTTGCTCAAGAACTGCTTAGGAATGCCTATCCTAGCAGGAGATGGAATTTTTCATCTTTCCCCTTGATGAGGGAATTGCTTAGGTAATCTCCCGCTTTGCGGGAGTAAAAAACTTTTTCCCTCAAGAGGGAAAGGAGAAAAAAATGAGTAATAATTATGTGTTGAGTATAACGGACTGTGGAGAGGAGGCCATAGCGCAAGTATTGGCTATGGCGCTTGAAAGAAAGAGGGAGATTGAGCAAGAAGTTGGCGCTCATTTACACTTTTTGTCATTCGAGCTGAAAAAGCTTGATCAGAGCGCCTTTCCCGCCGGTAGGTGGGAGCTGCGTGTCGCGTTAGACCACGACACACAGGAAGACTTCAATGACTCGGCCGCTGGAGGCCAAGTCATTGAAGAAATGGCGCGGTGGAACGGGCAGATGAGCTATCCGCCCTCAAAGGAATTTTTGGAATGGGAGCGGACATATAAATTTTAAATTGTCCGCGGTTGGTTTTTAACCCCCGTGAGGTTTACGGGGGTTTTATTTTTTTTAAAAAACCCCGAGGTTAGCGGGGAAAAAAGAGAAAAAGAAAACTATTTGGCGGTTTTATTTTTTTTCTAGCTGTTTAATGGAAAGACCAAGTTTATCACCGTCAATTTTTATAATTTTAACGCGGACGTAGTCCCCTATTTTTAACACATCAGAAACATTTTTTACGAAGCCTTCTTTAAGTTCAGAAACGTGAATCATTCCGTCACGTCCAGCGCCAAGATCTATAATGGCGCCGAATTCCATAATGCGAACAACCTCACCTTCAACAATTTCACCAACAGAAAATTCGCGGGTGATGGATTTTATTTCAGTAAGGGCGGATTCTACCGCTTCTTTTCCAGAGCCGCCGACAAAAACTTTGCCGTCGTCTTCTATATCTATAGTAACGCCGTAATGTTCAATAATACCGTTTATTATTTTGCCGCCCGGACCGATGAGAGCGCCGATTTTTTCCGGGTTAATCAAAAGAGAAACAACTAAAGGAGCATAAGAGGAAGTTTCGGGACGATAAGAAGAAATAGCTTTTGACATAACTTCAAGAATTTTAAGGCGGGCTTCTTTAGCTTGATTTAATCCTTCACAAAGAATTTTTGGGCTAACGCCGTCTATTTTAACATCCATTTGGAGAGCGGTAATACCGTCAGCGGTGCCGGCAACTTTAAAATCCATATCGCCATAATGATCTTCCGGGCCTTGAATGTCCGTTAAAATTTTATAATCGCTACCGGCAGTCATTATACCCATAGCAATTCCGGCAACCGGTTTTTTAATAGGAACTCCGGCATCCATTAAAGCTAAAGAGCCGGCGCAAACCGTAGCCATAGAAGAAGAACCGTTAGAAGAAAGAATTTCAGAAACGAGGCGAATAGTGTAAGGAAATTCTTCGGCGGTAGGAATAACCGGTTTAAGAGCTTTTTCCGCTAAAGCGCCGTGGCCGATTTCGCGGCGACCGGGGCCACGAAAAGATCCGGTTTCCCCTACTGAATAAGGAGGAAAGTTGTAATGGAGGAAGAATCTTTTCTTTTCCGATGTTTCCATAGTTTCTATGAGCTTTTCCTGGCCGGGAGGAGCAAGTGTAACCACAGAAAGAGATTGGGTGTCACCGCGCATAAAAAGAGCGGAACCATGAGTTCTTTCAAATAATTTAACTTCGGAGTGGAGGTCGCGTAGCTCATTTAAAGCGCGGCCATCGGGGCGGCGGGAATCTTTAATAATGTTTTTATGAACTGCGTCGTTTACCGCTTCTTCAAATATATCTTCGGCTAATTTTATTTCATCGGAAGAAAATTCGCGAGAAATAAGTTCTTCTTTTAATTTAGAAAGAAGTTCGCTAAGATTTTTTTCGCGTTCTTTTTTATCAGTAACAAAAACAGCTGTTTCAAGCTTTTCCTTAAGAAAGTCAGAGATGACTAATTCAAGCTCTTTAGACGGAGATGGAAAATTAAAAGTTTGTTTTTTCTTGCCAATTTCGGCAGTGACGCTTTTTTGAAAATTAATAAGGTTTTCTATTTCTTTTAAAGCTTTTTCCATACTAACAATCACATTTTCTTCTTTTGCTTCACGGCCAGATGCTTCAATCATATTTATTTTTCCTTGAATGCCGGCAAAGAAGGCGGAAAATTTAGTATCGGCACTTGAAGCTTCCAACATAGAAGGATTTATTTTAAGTTCACCATTAATTTCAGCAACTGACACTCCCCCAATAGGACCACCCCAAGGAATATCAGAGATGGAAAGAGCGGCGGAGGCGGCAATAAGAGAAACAAAATCCGGATCGTTTTCCTCGTCAATAGAAATAATAGTTAGAACTACTTGCACTTCACGGCGGAGGCGCTGGTCAAAAAGAGGGCGAATGGCGCGATCAATAAGACGAGCAGAAAGTACAGCCTCATCAGAAGCGCGACCTTCGCGGCGAACAAAACGGCTGCCGATTAT
>MHLG01000026.1:8361-15015 GCA_001821375.1 Candidatus Liptonbacteria bacterium RIFOXYD1_FULL_36_11 | reverse complement strand
ATAAAATCTTTCTTCATAATCAACAACGAGAGGAAAAAAATTTACCGGTCTTTCCATACCCATAACAGCAGTGGCAAGTACAATAGTTTCACCGTATTTTACCAAAACCGAAGCATTGGCTTGACTCGCCAAGCGGGAAACTTCCAGGGATAATTCGCGGCCGGCAATTTGATGTTTAAAAATTTTCTTTTGAAGATCCATAAAAAATAAGTTAGTTTTTAAAATTTTTACTCCTTAATAGAGGTTAAGGCGCGGGGAATTTCTTCAATGTTGATAAAAAAATCGGCAGTTTCTTTTATTTTTGAAGAGGCACTTTTAGAAAATCCGGCGACTTCCACAACTTTACCCATACCCCATTTCAGATATTCAACGAGAGGAATAAAATCTCCATCGCCGGTAACAAGAACAATAACGTCTAAATTAGTGCTCATACGGATAGCGTCAACGGCGAGACCGACGTCCCAGTCAGCTTTTTTCGCGCCACCGGCGAAAATTTGCAAGTCTTTAACACGAAGCCGAATGCCGGATTTTTCCAAAGCATCAAAGAAAGAAGCTTCGCTTTTGCCGGTGGTTTTTGAAATGTGAGATTCCAAAGAAGAAGTGTCGCTTTTAACAACGTAAGCTAAAGCCCAAACAAGACTTCTTTTACCGACAAGACTTTTAATAAGTTCTTTATAATTTACCCGGCTGGCATAGATATTTTTAGCCGAGTGATAAAGGTTTTGAATGTCTATAAATATGCCTACTCTTTGGTCTTTATATTCAATTCGATTCATTGTGTGCTTTTTTAGCTAGTTATTCTGCTTTGTTCTTTAAGCCAAGTTTTTTAACCACTTCCTCGTAACTCTTTTTATCATTTTTTGCTAAGTAGCTTAAAAATTTCTTTCTCTTTGAGACCATTTTAAGAAGGCCGCGGCGGGAGTGATTGTCTTTTTTATGAGTTTTGAGATGAGCTTGCAGTTCTTCTATTTGCCTCGTTAAAATAGCAGCTTGCACTTCCGCAGAGCCGGTATCGGTTTCATGCTTTTTAAAATCTTTGAAAGCATTAGCTTTTTTTCTTGGAGTAAGCATTATTGTTATGTATTATAGAGGAAAAAAATAAAAAGTCAAACCGAAAGCGAAAAAGGCGCATAATAAGCGATGGATTTTAAAGTGTCGCAAAAGATGATAAAATTATAGTAAGATGGGGAAGAATATAAATAAAAAAGATGTGGATTTTAGAATTAAGGAAGAGAACGTAAGTAAAAATACGCGGGCGAGCCAGATAGAAAAATGTTTGAACGATTATTTGAATTATCTGGAGATTGAAAAAAATAGATCAGTAAAAACATCGGAGAATTATGGGAGATATTTAAGATATTTTTTAAAAATTTCCGGAGTAAAAAGTTCAAAAGAAATAACAAACGAAACAGTAAAAGAATTTCGGTTGTATCTTGCCCGCCAGCCAATAAAAAAAATTACGCAGAGTTATTATGTAATTGCTTTGCGTAATTTTTTGCGCTATATGATAAAAAACGATATAGAAACTTTGCCGCCGGAAAAAGTGGAGCTCCCTAAAACTCCATCACGGCAAATTGAAACAATAAATTTTCAAGAACTTGAGAGAATGCTAGCCATGCCGGAATCGAGCAGTATAAGAGGGTTAAGGGATAAGGCGCTACTGGAAACTCTTTTTTCAACCGGCATGCGTGTTTCAGAAATTTGCGCTTTAGACCGTTATATAAATTTAGAAAGTGGAGAAGTGACAGTGCGCGGGAAGGGAGATAAATTGCGAGTAGTTTTTCTTTCGAGAGAGGCAAAAGAGGCGATAAAAAAATATTTAGACAAAAGAATGGACGCGGAAGAAGCGATGTTTTTAAGTTATATAAAAGCAAAAAATCCTAAAATTATAGGAAGGGTAAATCCAAGAACAGTGCAAAGGCTAGTAGATTTTTATGCCAGAAAAGCCGGGATAGGAAAAAGGGTGCATCCGCATCTTTTGCGCCACAGTTTTGCGACTGATCTTTTAGTTAATGGGGCGGATCTCCGGAGTGTGCAAGAGATGCTAGGACATTCTAGTATTACAACCACACAAATTTATACTCACATTACAAACAAAGAACTCAAAGAAATACACCGCACTTTTCACGCTAGAAGGAGAAAGTAGTTTTTTTGCCTTGCAAAGCAAAATACCATACCTAATAAATTCTCCGGCAACCGTAATTTATAAAATCCACTTACTTTATGTACTGTTAAAGTTAATTTTAAAGTTATACATCCCCATGCCGCAAACTCCTTGGAGCGGCTGTCCTGCTTTTGGTATGCCAATATCAATAATTTCTTCTCCTGTTTGAGCTAAGATTTTTTGAAAACCAAGTGAGCGAATCACAAGCGATGCTGAACAATCATACGTTCCCTCTGTTTTAATAATGAGTTTTGTAGGAATGTCAGCTAAAGCTTGTGACACTTTTGGCGAGTATCCACCTTTTGCATTTATAGTAATATACTGAATGCCATCTTTTATTTCACTATTTTGCACTATCTTATTTATTGCTGTGCTCGTATTATTTTTTGATTTTGAACCACTAAAAAAGATTATGCCGACACCCATCGCAAGAGCGAGGGTGATAATAATTAAAACAGTTTTGTTCATAAAGTAATTATATATTAAATAATGGATTAATTATTCCTAATCCCGCAAGACCTGCTAAGAGAGCGAATATTCCAAATCCGATTACAACTATTCCCGCGGATTTAAAAAACAGAGAGGCATGTTTTCCGTGCATGAATGATGCCGATCCAAACGAAAGCAGTATAAGCATTGGCAATGTTCCTAAGGCAAACGCAAGCATAATAAGAGTCCCGGATATAAACGAACCACTTGAAAGGGCAACTACCTGCATTGATTGCGTAAAACCACACGGTAAAAAGAATGTACTAAATCCAACAATGAGAGGAGTAAAAGTTTTATGTTCTATTTTTCTAAAGAAATTAAAAAAAACAGAGTGTAGCGTAATCTTATTTTTAGAAAATATTCCAACTAAATTTAAGCCAAGAAACAACATAACAAGGGACGCAAAAATTCCTAGAACAGCAGTAAACGTAAAGTTGATGCTTAAAGCGTCGCCAATCAGTCCAAGAACTCCACCTAATATTGCAAAACTAACCAGCCTTCCTATATGAAAAAGCAAAAAAGTTTTAGTATCGCTTACGTTATCTTCTGATATTTTTGCTGAAAGTGAGAGTACAAGTCCACCGACAATAGCCAGACAGCTTGAAACTGAAGCAATAAGACCAATAATAAAACTAGTTGCTGGCGTTGTTTTCCCTCCAATACCAAGATTTAAAATATCTGATTTTTGCAGAAGAAAAAACAAAATAAGAAACGTTAGACCGATGAATATCGCTTTTAAAATAACAGCGATAGATTCATTTTCTTTAATTATTTTTTTTACTGAAAGAGAATACCCATTAGGTTTTATTTTATTTGTTAGAAATTGAGCCATTTCGTCAATATTTTGATTGCTATCGGTTTCAATTTCAATAATTTCTCTTTTTAAATCAACGCGAACATTTTTCACAAAATTTTCCTCACTTAAAACATCTTCAATCAAAATTTTACATGATGCGCAATGAGTGCCAGAAACATGAAATATGTGTGTTTTCATATATTTATAATTTTTTTGCTTTAATACGAAGCGAGTTTGAGACAACGGATACCGACGACATTGCCATTGCAAATCCAGCAAAAACTGGCGAGAGGAGCCAACCGAAAATCGGATAAAACAAACCACCAGCAAGCGGTATGCCAACAATATTGTATATAAATGCCCAGAATAGATTTTGTTTAATTCCGTTCATAGTAATTTTTGATAATTTAACTGCTTTGACTATTTTTGATATATCACCGCCTAAAAGCGTGATGCCTGCAGATTCAATAGCAACATCTGTGCCTGTCCCCATAGCAATACCGACATTCGCTTGAGCAAGAGCGGGGGCGTCATTTACACCATCACCAGCCATAACCACAATATCGCCTTTGTTTTGTAAATCTTTAATAATATTCAATTTATCCTCCGGCATTACTTCGGCTATTACTTCATCAATGCCTGTAAGATTTGCAATATATTCTCCTGTATTTTTATTATCTCCAGTAAGCATTATAATTTTCTTTTTAAGTTTATGAAGAGCTTTGATGGTTTCTATCGCTTCTCCCTTTATGGGATCGGAGACATAAACAATACCGAGCACACTGTTATTATTTGCGAGCAATATGGGAGTTTTGCCATGTTTTGTTTCTTCTATAAGCGTTTTGGCATTAAAAGAGATGTTTAAATCAGAAACTATTTTTAGATTGCCAGCAAAATATTCTACTCCGTCAATAATGCCCTTTAGCCCTTTGCCTTTTATGATTTCAAAATCCTTAATATTTTTTATTTCAATATTTTTTTCTTTGGCATAATTTACTATGGCATGAGCAATAGGGTGCTCCGATTTATTTTCAAGAGTTGCGAGTATTGAAATGATTTTATTTTCATTTGTATCGCCAGCAGTTTCTATTTTTGTGAGCTCGGGCTTTCCTTTTGTAATCGTTCCCGTTTTATCCATTACTACTATATTGGCTTTGTGCAGTGTTTCTAGCGTTGCAGCGTCTTTTACTAATATTCCTTCTTTAGCCCCTTTACCTACTCCAACGATAATCGCTGTAGGAGTGGCAAGTCCAAGCGCACATGGACAAGCAATAACTAGTATCCCCACAAAAGAAGTCAGAGCAAATGATAACGCTTTAGAGAATCCAAGTATCGGTATTCCAAAATACATCCACACACTAAACGCAACAACAGCAAGTACAAGAACAACGGGGACAAATACGGCAGAAATTTTGTCAGCTAAAGCTTGTATAGGAGCCTTACTCCCTTGTGCATCCTCAACCATTTTAATGATATGAGAAAGAAGCGTTTCGGAACCAACTTTTGTCGCTTTAAAATTGAAAGCGCCTGTTGTGTTGATTGTTCCAGCTACAACTAGCGCATTGATATTTTTTTCTACCGGAATTGGTTCTCCAGTAATCATAGATTCATCCACATAAGACAACCCCTCAACCACAATGCCATCCACGGGAATTTTTTGCCCAGGTTTTACAATTAATATTTCACCAGTGCGCACATCCTCAATTTTTATTTCAATTTCCTTCCCATCTCTTATAACAAGCGCTGTTTTAGCTTGAAGTCCAAGTAACTTTTCAATCGCATCGCCGGTTTTAAACTTTGATTTTGCTTCAAGATATTTGCCAAGCGCAATAAAGGTAATTACTAGGATTACGACATCATAAAAATTATATTGCACACTTAGATACGGTTTTAAAACTTCCTCAAAAGCTGTAACAATAAAACTATAAATAAAAGCAACCGATGTACCAAGACCAATAAGTGTATCCATATTTGCTTTTCCATAACGGAAAAATCTGTACACTCCGAGCAAATATGGCTTACCAATGGTTATAAAAATATAGGTGGCAAAAATCGGCAGAAGATTACGGAAAAATTCAAAAATGTTTTCGGACATTGGCGCAACTAAATTATATTTCCCAAATATTTCCCATCCCATTATAAAGATGCTGATAATAGCAACAGGAAGCGCTCCGAGCACTCCTTTTTTCATATTTCCTATTTCTTCTAGTTTTCCCTTCTTTGATTGATTAAGTCCCAGGTGAGTAGTATGTTCATTTTTACTCATTTCTGCCTGTTCGGCAGATAGGCTCATTTCATCTGCGGTTGGAATGACAAGAGAATATCCAAGCGGTTCTAATTTTTCGTTAAAATTCTGCGGATTTGTCTTAGTTTGATTAAAAATAATTTTTGCATTTTCTGTGCCATTGTTTACAGATATTTCTTCCACTCCATCAATTTTCTTAATGGTTCTCTCAATAATACTGGCACATGAAGCGCAATGCATTCCTTTGATTTTATATATTTTAAGAGTGTCCATAGGATTATTTTATGTTGTAGATTTTTAATAGTTCTTTAATCGTTCCCTCTTTATCATTCTTAAGCCGTTCTGAAAGGCAGGAATCAAGATGGCCGCGAAGCAGTTCCGCGCGCGCACTTTTAAGCAAGCCGATAACACTATCAATTTGTTGAATAATCTCGGGACAATAACGTTTTTCTAAAACCATACCGGGAATCTTACTAATACTCCCAACTGCCATATTGATAACTTTTTGAGCTTTTAAATTTTCTTCACCGTGCTTATGTAATATTTGTTTTACCATATACCCTAGAGTATAGGGTATACGATTTAATAAGTCAAGCTTAAAAAATCTCGCGCGCAGGAAATGTTCGGATATTCTAGTATCAAGATCTTACAAATTTGCATTTACACCACTAACAAAGAGCTTAAAGAAGTGCGCCGTGCTTTTTATACTAGGAGGAGAGAGTGAAAAATAAAAATAAAAGAAGTGGTAAAAAAATGGTTTTTGTTTTTCCTAATAACCAACGATCGTTGGTTATTAGGAAAAATTATATAAAAGAGATATAATAAAAAAATAATAAGATTAAATCTAAAAATAGATGGGGGGAGAAAAGATTTTAAAAATTTTAGAAAAAGTGTCTGAATTCGGCGGCGATTTAATGGAAACCATTGAAGCTATTTTAACGTCGGGATATGGGGCGTCTT
>MHLG01000026.1:7787-8353 GCA_001821375.1 Candidatus Liptonbacteria bacterium RIFOXYD1_FULL_36_11 | reverse complement strand
ATAGAATATAACAAATCAAAAATCAGCGCGAAAAATAGTGAACAAGAAGAGGTTAGGCGAGAAAGAAAAAGGTGTCAAAACCTTATTTATACGTTAGAAAAAGATGGTTTGTTAAAAAGGGCTAAAAAGGGAGGGAAGAGGTTTATTTTTAAAACAAAAAAAGGGAAAGAAAAAGAGAAAGAACTGAAAGAAAAAAGCAGAAAAAACTTCCCAAAAAAGGAATATAAGGTGGCAAGGAGTGAAAATTTTTCAATTGTAATATTTGATGTACCAGAAAGAGAAAGAAAAAAAAGAGATTGGGTAAGAGAAGTTTTAAAAAATATGGATTTTAAGATGGTTCAGAAGAGCGTTTGGATTGGAAAAATTAAAATTCCGAAAGAGTTTATTAATGATTTATTTAAATTAAAAATGGATAAATATGTAGAGGTGTTTGAAATAAGTAAAACGGGAAGTTTAAAATATTTAATTTAAAGAATTTGAATATTTTCCTACATGGGAAACTACTATTTCCCAACCCTTTCCCGGTTCAAATTCCTCTCGCAGGATTTTAAAAATTGTGGGCGAGG
>MHLG01000026.1:2808-7761 GCA_001821375.1 Candidatus Liptonbacteria bacterium RIFOXYD1_FULL_36_11 | reverse complement strand
GGATACGGTCCTAAACCGTACGCGTCTGCCAGTTGCGCCACTCACCCTACTTTTATTTCTAATACTTGATTCTAGCAGGATTTTTTTTGTTTGACAAATTAAATATAAAATGCTAGAATTTAAGCAGAAATTTTGAAAAATAAATAAAAAGAAAGAAGAGGTAAAAGAAGATGATGCTAGTATTTATATTTTTAGAAGTCACAATTGTGATTTTTTTTCTTACTGGATGCTTTATACTTCAGGGATTGCGGAAAATTCCGGCAGACCCGCCTTGTATAGCTGTAAGGGTTATATTAGGAAAGCGACAAAAAGAAAGCCAAATTTTAAAGGAGGGGTGGCATTTTTTTCCTTTTTATCCTTTCTGGCATAGTTATATTAAAGTAAATATAACTAAAAAAAATAAAGAATTTATATTGGAAAGTGTAAGAACACCAGATTCCGCAGAATTAAAAATTCCGGTGGCAATTACTTATTCTCCTGGTATTTCAGAAGATGGAAAAATTTCCCCGCAAAGCATAATTGATTTTTTAAATTCGGGGGGGGAAAATGGAGTAGAAAAGATATTAGAAGAAATGGTAAAGGAAAGAATAAGAGCGTGGGCAGGGGATAAAATTGAAGGGCCACAAAGTTGGAAAGAAGCGCTAGCCGCAAGATGGGAAGCGGTTGATACTTTAATGAAAGCTTTAACAGGAAGCCCAAATGAAATTTTATCAAGCGTTCCAACGAGTATTTTAAGAAAGGCCCTTAAGAAACCTTCCATACCTCCAGAGGAGTCGGAAGAAAAAATTTGGGGGAAAAATTGGGAAAAAGTAAACGATGTTTTAGAAAAAGAAAATTATGTTGACGAATCGAGTAGAAAGCCTTTAGTTGAGGCTTTAAAAGAACGAGAAAAGGCAATAAACAGTATTAGAACTGGAAATGGATCGCGCCCAATTATTTCTCTTGGAATAACTATAAATAGATTAAATATAGGAGAAATAAAGATATTAGGAAAATTAGCGGAAGCGGCAGAAAAAGAAGTTGTAGAAAAGAGAGAGCGAGACGCGGAAACAGTTGAATTTGAACATGTGAGAAACCGCGCGAAAGAAATAATGGATAGTCTAGTGTGTACTCATGGTGAAGCATTAGAATTAATTCAAACGGAAAGAGGAAAGGTAAAGAAAGAAATTAAAGAAAATAAATTTACCTTATCACCAGAAACGGGGCAAATTGTAAAAGATATATCTGAAATGGCTTTAGCCGCATTTTCAAAAGGGGGTAAAAAACCATGAATGAAAACGACGGAATTCCAAAGAAAGCATGGAAAATTCTTTTCTGGACTTCAGGGATTTTTATGATTTTAGTATTAATAGGATTATGTTTATCAGCCGGTTGGTTTTCTAATTTTTCTTCCTTTTATCAAAAAAAATTAATTGGTCAACAAACACAAGCGGAAGAGAGTATTACTTTTGCTCCGGGGGAGATAAAAAAAGAAATTCAATTAACTCCTGGAAAATGGACATCTTGGATAAAGATGCCGACAACAAGGTGGACCTATCGTTTGTCAGAAAAAACTTTGGTTCAGTTTTATGGAGAACAACCTTTTTTTGATGAGCCGGGTAGAATGATTGATTTTGGCAGCAAGGTGGGAGTATTTCGTTTTAGTGGTTGTGGAGTCGTGACTGTGACTCAGCCGTAAAAAATTGTTTTATAAAATTAATGCCCAGCTGGAGACAGTTGGGTATTTTCTTTACATAGCTTATTATTTATGGCATAATAAAGGAAGAAAAAGATTGAAAACTAAATAAAAGGAGAAGGATAATGAAGAAAGAAAATAAGGTTTTAATAGGGGTTTTAGGCGGAATAGTAATAATCCTTGGAATAATCGGGTTGATAAAGGCGGGAAATTTCATTTTTTTAATTCCAGTTTTCATTTATTTTTCAGAATCATTACATAATGGTTTTGGAATGGATGTGTGGTTAGCAAGAGCAATCGTTGTTATGTTAGTTGTGCCGTTTTATTTTTCAGTGAGGATGTCTACATCTTTGAAAAAAAGTGAGAGGGCGCAAGGAATAGTCTTTTTGTCGGTAATGTTGTGTTTATGTTTTTTTGCTTTGTTTATGCATACGGGAGAGCAGTTTTTTAACCATCAGACGGGAGAACCAATAAAGTGGTATGCGAAGACGCCAGAAGGATATAGATTTTTTGACAGTCCGGGATATGACCCGAAGTACGGAATTCAATTAAAACCAGTGGGGCAAGAGGTAGTAAAAGAAGCGGAAAACAGACAAAAACAGACACAAGTCAGTCAGCAAAATCAGGTTGAAGAAGGAATTACTTTTGCTCCGGGAGAGACAAAAAAAGTAATTCAACTTGAGCCGGGGAAGTGGACGAGGTGGATTATTACTCCACTTGAAACAAGTTATCGGGTTGATGGACCAAAAGATTTACTTTTGCGATTTATTGATGGGACGGTGGTTGAAAATAAAAGTCCTTCTTATGTTGGAGTTAAAAGGGGTATTTTCAAGCTAACGGCAAACTCTTTTGGGGAAGTGATAGTGGTAGTAGAAAATAGACCCTAATAGAGAACCTTTAATAATAAAAGTCCAGCTGGAGACAGTTGGGCTTTTTCTTTACATAGCTTATATTTTATATTATCAAAGAAGAAGAAAATTGAAAACTGAATAATAAGACATCTAAAAATAAAGGAGGTGAGGAAGATGAGTAAAGACCGCGGTGAAGTTCTTCAAAACGCGCATAATAAAGGCGAGCAAGACCAGAGAGAAAATGATCATAACCCACCCCATAGTTCTCTTATGGTTCATTTTACTGAATTTGGCGAACAAGCAGAAAGGCATAACGAAGAGAATAAAGCATACGACCAAGGATGGCAGAATGCTAAAAAACAGGGATAAAAAAATATTCCAAAAAAAACCGCTAATGGAACTAGCGGTTTTTTATTAGGAGAATAAATTTTTAAAAAAAGTTTATTTATCAGTTCCTGATAAAAGTCCGAATATTAAGTCAAAAATACTAGCTCCCCTTGGGGCAAGACCAGTGAAATAAAGAGTAAGAGAAATAATAATGCGAGCGCCTAAACCGAGAGCTAAAGCGACAGCCGCCCAGATAAGAATACTTTTTGCTTTAGAGATATTACCCGGTTCAGCGCCACCTAAGAGAATAAGAAAAGCGGCATAAACGACTAGAAGTAAAGATAAAGCGACAATAAGGCCAAGAAGCCAATTAGTAATATTATAAATAACAAGACCGATGCTAAGCTCACCGGGAGTAATGGGTTTTATACCCGATTGAGCAAATATAAGGATCGGAAATAAAAAAAAAGAAAATAAAAAGAAAAGTTTATAGGTCATTTTATTTGTTTAATAGTATAATAAGATATTAAAAAAAACAACCTATTAAGGTTGTTTTTTTTTAATTTAAAAAGAAAGATTTATTAAGTAACTGATGTAAGAGATCTTACTATAGTTTCTAGCGCTTTTGCTCCTAAACCGATAGCAATAGCGACAGCGGCAGAGATAAGGATGCTTTTTGCTTTGTCTATATTTCCAGAGTCTGCGCCACCTAACAAGTAGAGAAAAGCGGCGTAGACAACAAAAAGCAATGCTATAGCTATTAATAATCCTAAAAGCCAATTCGTTACATTCGATATAGTAGTGCCAATATTTAAGGTTTTAGGGGCTTCGCCTGTAATACCGGATTCTGCTATGGCGGACGCTACGAGAGGTGACAGAATTAAAATCGTTAGAATAAAAAAAGTAGTAATTTTTTTCATTTTTATTTAATTTTTTGTTTTTTAATTTAAATCGACCTTGTTAAAGTGTTATGAGTTAATTTTAGAATAAGACAAAAATAAATCAAGAAGAGTTATTAACGAAAAATTGAACAAGAGACGACACAGTTTGCGCTCCAAGGCCGATAGCTAAAGCAATAGCGGTATAAAAAAGTATTTTTTGAGACTCGTGGATTTTAGTAGCTTGAAAATAAGGAAAAAAGATAATAGTGAATAAGCAAACTGGAGATTAAGAAAAATTAAACTAGGCTGAACTGAAGTAACAACTGGGAATCCCTTCATTGAAGAATAGTAGAGAGAGTTGTTGTAGAACCATGTTATCAGGTAGGTAAACGAACTTCCAAAAAACATAAAGCATGAAAAGGAAAATACATAAAGGGGATCGCGCGATTTTTCGAGCGCATAGTCATAGACAAAATATACGAAGAGGATGCTAAAGACAACGGGTAGCAAGCGAAAGAACACGAATAGTGGTGATAACCCTAGATTGGAGAGGATAAAGATCACGAAGTCCAGGAGATAGTTATATCCAGACAGCGATGCACCACTATATTCCGGATGGACTAGGGGGAAACTACCAAACCCAAGCTTGGCAAGGGCAAGATGCCACATCGAATCATGTAGGTGCCATTGACCAATATACAAGCCACAACCCGTTTCACATCGATATAAACCATTCCCAACAATAAACGACAAGCTTAATCCCACATACAGCAATGCAGGGATAAGGAGCAACTTGTGGTTTATCAAATAGTTAATTACTTTTCTCATGATCCTTGTATAATCATTGTATGAGAAAGTATCTCTTATTGACAGTCTTGGTTTCTGTAAGCTCGTTACTACTCTTTTGGTCACCATACATTTTCAAAGCTAGTAAGCTATGGGGGATTGAATTTGGACCATCTGACAAGTCTGTTCACCCAGGAATATCTACTATCGTACAGAACTTTGATGGGATTAATTTTCTGGTAGTTGCCAAGAGTTGGTATAACCCAATTCTTATTCGACAAAATTTCGCAGAAATCCTAGACTTCAGGGAGGAACTATATTTTTCGGCACATTATCCGCTGTTCCCCATAGTGATCTCGGTTTTTGACATGCTTACATCGGGGCCGAACGCACTCATTCTGGCAATATTATTTTCTAACATAGTTCTCGCTGC
>MHLG01000026.1:2642-2768 GCA_001821375.1 Candidatus Liptonbacteria bacterium RIFOXYD1_FULL_36_11 | reverse complement strand
CGAGAAAAGATTGCGTTTATCTTATCTTGTGTCTCACTTTTTTTCCCTCCCAGGATACTATCTGACCGCGTTGTGGGCTCGAATGAACCACTGTTTATCTCCCTAGTCTTGTTATCACTTGTCATG
>MHLG01000026.1:1056-2614 GCA_001821375.1 Candidatus Liptonbacteria bacterium RIFOXYD1_FULL_36_11 | reverse complement strand
CTATCTTGGGATCACTTGCCGTACTAACTAGGAGTCCAGGGATTTTGTTATTTGCGGCTTATTTTTTGAGTGTGATTGCCACGAAAGAACAGGTACTCAAGGATAAATTGAAGCTTATCGCCATGTACTCACTCATTCCACTGACTCTTCTTGCTCTTTGGGCTTTTTATGGAATTAGATTTGGCAGCTTCTTTAGTTATTTTCAGGTTGGGGGAAATATTAATCTTGTTTTCCCAGCATTTATGGTGTTTGCAGATAACCAGAAATGGGTATCTGGTTTGTGGCTTGAAGACATTCTTTTTACATTTACCTACATTAGTTTGGGAGTGCTTCAACTCAAAAGTGTGTTGAAAGATAACTTGGGTAGATACTCAACTGTGTTATTTGGGGGCATATATTTACTGACTACTTTTTTTATTGTTCATCGAGACATCGCTCGCTATAGCCTGCCAATTGCTCCCATAGCCTTGGCTGGACTCTATCCATTCCTTCTCAATGCAAAAAACCTGAAGTATTTGGGACTACTTATTGTTCCTCTTTATTTACTGGCTTGGCATTTTGTAAATCACAATCTTCAACCGATTTCTGATTGGACCAACTTGTTATGACTAAGTGGTGGAAGAAAAATTGGCTAGTAGCACTAATATTACTTTTGGCATTTTTTCTGAGCCTGATGGTGGTGGTTCCGAGTGGACTACGATACTGCAAGAACACTAGTTGCGGAGTGATGTTTTGGGGAGCAAACGAGCACGATGGGATTTGGCATCTTGCAGTTTCTAATACCCTATTTTTGCGATCACCTTACGAAACACCAAATATGAGTGGTCAAAGACTGGGTGGATATAACTACTTACTCGACTTTTTAATCGCCACGACCGGAAGATTGACGAGTATTAATACCAGTACATTGTATTTCCAAATTTTACCCGTTTTGTGGTTTTCCGTTTTTGCTTTTTGTACTTTTAGATTTGCTCGTGCATACAGTAAAACTAAAACTTATATTTATTCACTGCTGTTTTTTGGGTTTTTTGGCAGCTCGCTCAGTTATTTACTCTCTCTCATTAATCGAGGCACTATCTGGGGGTCGGGTGGATTGCTCTCGATGCAGTCACTACAAAATTTACTCAATATTCAGTTTTCATTGTCACTTATTCCTTTTTATCTTATCTTGACTGGACTTACTGAAGATAAACGCAATTTGCAGGATTATCTAAAGTATGGAATTTATCTGTTTGTGGCCTTGGGGCTCAAATTTTATACGGGGGTGGGGATTGCAGTGTATATGGCGACAGATTTAGTTGTCAGGATTATCAAAGAAAAAAAGTTATCGCTAACTATCTTTACAAAAAACATCTTAGTCGCATTTTTTGGGGTCGCAGCGAGTTTGTTATTTTATCTCCCAACCAGTTTAGACGGATCGCCACTAATATTTAAACCTTTTGCAACAGTTAACCCATTAGTGGAGGACTCTAGTTTGCTATACATACCGCAAATCGCACAAAAAATTTACGATGAACAAGGGATCAAACTACTAATCCTCGAAGTATTCATTTTATTT
>MHLG01000026.1:585-1018 GCA_001821375.1 Candidatus Liptonbacteria bacterium RIFOXYD1_FULL_36_11 | reverse complement strand
ATTACTAGGTCTTATAAACAAAGAGAAGGGGTCAGTAAGCCGAGATACTACAATATCAGTATTTGTGACAAGTATATTACTCCTTTTAATTGCCGCCTTATTTGTTCAACGCGGAGTTTGGTGGAATACTGTGCAGTTTTTGTATGTTTCGATGTTTTTGACAAATATTTTGGCTGCGAATGGCTTAGATAGATTATTTCGACTGGGACGCCGATATGGCAAGCTCCTGGGGATTGGGGTAATTCTCATGACTCTGCCAACTAACTTGGATATAGTCCGATCTTTTGCTCATTTTCCGGGCAATAGTTATATTCCTGATCAAGAGATCGCGGCGTTAAGATTTCTTTCCGGGCAAGAAGGAGGCGTAGTGCTTGCTGATTACTTGGTTACTGAGCGCTCAGACAAGCAGCTACCAACCGTTCGAGAGGCATAC
>MHLG01000026.1:0-546 GCA_001821375.1 Candidatus Liptonbacteria bacterium RIFOXYD1_FULL_36_11 | reverse complement strand
TGGTACAACTTGATCTAATGAACACAAATTATGCGGAGCGACTCAAGATGGTCAAAACTTATGATTGTACTGTGCTTAGCCTGGTGAGTTATGTTTATGAACTAAATAACAGACCATATATTGGTAATTATGAGAAATGTGACAAACAACTAGGAGAAATTTTTAAGAATGAAATGGTCACGATTTATCAGACTATATAGAGCTATTTAATAAGTCACCTTAGTTATTGAGAGCCAGGATTGAAATTTTTTTAGCGTTTCGTAGTCTCGATTAATAAATCCGTTTGTGTTCTTAAGTTCATCTATGCTGGCCAAGAAAATTATATAGAGAGTGCTACCATCTCTAAAGAGCAGCAGGTTGTCCTGGGAGAGAATGATATTGTCACGGTAACTATCTGGCAATCCAAGTAAATCTTTGAGAGTAGCTACATTAACAAGAGCCTCAAAACTCTGGAGGTAGCGGGAGTTAAAGACAAGGATAGGATACATATCAGTTGTCGTGATGGTCACATTGGCGCTAGTTAAGAATGCCTCGATATCGGTCTTT
>MHLG01000025.1:36835-41235 GCA_001821375.1 Candidatus Liptonbacteria bacterium RIFOXYD1_FULL_36_11 | reverse complement strand
TGGTTTTGTTTAATAACTATAACTTCTTTATATTAATATATTAATAATAAGATAGAGAGATGAAAATTGTTTTGATGAAAAATAACTTAAAACAGGCTTTAGATGCTGTTTCAAAAATAAGCGGGGAAAACCAAAATCTTCCAGTATTAAAAAATATTTTAATAAAAACGGATGGTGGAAAAGTTAGGTTATCGTCAACAAATTTAGAGGTAGCTATTTCTTATTGGTGCCAAGGAAAGATAATAGAGGAAGGAGAGATAACGGTTTCTTCATCTATTATAACCTCTATAGTTAATAATTTATCAAATGAAGTTATAAATTTGGAGGTTTTTGATAAAAAATTAAAAGTTAAGACTGATAATTATGAAGCGGAAATTAATACTTTACCTTCGGATGAATTTCCAATAATTCCATCTATAAAAGGAGAAGCGGAAAGTTTTTATATAGATATAAAAACTAGTGTATTAAAAAGCGCTTTTACACAAGTTGTAAGCGCTACTCATTTTTCTGATTTAAGACCAGAAATAAATGGAATTCTTTTTAATTATGAAGTAGGAGAAATAAAACTTGCGGGGACTGATAGTTTTAGATTAGCGGAAAAGACGATAAATTCAGGTGATTTTAAGTCTAATATAGAGGAAGGATTTAAATATATAATACCACTTAAAACTGTAATTGAGTTTTTAAGGATATTAAAAGATGATGGAAGAGTAAAAATTTATTTTGATTTAAATCAAGTTCTTTTTAAAACAGAAGAAATAGAGATTATTTCTAGATTAATTGATGGTAATTTTCCTGATTATGAGCAAATAATTCCAAAACAAACAGTTTTAGAGGCGGTTTTAGAAAAGGGAGAATTTATAAGCGCTTTAAAAGTGACAAGTGTTTTTTCAAGTAAGGTAAATGATATAAAAATTAAAGCTGTTAATGGAAAGATTTTAGAGTTTAATTCTGTAACTCAAGGAGTAGGAGAAAATAAGTATATAGTGCCGGCAAAAATAAAAGGAGATAAATTAGAAGTTAGTTTTAATTGGAATTATCTTCTTTTAGGTGTGCGTTCTTTAGATAAGGAAAATGTGGTTTTTAGCCTTAATAATGATGATAAACCAAGTATTTTAAAGGCTTTAGGAGATAATTCTTACTTTTATATTTTAATGCCAGTAAAGGAATAAAATATAATTTTTTAAAGGGATATAAAGAAGGGGTTGACAGAAAAAAAAATATCCTTATACTTCTTGAATTCAAGGTTTGGAGTCTGTCGCTAAATTTCGTAAATTTTGCTTTAAAAGCGTATTTAGTGATAAAACCTTAGAGTTTAAGTTGTAAGTTTTTATTTCCGGTATAGATTTTTATATTATTAAGCCGGAGAAAAGGTCGCGATTTTTTGAAAAAAACAAAAAATGGCTATTCTATTAGAGGAAGATTTAAAAGTTCTATTACAAGAAGATGAGGAAGAGGGAGAGGTGGAAGAAGAAAAAGATTTAGATGAAGAGGAGGAAGAAAGTGATGATAATAGCGAAGAAGAAGGGCTTTAAAATAAATTTAAAAATATCCCCGAGTTTAATCTCGGGGATATTTTTAAATTTGGCAGAAAGGGATAATTAGATTAGGATAAAAATGATGAAAAGTTTTTTTTATTTTTTATTTCTATCTTTAATTTTAAGCGTTTCTTTAGTTTTTAGTTTTATAGCTTATATTTCAGTAGATCTTCCGGATTTAGAGCAAATAGGGAATAAGAGAGTCAGCCAATCAACAAAGATTTATGATCGGGATGAAAAAGTTTTACTTTATGAAGTACATGGCGAAGAAAAAAGGACGGTAATTTCTTTTGAGGAAATTCCGAAAACAGTAAGGGAGGCGACAATAGCGGTGGAGGATAAAAATTTTTATCAACACCCAGCTTTTGATTGGAAGGCGATATTAAGATCTGTTTTTATTGATGTTTTTTATAATAAAAGAGTTGGCGGTTCCACTATAACGCAACAGTTAGCTAAAAACTCTTTTCTTTCTTCGGAGCAGTCCATAATAAGAAAAGCGAAGGAACTTATTTTAGCTTTAAGACTTGAAAAAAAATACAGTAAAGATGAAATTTTAGCTCTTTATTTAAATCAAATTCCATATGGAGGAAATACTTACGGAATAGCGGCGGCGGCGCAAACATTTTTTAATAAAGACGTGGCAAATCTTACTTTAGGAGAGACGGCAATTT
Organism: Candidatus Liptonbacteria bacterium RIFOXYD1_FULL_36_11; assembly: GCA_001821375.1. Classification (GTDB taxonomy): domain Bacteria; phylum Patescibacteriota; class Minisyncoccia; order UBA6257; family XYB1-36-10; genus XYB1-36-10. The sequence continues at coordinate 39,026 of MHLG01000025.1, read as the reverse complement.
TAGTTTCTTTGCCGCAGTCGCCGACTTATTATTCGCCTTACGGATTACATAAAGATGAGCTTTTTCTGAGAAGGGATTATGTTTTAGACCAGATGAAAAAGTCTGGATTTGTAAGTAAAGAAGATGGGGAAGAGGCGAAAAAAGAAGATGTTGTTTTTGCGCCACAGTCTGCGGGAATAAAAGCACCACATTTTGTAATGATGGTTTTAGATTATTTAACAGAAAAGTATGGTGAAGATATGATAGAGAATGGAGGATTAAAAGTGAGCACTACTTTAAATTTTAATCTTCAGCAAATAGCGGAAAAGACAGTAAAGGAGGGAGCGGAAAGTAATTTTAATCTTTATAAAGGGAGGAATGCGGCACTTATAGCGGAAGAGCCGGAGACGGGGCAGATTGTGGCTTTAGTCGGTTCAGCGGATTATTTTGATGTTGAAAATGAAGGAAATTTTAACGTGGCGGCACAGGGCTTAAGACAGCCAGGGTCCGCTTTTAAGCCGTTTGCATACCTAGAGGCTTTTATAAAGGGATACACGCCGGAGACGGTTGTTTTTGATGTGCCAACGGAGTTTACCACGGGAAAGCCGGAGGAATGCCCAGCTTTGGTTGATTTTAATAATGATAATAAAAAATGTTACCATCCGGAAAATTTTGATAATGATTTTAAAGGGCCAATAAGTTTAAGAAATTCGCTAGCTCAGTCTGTAAATGTGCCATCTGTAAAGACGCTTTATCTGGCGGGGTTGGATAATACTTTAGAGCTGGCAAAAAAATTTGGGTTAACCACCTTAGAAGATAAGAGTAGATTTGGATTATCTTTAGTTTTAGGCGGAGGAGAGGTAAAACTAACAGAGCTTGTAAATGCTTACTCGGCTTTTGCGCAAGACGGAACTCTTCATAAACAATCTTTTATTTTGAGAGTGGAAGACGGCAAGGGTAGTGCTTTAGAAGAATATAGAGACGAGACAAGCCAGGCGGCGGAGCCGCAGTATGTGAAGATACTTAATGATGTGCTTTTGGATACAAAGGCGAGATCAGGGCTTTTTCACGCCAGTTTGTCTTTAACAGTTATCCCTGATTATCAGGTGGCTTTAAAAACCGGAACGACAAATAATTATATTGATGCTTGGACGATGGGATATACGCCAAATTTGGCAGTAGGAGTGTGGGCGGGAAATAATAGGAGAGAGCCAATGGAAAGAAACGGTAGCAGTATTTTAGCCGCTTTGCCTATTTGGAATAGTTTTTTTAAGGAGGCGATAAAGAATTATCCGCCGGAGACTTTTACAAAGCCGGAATCTTCAGTGGCAGAAAAGCCAATTTTAAAAGGCGATTATCTGTTTGCAAATCAAATACATAATATTCTTTATTTTGTTGATAAAGATAATCCGAGGGGGTTGGTGCCGCAAAACCCAGAGAACGACCCGCAGTTTTATAATTGGGAAACAGCTGTGTTAGTATGGGCAAAAAACAATTTGCCGAATTTTGAGTCTTATAATAAAAGCAAGGAATATAATTACAGCACGACTAATGAAAAGATATTTTCAGTAAAGATAGAAACTCCGAGTGGAGGAAGTTTTATAAAAGGAACACAAAAAATAACAGCAAAGATAGCTTCAACTTTACCGGTAAAAAAAATTGAGGCTTATATAAATCAGAAAGTGGTAGAAACTAAAAATGGTGATTTTGGAAAAGATTTTAATTTTAGCATGAGTGTTGGGGAAAATAATTTTGATTTACAAAATCTAGTAAAAGTTAAAGCTTATACAGATTTAGGAGAGGCGGAGGATAGCGTGATTGTTTATAAATAGCTGATAGTTAGGCAAAATAACTCCGAATGTTTACTATATGTCTAATATCGTTATTGTATATCTTGCTGTACCAGATAAAATATTGTTTATAATTTCCGTTTATTGATTTGAGCTTTTTTGGTTTTTTTAAAAAAAGGCCGCTAGATAAGCTAACGGCACAAATGTTTTTTTAATTGTAAAACAATTTTAAGAAACATTATTATTAGAATCAGATTTACTTTTTGTTGCCTGCGCTAACTCGTGCACGGCTAGAGCAAGTGCAACTATAGCAAGCCCAATTCCTTTTAGAAAAAATTTTTGATCCACATTTTCTGGTGTTTTACTCAGGCTTCTGTTTGCGTCTTTCATTGTTTCTTCAAGGGTACTATCGTAAATCATGA
>MHLG01000025.1:24286-36808 GCA_001821375.1 Candidatus Liptonbacteria bacterium RIFOXYD1_FULL_36_11 | reverse complement strand
CTATCTATTTTTCAATATAGCATATTATTTTATTACTGTCAACTATCATATAAGGTTTTTCCTAAAACAAGCCGAAAAACTAAAAAGAGCTTGTAAATTAAGGATATTATAAACAATATTTTATCGGGATATGCTTAAATATATAAGTTTAGATATACGGCGTTGTAGAAAATAAAAAAAGTTTTTAAGTTATTTTATACAGAGGGGAGGAGGCGAGGATGGCGATGGCTAGGGCGTCGGAAATATCGTCAACGCCTTTTATTTTTTCTTTTAAAATAAGCTCTACAGTTTTTTGAACTTCTTTTTTACCAGCACAGCCTGAACCGGCGATAGAGCTTTTTACTTCTGTGGGGTCAAATTCCAAGATGGAGATTTTTGAGGCGGCAAAGGTGAAAAGAATAACGCCGCGGGCTTCGGCAACAGCGAGAGCGGTTTTCTGGTTTTTCATAAAATAAAGTTTTTCTATGCCGGCGATAGACGGTTTATATTTTGCGATTATTTTTTTTAAGTCGTTTTGGATTTCAAGGAGTTTTTCCGCTTGATTTTGACTGGATGATTTCAAAATACCGCCAGCTAAAAAGGAAAGGCGACCATTTTCTTTTTTTATAAGACCATAGCCAGCGCGAGAAGTGCCAGGATCTATACCAATTATAATCATATTGCAAGTTAAATTTTTATGTTGCAGGCGAATGATTGAATATCATCGCGTTCTTCCAGTTTTTCAATAAGAGATTTTATTTTTTCTTTGGAGGCGGGACTTATTTCTTGGGGAAATTTTGCCTGCCAAGAAAAATTTTCTTTATTTTGTTCAAACGCCCATAAGACACTGCCGGATTCTGCCCATTTAAAACCTTCTTTTGTAAAGATATTTTTTATTTCGGAGACGGTGCGGTTTCTACTGTTGGTGACAGCGATAATAAGAATAGCCGAGCCTTCTGGGCCATAAGCTTCAAGGAGTAGTTCTTCCAAGGACGTTCCGGGTTCGGAAACTTTTTTTATAGCTTTTTCTATATTTTCATTTGGGACGTTGCCGGTTTTAGCTTTTTCTATAGCGGTGCGGAGGCGGGGATTAAAGTTTGGATTAGGATCGGTGCGGGCGGCGATAGAAACAGCGTTTAAGAGTTTAGAAAACAAAGTACTTCTTTTTTTATCAGTAATGTCTTTTTGGTGTTTTATTTGTTTAGAGTGGGAGTGGCCAGACATAAGAAAGTGGGATAAAAAAGTTAATAAGTTAATAAAAGTTTAGATAAATAAGAGGGGATTGTAAACCCTATATAAAAGTCTATAAAGTTAAAAAGTAGTAGGTAGTCCTTCGTTAAGAACTCAGGATATAATAGGAATTATAATTGGATTCCGGTTTTATACTGGAATGACAGATTAATAGGGAAACCCCAGTAAAATAATTTTCTAAAAGAAAATTAAAAAATTAAAATTTTTTATTTCACGGCCTGCCTGCCGGTAGGCAAGGGTAAAAGTGAATAAAAAAATTGACAGGAGAGAATTTTAGAATATAATATCAGTAATTAGTGAGTTAAATATAATAAAAAAAATATTTTTATTAATTAAGCGGGGTTAAAGTTGAAAAAATAAAAAATTTTTATGTTTCAAGATAAGGCAACAATAATTGCCCAAAAACTAACGCGTTTTAACCAAGGCGCCGAAGAAAGAGACGCGCAGAGAAGGGCGGCTCGTGATGGAAAACCTTATCTTAATTTAATAACAGCGCCGGTAGAGATAGATGCGTTGCAAATAATATCGGAAGAAAAGGCAAAAAAAATGAAGATAGCCGCCATTAACCTAGTCAATAAAGATTTGGTGGTGGCGGTTTTTGATTTAAAAACAGAGGGGTTAGAAGAGGAGTTTTTAGAGTTAAGAAAAATGGGTTACGACTTAGATTTTTTTATTGTTTCTTTATCCGGGCTAAAGCATGCTTGGAGTTATTACGTTTATGTAGCGCGAGAGGGAGGAGAAATAACAAGGAGATTTTTTGTTTCTAAAGAGAAGATTGAGGAGTTTAAAAAAAACGTATCGACAATAAAATATTTAAGAGAAAGAATTAAAAATATTGATTTTAATCATACGGAAGTTTCAGAGTTTTTATCCATAATAGCGGCAGGAGCGCTGGCACTTAAAGCCTCGGATATACATTTTGAGCCGGTAAGGGAAGGAGTGGGAATAAGATTACGATTAGACGGAGTTTTGAATGAAGTAATAGGAGGAAGGGGAGAAGCTCTTATAGAAAAGGAATTTTATAATCAGGTAGCTTCAAGAATAAAACTTTTTTCCGGATTGAAATTAAACATAACTGATGAGACGCAAGATGGAAGATTTACTATAAATTTAGGAGGTGAAGAAGTAGAGGCGAGAGTAGCAATAGCACCAGCGGAGTTTGGAGAAGTGATGGTGATGAGAATTTTAGATCCGGCGGCTATTAGTTTAAAGCTTAGTGATTTAGGTTTTTCAGAAAATGATTTAAAGATAATAAAAGGACAACTTAGCAAGCCAAATGGAATGATTTTAAATACGGGACCGACTGGTTCCGGAAAGACTACTACGCTTTACGCTTTTTTAAGAGAGGTGGTATCTACGGAAATAAAAATTATAACTATAGAAGATCCGATAGAATATCATTTAGAAGGGTTGGAGCAGACGCAAGTTAATCCGGAGGCAAATTATACTTTTGCTGGCGGACTGCGTTCTATATTAAGGCAGGATCCGGATGTGGTGTTAGTCGGCGAAATTCGTGATGAAGATACGGCCGCGATTGCAATAAACGCTTCGCTGACCGGTCATTTAGTTTTTTCAACTTTACACACAAATGATGCGGCGGGAGCGGTGCCGAGACTTTTGGATTTAAAGGTAAAAACTGGCGTAATTGGATCGGCTTTGAATTTAGTAATAGCGCAAAGGTTGGTGCGCAAGCTTTGCCAATTTTGCAAGAAAGAGGCGCAAGTCAATCATGAGCTTGAAAAAAAAATAAAGAAAGTGGTGGCAAGTTTGCCGGAAAAAATAGAGAGAGAAAAATATGCGGAAATGAAGATTTTTGAGTCGTCAGAAAAAACTAAAGATTGTGAGAAATGTAACGGAACGGGATATAAAGGGAGATTGGGAATTTTTGAACTGTTTGTGATTGATGACAAGGTGCAAAGAATGATAGAAGGAAAAAATTCCATTTTAGATATAAAACAGATGGCGAGAGAACAAGGAATGATAACGATGCAGGAAGATGGAGTGTTAAAGGTTTTAAAAGGGATAACCAGTTTAGAGGAAATAGAAAGAGCGACCGGAGTTTTACAAATATAAAAAACAGGTTTTTTTACTTTCCTTTGTGAGGCTACTTGCCGGTAGGCGGGCTATAGAAGAGTTTCATAGGCGAGGAAACGTAAAAAGCTTAGATCTGTGGGCTAGCTCCTTAAAAAGGAACTTGGTGTGTTTCTTCTTTTTTAAAAAAAAAGAAGTTTAGAATTCCCTTGAGGTGAGAGTTCGCCGAGGCCAACTCTTCCTTAGCATAAAGGTATTCCTGCCCACAGATCTAAGCTTTTTAAAACTACGGCATTATAGCATATAGAGATTGCAGAGTCAAGATAAAAATAAGAGAGGATTTTCCTTGGCGTGAAGGAGGGTTTATTGTATCATAGGCAGTATGAAAGGTAAAAATAACCAGAAGCAAGAAGAAAACCAGAAAGCGGAAGAGGCGCCGATGGAAAAAAAAGATGAGGGATATTTTGACCAGGCTTTAAGGCCGGATAATTTTAACGATTATATAGGGCAGGAAAAGGTAAAAGAAAATTTAAAGATAATAATTGAGGCGGCAAAAAGAAGGGAGGAAACGGCGGATCATATGCTTTTTTCGGGTCAGGCGGGTTTGGGAAAAACGACGCTGGCAATGCTCGTAGCGCGTGAAATGAAATCTGGATTAAAGATTACTTCTGGTCCGGCGTTAAAAAAAGTAGGAGACTTGGCGGCGGTTTTATCAAATCTTGAGCCAAGAGAAGTTTTATTTATAGACGAGGCGCATCGCTTAAACCATTTAGTGGAGGAGTTTTTATATCCGGCGATGGAAAGCCAAAAACTACATTTAATTGTTGGGAAGGGGACGGGAGCAAGGACAATTTCTTTAGATTTACCGCCGTTTACTTTAGTGGCGGCGACAACGAGAGCAGATTTACTTTCAGCGCCACTACGATCAAGGTTTGGCGCTTCGTTTAAGCTTGATTATTATAATCAACAGGATATAGAAAAAATAATAATTCGTTCAGCCGGTCTTTTAACGGTAAAAATAGAAAGGGAAGCAATAAGAATTTTAGCGGAAGCTTCCAGAGCGACACCGAGAATAGCTAATCGTCTTTTAAAGAGAGCGAGAGATTACGCGGAAGTTAGAGGAGACGGTATAGTGACAGAAGAAATAGCAAAAAAAGCATTGGAACTTTTAGAAGTTGATTTTTTGGGACTTGAACCACATGACCGGAAGTTGATTCAGGTGGTGATAGAAAAATTTAATGGAGGGCCGGTGGGAATTGAGACGTTGGCGGCGGCTTTAAACGAGGAAAGAGGTGTGATAGAAGAAGTTTATGAGCCATACTTAATGAGTGTCGGGTTTTTACATAGGACGCCGGCGGGGAGAGTGATAACGGAGGCGGCATACAAACATTTAGGAATAAAGACAAGGGAACAAAAGTTGTTGGAAGAAGCAGGGTTTTAATGTGAGTTAACTCCAAACCAGTACCACTCTCTAATATTTTAATTGAGTAAATAATACTCTTTTTACTTAAATTTTCAGACAAAATAACCGGTTCCCGTTTCCTCTGATTAAAAAATCAGAGTTTTCTGACTAGTTATTTTATAGATGAAAATTTAAAGCTTCAAACAGTTTATTTATAAATCAATTAAAATAAGACGTTCGTGGCGCTGGTTTGAGTAAGTTTTTATTCATTTCTTTATTAGTTTTTGAAGTGGGGAGAAGTTAATTATAAGATAGTCCAGCTCTGGTTTTATATAAAACTATGGCTGGGCTTTTATTTTAAGAGTATAGGGGATATTATTTTTTTATGGTGGTAGTGATAAACGAGATATTTCCGAATCCAAAAGGAAAAGACAGCGAGGGGGAATTTATAGAGATTTATAATAACGGAAAAGATAAAGTAAATCTTTTAGGATGGAGAATAGAAGACAAGAGCGGGAAGAAGTTTGTTCTTAAAAACAAAGAAATACAGGGAGATAATTTTTTATCTTTAAAACAAGAGGAAACAAAGATTAGTTTAAATAATAACGGGGAGTCGGTTTTTCTTTATAGTAAAGAAGGAAAACTTATTGATAAAAAGGAGTTTTTTGGGGTAGCGGAAGAGGGAAAAAGTTTTGCCAGAAAAGGAGAAAAATTTTTTTGGACGGAAAAAGTGACAGAGGGGAAGGCAAATGAATTTACAGAAGAGATTTTAAAAGATAATTTTTCTACAGCTCAAGGAGAAGAAAAATATTTAGTTAGGCCGGTTGTTATAGACGCTGTTTTAGCCGGAGTCGCTGTTTCAGTAATAATGGCATTTGTGGCGGCATTGATTTTAAGTAAATTTATTAAAGCGGAGGAGTAATAAAAATTTATAAAATGATTTTTGGAAAAAAAATAATAATAAAAAACGAAGAAGAGATGATGATGGTGGCGGAAGAGGCGGCGAAAATTTTAGTAAAAAAAGAAGAAAAGAGAAAGGGGGCTTTAATGATAACTTTAGAGGGGGAATTGGGAGCGGGAAAGACAACTTTTGCAAGAGGGTTTTTAAAAGCTCTGGGAGTAAAAAGAAAAATAACCAGTCCAACTTTTGTTTTAATAAAAAAGTATAGTTTACTAAAAAAGACGGGCTTTTTAAAGGCGTATCACGCGGATGCTTATCGTTTAAAAGATGGAGATTTGGAAATTCTTGGATGGAGAGAGATTTTAGAAAATCCGGAAAATGTTGTTTTGGTGGAGTGGCCGGAGAGAGTGAGAGAAGCGAGAACGACGGGAGCGGTTAAAATAAAGTTTAAGCATTTAAAGGAGGGAAGAGAGGTAGAGATAAAAAACAGTTAAAAGTTCACTCCTTGCCTGCCAGCAGGCAGGTGGTAGGCGGGGAGTAAATAAAGTTAAAAAGCAGTAGGTAGTCCTTCGTTAAGAACTCAGGATATAATAGGAATTATAACTGGATTCCGGTTTTTACCGGAATGACAGGCGGAGAAAAAGGATTGGATTCTATAAGTGTTTTTTACAGGAGTTTAGAATATAGTATTGACTTATAAAGAAATAGTTATATAGTATAGGAAGTTTTTTGATAGCAAATTAATTTTGCTAATAAACAACCATTTTATATTACAAAGGAGAATCGTCATGGCTATACCAGTCGCAGGCCAGTATTATGAGGTTGACGGACAGCTGTGGGAAATAAAGCGGCAGTTGCGTCAAAAGGGTGGATATCCTTTTAATATTAATTTATTGCGGCTTCATTTACAGGCCGCTATTGAAGGCTGTTTTATTCAAGCGGAAACGGCGAAATTTTCCAAAGTGATTTCCCCTCCGCTTATCATTGATCCGACCGACGGCAGCCAAGGTCTGGCGGACGCGGCAGATTTGTTCGTCAGTATTGATTCCGACTTCAAGAATTACGGCGCCGATGAGCTAGGGCATCCCACGGTCGAAATGCCGGTAGTCGTACGCGAAATGTGTGATAATGCCACTTTCGCGCAAATGTTTGGCGAATTAAGTTATAATGTAGGCAAAATTTGTCTGACTCCGCATCAGATAAAAGTTTTCGTCCAAAAACATTGCCAGTGGCTGCGGACCGACTGCTATGTGACCCTTTTCTTATATAAGTCGCATGATAATTTCTTCGTTGCTTGCGTGGATGTCTGCTCCAGCGATGAGCTCTCTGTTGAGGTGTGCCGGTTTGGGCTCTCCTCCGTCTTGGATGCCGAGTGTCGCAATCGTTTGGTCGTTCCGCAACTGCAGTGGTAGATAAGGTGATAAAAAGTAGTTGTTGCCCGGTGCGTATTTATACGCGCCGGTTTTTATTTTATAGAGCGAGGAGGTTATAATAAAAGCAAATGAAGACGTTGATTTTAATAGATGCAAATTCAATAATACACAGATGTTTTCACGCGTTGCCGCCTTTAACTAATTTAAAAGGGGAGCAGACGGGGGCGCTTTATGGATTGTCTTCTGTTTTGCTTAAAATTTTAAGAGAGAGAAAGCCGGATTATGCGGCGGCTTTTTTTGACCGACCGGAGGAGACGATGAGGAAAAAGGAGTATGGGGAATATAAAGCGGGGAGACCAAAGGCGGCGGATGAGCTTATCTCGCAGATTATTGGAGCGAGAAGAGTGTTTGAGGCGTTTCAAGTAAAAACTTTTGAGATGCCGGGATATGAGGCGGATGATTTAATAGGAACGGCGGCGGAGAGGTTTAAAGGAAAAGCGGAGAAAATAATTATTTTAACGGGGGATTTAGATGCGACGCAATTAGTGGATGATGAAGCAGGAGTGATAGTGGAAACTTTTAAAAAGGGAATAAGCGAGATGACGGTTTATGACGAAAGAGGAGTAGAGGAAAAATTTGGAGTGAAGCCGAAGCAAGTAGCTGATTATAAAGGGTTAGTGGGAGACAACTCCGATAATATAAAAGGAGTGCCGGGAGTGGGACCGAAGACGGCGGTGCCTTTGTTAAAAAAATACGGGACAGTGGAGGAGGTTTTTAAAAACATAGATGAGAAAGATAAAAACGCAAAAAAACTTATTGGGTTTGAAAAGGAGGCAATATTTTCAAAGAAGCTGGCGACGATTGATTGTGATGCGCCGATTGATTTAGGAAAAATTTCAGAGCTTGAGATGAAAGAAACGGATAATAAAAAACTAAAAGTGTTTTTTGAAGAGATGGGATTTGCGAGTTTGGTAAAAAGAATCGGCGGGGAAAATTTTAAAGAAAAAGAAAAAAATAATTTAAATCTTTTTTATAAAGAGGAAGAGATAATAGGTAATATTGATTTGGGGGAAGTTGAGCTTATTCTAAATAATAGAAAAGATTTTGAAAAGAATAATAAATTGAAGGTTGGTTTTAATTTAAAAGAAAAGGTAAAAGGAGGGCTTTTGGGACCTTATTTTGATTTAGGAGTGGCGTTTTGGCTTTTAGATTCGGATGCGGGAAATTATGAGCCGGATTATGTTTTTAAGAGATTTTTAAAGAAGAACTGGGAGGAAAGAGAAAATAATTTAAAGGAAGCTTTTATTTTTACCAAAAGGGAGCTTGAAAAAAATAAATTGAAAGATGTTTTTGAAAAAATAGAAATGCCGCTTGTTCCGGTTTTAGCAGTGATGGAGGTTACGGGAATAAAAGTGGAGGAGAAAAAAGTAAAGAAGTTGGAGGAGGAGATAAGGGAAAGCGTAAAAACTCTTGAAAAAAAAATATACAAAGCGGCGGGGATAAAATTTAACATAAATTCTCCGAAGCAGATAACGGAAGTTTTGTTTGAGAGGCTTAAAATTTCTGCAGAAAAAGTGAAAAAAACGGCGGGCGGGGCGGTTTCCACTAGTTATGAAAATTTAATAAGAATAAAAGATAAGCATGAGATTGTTAAACTGATTTTAAGTTATCGCGAAGAATTTAAGATGTTGTCCACTTACACGGAGCCGATTTTAGAGATGCTGAAAGCGGATGGGAGATTGCACACTTCTTATTTGCAGACAGGAACAGGGACAGGAAGATTAAGTTCGGAAAAACCAAATTTGCAAAATGTGCCACAAGAGTCATACAGAGCTAAACCATTAAGAGAGGCGTTTGTGCCAGATTTAGGAAAAGTGTTTTTGAGTTTTGATTATTCACAGATGGAGTTAAGAATTTTAGCTTCACTTTCGCAAGATAAAAAGATGATGGAAGTTTTTAAGAGTGGCGGGGATATACATACAGCAACCGCTTCTTTTATATTTAAGACAGAGCCGAAAAAAGTAACATTGGAGATGAGGAGGGTGGCAAAGACTTTGAATTTTGGCATTGTTTACGGAATGGGGCGGAATGCTTTTTCGGAGACGAGTGGAGTTTCAAAAGAAGAGGCGGGGAGATTTATTGAAAATTATTTTGAAAATTTTGCGGATGTAAAAAGGTGGCAAGAGAATATAAAGAGAGAGGCGAGGACTTTAGGATATGTGACGACGCTTTCTGGAAGAAGAAGAAAAGTATCAGAAATAAATTCATCTTCGCCAAGGTTTAGGGCACAGGCGGAAAGAGTGACAATAAATATGCCGACGCAAGGATTAGGAGCGGATATTATGAAACTGGCGTTAATAAAGGTGGATAAAGTTTTAAGAGAGGAGGGGTGGCGAGGCAAAGAGGTGAAAATGCTTTTAACAATACACGATGAGCTCTTGTTTGAAGTTGATAAAGAAGTTAAAGAGGAGGCGGCGAGAATTATAAAAAAGGAAATGGAAGGAGCTTTCAGATTATCAGTGCCTTTGGTAGTGGAAGAAAAAGAAGGGGAAAGTTGGGGGGAGATGAAGAAAATAAAAAATACTTTATAAATAAAAAACGTGGTTAATTTTCCCAGCGAGAAAATTACCACTCGTGCTCAAGCGAGCTACTTCAACTAAAGTCAAAGACCATACCAGCTCGCTTTCCGCAATATTTTTATCTATAAAGTGTTTTTTACCGGAGTTTAGAATATACGAGGAAAGTTAAAAGTTCATAAAGTCTATAAAGTTGAAAAGTAAGATAAAGAGAAACTAAAAATAAGATAGATAAAGGTTAATAAAGTAAGAAAGAATATAAAAAAAGTAAATTAGAAAAATATTTTTATTTATAAAGTGTTTTTTTTAGTTAGAGTTTGGAGACGAGGGAAACGAGAAAAATTAGTTAAAAGTTCACTCCTTGCCTGCCAGCAGGCAGGTGGTAGGCGGGGAGTAAATAAAGTTAAAAAGCAGTAGGTAGTCCTTCGTTAAGAACTCAGGATATAATAGGAATTATAACTGGATTCCGGTTTTTACCGGAATGACAGGCGGAGAAAAAGGATTGGATTCTATAAGTGTTTTTTACAGGAGTTTAGAATATAGTATTGACTTATAAAGAAATAGTTATATAGTATAGGAAGTTTTTTGATACTTTAATTTCACAATTTGCCATAGCAGAAAGTAACTGATTTTAAAGTTTTTTTCTGCTGTGGCAAATAAATTTTGCCAAATCTAACAGCACAGGACGAGTTCTGCGGAACAGGTCCAGAAAGGAAGAAGACAATGTCTTCTGACTATTCAATTGGCAGTATGAATCAGTTGGCGGATGCTTTGGCCAAGGCGGGATTTTCTCCCGACGATGTGACAAAACTTCGCCAAGGAGATTTAGGGAAAATTTTACGGGTATTGCGTGGGATCGCAGAAATTATTCCTATCAAAAAGTTCGTTCCAACCAAACCTTTCAACCCCGCCGAATTCATTGACGAGGGCTGTACGGTTTGGAAAGGTCTAATTGATAGCGATGGGTTTTCGGGCGAGGAGGATATTGACCAGCGCTCGCTGGCTCTGACCGAGATTGAACTGGCAAAAATTATTTTTGAAACTTGTCTGCAAAAAGGCGAGAGTTCAATCACGGGTGAAGAAAAACTTCGACGCCTGAAAGAAAAACAGAATTTTATTCGTTTTGGCGGGAATGTTTTTATCGGTCTGTGGGAAGACTACCAGGTCAATAAGGAAAACAGCGTTCTTGAGCGGCTTTACTGGGAACGCAAAATCACTTATTTGGATTTCTCCGGTCTTGTTCTTCGCTGTTCGAATGGTTGCCGCGCTGTGCTCTATTTCTACCGGAATGACAATAGCAAGTGGGACTGGCTCTTCTGTTGGCTTAATAACGTCTGCGATGCCGACTGCCTTTCGGTTGGTTACGCAAGTTAAAAAAGTAAATTAGTATTGTCCGGCGTGTGAGAAAGTCACGCGCCGGTTTTTATTAAATGAGAGTTGGGTTATAATTAAGTTAATGGGAAGCTCGGAAAAGATTTGGGATAAAATAATCTTTTATTTAAAGAGGCCGGATATGCGGCTGTTTTGGATTTTTTTGGGATTAGCGACAGCGATTATTTTGATGGAGATTTTTTATGTTCCCGGGTATTTAGTGTTTATATCTTCTTTAGTTTTTTTAGGAATAGCGGCGGTGATATTTATAAATAATTACCGATTAGCAAAGGCAAATTTTACGATACAGTTGAAAAAGAAACAGTTAGAAGGAATGATAATCAGTTTGCAGGATGGGGTTATAGCATATGACCCAAATTTTAAAATAATGGTTTTTAATTTAACGGCAGAAGAAATTTTTAAAATAAAAGCAGAAGAGGTTTTAGGAAAAGATTTTACGCCACAAAAAGCTTCAGAGGCGCGGTTTAAATTAATGGCGCAGGTAATGTTTCCGTCGCTCGCGCCGGTGGTGATAGCGAGGTCGGAAGCGGGAATGTTTCCGCAGGTAGCGGATTTATCTTTTTCAGATCCGGTTTTAGAGTTGAGGGTGACGACGGTAAAGATTTTAGATGATAAAAACACTCTTTTAGGATTTATGAAAATTGTGAGAAACAGGACGAGGGAGATTGAGGCGGCGCATTCTAAAAGTGAGTTTGTGACGGTGGCGGCACATCAACTTAGAACTCCATTAAACGCAATATCGTGGACTTTTGAGAGTTTAGCAGGAGAGGAAAAAATGCCGGCAGAGTTTAAAGAGATTATAAATAACGGAAAGACAGCGGCGGTAAAACTTTTAGAGACGGTGAATGATTTATTGGATGTGGCAAAAATTGAAGAGGGAAAATTTGGCTATCAGATGGAGGATGTGGAATTTGTCAGTTTTATGGAGCAGATATTGGCGCAACATTTAGTATCGGCAAAACAGCATGGCATTGCTTTATATTTTGACCGGCCAGAAGAGAAAAATTTTGTTTTAAAAATAGATAAGCAAAAAATGGCAATAGCAATAAATAATATCGTAGAAAATGCTATAAAGTATAATGTTAAAAATGGGGAGGTGAGAATTGCTTTAGAAAAAATAAAAAATGAGCCGTTTGTAAAAATAACGGTTACAGATACAGGAATAGGAATACCGCCAGATGAGATAGGTAAGCTTTTTAAAAAGTTTTTTAGAGCGACAAACGTGTTAAAATTTCAGACGGAGGGAACTGGTTTAGGATTGTATATGGCTAGAAATATAATTAGGCAGCATGGTGGACAGATATGGGCGGAATCAACGTTAAATAGGGGAACGACTTTTTATTTTACTTTGCCGACTAATTCGAGCTTAGTACCGATAAAAGAGGTTTTTGTGGAGGAGTAAATAAGAGTGATACTAAAAGTTTGTTTATAGGAAAAAAGTTGGAGGTGAAGAATTAAATAGTTTTTGACAAAGGTAAAGTTTTAGAATATAATAAAGACAAGATTAAGTCTCTTTAGTAAAAAAAAGCGCATTCAGCTTACTTATTTGTTATTTATTAAGGGTGTGCGTTTAGTAGAATTTAAAAAATAATGGAAAGAAAAATAGTAAATGAGAGT
>MHLG01000025.1:14588-24257 GCA_001821375.1 Candidatus Liptonbacteria bacterium RIFOXYD1_FULL_36_11 | reverse complement strand
TATTTTTTGAGAAGAGTAAAAAGCGTGCAAAAAGAAAACACGCTTCGTTTTGTGCCGCTTGGAGGGCTTGAGGAGATAGGGCGGAATATGATGTTTTTTGAGTATAATAACGAGATAGTGATAATTGATGCGGGATTGCAGTTTCCGGAAGAGGAAACACCGGGAATAGATTTTATTATTCCAAATGTAACTTATCTTGAGGAAAATAGAGATAAAGTAAAAGCTTTAATAATTACCCACGCGCACTTAGACCATATTGGAGCCATTCCTTACATAATGGAAAAAATCGGCAATCCGCCAATTTATACCACAGCGCTTTCAAGAGAAATTATAAAAAGAAGACAGGAAGAATTTCCAAATGCGCCAAAACTTATTTTTGAGGAAGTGAAGGCGGGGGATACGGTGAGAATTTCCGATAATTTTTCGGCGGAGTTTTTTGGCGGGATGCACACCATACCGGATTCAATAATTGTTCTTTTAAA
Source organism: Candidatus Liptonbacteria bacterium RIFOXYD1_FULL_36_11 (assembly GCA_001821375.1). Lineage (GTDB taxonomy): Bacteria > Patescibacteriota > Minisyncoccia > UBA6257 > XYB1-36-10 > XYB1-36-10. The sequence goes on along the minus strand of MHLG01000025.1, from coordinate 23,775 downwards.
AACTCCAGCGGGGAATATGTGTAATTTAGGAGATTTTAGAATGGAGTATGACAAAGAGGGAAATGCGCAAGGGATGGCGATGTTTGAAAAGATAAGCGTAAAAGGAGTGCAGGCTATTTTTTTAGATAGCACGGCGGCGGAAAAACCCGGTAAAGGAGTTTCGGAAGAAACCGTAGAACAGAATATTGAAGAAGTATTTAGAAAAGCGCCGGGAAGGATAATTGTCGGAACATTTGCTTCTTTACTAGACCGAATTCGTACGGTAATGCAGATAGCGGAAAGGTGTGGGAGAAAAGTAGTAATTTCCGGAAGGTCTATGCAGGAGAATGTGAAGATAGCGCAAAATCTTGGATATATAAAAATGACGCAAGGGCTGATAGTGCCTCTTGAAGATGTGCGTAAATATAAAGACGAAAAGATTTTAATAGTTTCAACTGGAGCGCAAGGAGAAACAAACGCGAGTTTGATGAAAATAATATTAGGGGAGCACAAGCATATTAGAATAAAACCGGGAGACACAGTAATATTTTCATCGTCAATTATTCCGGGAAATGAGAGAAGTGTGCAAACTTTAATGGATAATTTAGCAAGACAAGGAGCAATTATACACCGTTCGGCTTTTATGGATTTACACGCGAGCGGCCATGGACCGCAGGAAGATATAAAGGCGGTGTTAAGAGCAATAAAACCAAAGTTCTTTTTTCCAATACATGGGTATTATTTTATGCGGTATACTAATGTAAATAACGCGGTAGAAGCAGGAGTAAAAAGAGAAAATTGTGTTTTAATGGATAACGGACAAGTGGCGGAAATATCTAAATTAAAGGTGGAGGTTATAAAGGAAACAGTGCCGGCATATTACGTGATGGTGGACGGGCTCGGAGTGGGAGACGTAGGAGAGGTGGTTCTTCGTGATAGAAGAGTGCTGGCGCAAGAAGGAATGGTTGTAATTATAGCTACAATGGATAAGCAAAGCGGGAAGATTTTAAAAAATCCCGATATAATTTCACGCGGGTTTATTTATCTTAAAGAAAATAAGGAGATTTTAGACGAGATAAGAAGAAGGATAAGAGGGATTTTTGGAAGATTACCACTAGACCAAGAGGTTGATATTGATTATTTTAAAGGGTTGATAAGAGACCAGATTGGGCAGTTTTTGTTTAATAAAACAAAAAGAAGACCGATGGTATTGCCGGTGGTGATTGAAATATAAAAATAAGTTGAGATTAAAAATTTAAAAACCTACCTTATCTCACAATTGCGGGATAAAGCAGGTTTTTTGCGCATATTTTAAGTTGACATAATGAAAAAAAAGAAGTATAATTTCGGGAGTTTTTTGAATTACATAATATAATAGCCGGATGGGCTCTAAGCATAGGAGAAGGAAATGATGAAAGTTTGGTTAGCTTGTTTGGGTTGTTTTGTTGTTTTTAATTTTGCGAGTGGTTTTTGGGATACGACTATGCAGTTCAAAGATTGTTCAGACCAAAACTGGAAAATTCTTTTTTCTTTTCTTTTCTTTATTTTTCAGTCTATTGTTGCTTGTTGTGCTTTTCTTTTTGATATAAAAGAAAGGAGGGGAGAAGAAAATGTGAATTATAAAAAAAGTGATGGAGTGTGTTTTTCTTTCATTTTTCCTATTTTTCTTGTTTCTATTTTCTTGACTGACTTTCTTGTAGATTATCAGGCGTACAAGAATATATGGAGGGGGGGGGAAATATTAGAGAATACAATTGTAGAGGAAAATTCTTTTTACGCTGATGTTTCTTCTGTAAATGAAGGAAAATGGCTTTTGAGACATTTAGGATATAAAAATGTTAGCAGTGGGGAAATAAAGTCGGCTTCGGGAGAAATTCAGGTTAGCGGCGTTATACCAAATGAAGAGTATAAAATAAAGGTTTTTAATTTGGGAATGCCGGTTATTCTTTTTTCCTATAATATGAAAAAAGAAATTAACCTAACTATTCCGTGGGGAGAAATAAAGGAGGGAGGCGGAGGAAGTTAAGAAAGTTAATTAGTAAAGTTTGTTCCGCTGGGGATTTTATTCCCAGCGGATTTTATTTTAAGGAGAAAATTAGATCTCCAAGATTAGGAATGGAAATTTGCTCTTTAGTGAGAGAAGAGGAGGTTGAGTTGAAAAGAAGTTTTTTAAGGGAGCAAGCGCGACTAATTTCCGGCCAGTTTTCTTCAAAAATATTTTTTATCTCAGGAGAGTAATTTTCAAGATAGAGATTAACTGTCTGGCCGGGTTTTAAATTAGATTTACCTCGCAAGGATTGAATGGCTCTAATTAATTCTCTAATAGCGCCCTCTTTTTTTAATTCAGGAGTTATATCAATATCAAGTTCAACTTCTTTTTCTTTGGGAAGTTTTGAGGTAAAAGTTATAGATTTAACATTTACCTCATCTTTTAATATTTCTAAGAGAGCGGGAGAAATATTTATTTTTTCTATTTTTAGTTCTTTTAACGGTTGGCGGATTTTAATACCAGCAGTTTCTCTTTCGGCGAGAGCAAGACTTGAAAGACGGCGGATAATTTCCATATCTTCTAGAAGTTTCTTATTATTTACTTTACCAGCGGTTTTGAGCCAGTTTTCCAAATGGACGGATTCTTTAAATTTATTTTTTGAGTTTTTTAAAAGTGATTGATAAAGAAATTCAGAAAAGAAAGGAGAAAAGGGGGCGATAAGTTTACTTAAAGCAAGAAGGGCTTCAAAAAGAGTTTTTGAGGCGGAGGAGATGTCGGATTTATTTTTTGGATTTTGGAACCTCCCGCGAGAACGGCGGATATACCAACGGGAAAGATCATTAATAAAACTTTCAATAGATTTAGCGGCGCGAATAATATCATATTTTTCAAGAAAGGAAGTGACTTCAGAGATAGTTTGATTTTGGCGGGAAGAGAGCCAGAGATCTAAAGGATGGGATGGACGAATAAATAATTTTATATTTTTAGTTCCATAGGTAAGCCAATAAATGAGGCAGTTTTTAAGAATACCAAAAACATTTTGGGATATTTTTTTTAAGTCTTCTTCGTTAAAATTTTTGGCATCGCCGGGATCGTTTAAGGTATAAAGGTACCAGCGTAAGGAATCGGCTCCGTATTTATCCATCATTTCCCACGGGTCTACAATATTACCGCGCGATTTAGACATTTTCTGCCCGTTTTTATCGTGAATCAATCCAAGACAAACAACGTTTTTAAAAGGGGTGGAGTTTTTAATAATAGTAGAGATAGCAAGGAGAGTATAAAACCAACCGCGAGTTTGATCTATACCTTCAGAAATATAATCGGCAGGGAAAAATTTGTTTTTTTCTATAAGAGGACAGTTTTTAAAGGGGTAGTTAATAGCGGCGAAAGGCATAGCGCCGGAGTCAAACCAGACATCGGCAAGCTCTTTTACTCTTTCCATTTTTTCGCCGCATTCGGCGCATTTTAAAAAGATTTCATCTATAAAAGGGCGGTGAATATCTAAATCCCCCTCATCGCTAAAAGGAAAGTTTTTGAAGGATATCTTTTTAAATTCAGATTTTTTTAGGAGGTATTTTTTTTCTTCCAAAATTTCTTTATTAGGCAAGCCGAGAGCGGCGCCGGCTAAAACAGAAAGGGGATCGCCATGACTGACAATAAGAATTTTTTTATTTTTATAGCGGCTATTTATGTCTTTTAAGGCTAAAAAAACTCTTGTTTTTACTTGTTTTAGGGTTTCTCCGTTAGGAGCTGACTTTAGAAAAAAATCTAATTTGTTTTTTGATATTTTTTTGTAAACACTAATATTTTGACCGTTCCAATCGCCAAAATTTGTTTCGCGGAGGCGGGAGTCAAAAATAACTTCGTTTATTTCCAATTCTTTTTTTATAATAACGGCAGTTTCTTTAGCGCGGAGAATATCGGAAGAGATAATAATATCTATTTTTTCTTTTTTGAGTTTTTTTGCAGACAGGGCAACTTCTTTTTTTCCTTTTTCGGTAAGATGATGATTGTTTTCCGGCGAAGAGCTTAATATTTTTTTTACGTTGGACTCTGCTTCCCCGTGGCGCATAATAATAAATTCATTTCCAGAAGAGAAAGATTTTTCATCAAGTTCTTTTAAACTGCTAATAATGCTAAGGTGGCCTTTTTGGCATTGCCAGATTGGAAGGGGAGTTGCCCAGTAACGTTCGCGAGAAATAGCCCAGTCTTTTGTTTCTTTCAACCATTCACCAAAACGGCCTTCTTTAATATGGGCGGGGACCCAGTTTATTTTTTCATTGTTTTTTTGGAGCTCTTTTCTTAAGCTGCTCATTTTTATAAACCAGGAAGAGCGGGCGTAGTAGAGAATGGGACTGTCGCACCGCCAGCAAAAAGGATATTCATGTTTGTAGGGAGCGGTTTTTAAAAGAAAGTTGTTTTTTTCAAGATGAGAGATTATTTTATTTTCGGTGTCAGTGTTTTTTACGGGGAGGCCAGAAAATTCAGGAACGATTGATTTAAATTTTCCGTCTTCGCTGACAGTGTGAATTGCGGGAAGATTAAATTTAGTTCCAAGCTGGTAATCATCCTCGCCATACATAACGGCGGTGTGGACGATGCCAGTGCCGTCTTCGGTGGTAACAAAATCAGCGGGGTAGATTTGATAAGAAGAAGAGGAGATAAGCTCTTTTATATTAAAAAACGGTTTATATTTTAAGCCGAGTAATTCTTTACCGGAAAATTCTTTTTCAATCTTTCCTTCAAAAAGATTTTTATTCCAGAGGTTTTTAGCTAAAATAAGAAGCTCTTTTTTTGGAGTTCTTACCGCGATATATTTTATTTTTTCTCCGACGGCGAGAGCGACATTTCCAGGAAGAGTCCAAGGAGTGGTAGTCCAAGAAAGAATATAAGTTTTTTCATCCGTGAAGAATTTATCAATTTTTTGTTTAGGGAGGAGTTTAAATTTGATATAGATGGAGTTTTCTGTAACGGTTTTATAGCCTTGGGCAATTTCGTGAGAGGAGAGGCCGGTGCCGCAACGGGGGCACCAGGGAATAACTTTATGTCCTTGGTAGAGAAGACCTTTATCGGAAATTTTTTTGAAAATCCACCAAAGGGATTCAATATATTTTGAATCGTAAGTAATATAAGGATTTTCCATTTCAAGCCAGTAACCCATGCGATTAGTAAGATTTTCCCAGAGGTCGCGATATTGCCAGACTGATTCGCGACATTTTTGATTGAATAATTTAATACTTTCTCTTTTATTGCCGGGGACAAGATTTTCAATATCTTTTTTGGATTTTAGACCGAGAGATTTTTCTACTTGTATTTCTACGGGAAGGCCGTGTGTGTCCCAGCCGGCTTGGCGGGGGACATTAAAACCTTGCATAGTTTTATAGCGGCAGATAATGTCTTTAAAAGAACGGGCGAGGACGTGATGAAGGCCAGGGCGGCCATTGGCGGAAGGGGGTCCTTCATAAAAGATAAACTTTTTATTTTTAGCGGTTTGTTTTAAGGATTTTAAAAAAATCTTTTTTTCATTCCAAAAAGAAAGAGTTTCTTTTTCTAATTTAGAAAGACCTGCTTTGCTTGGTAATTTGGGTGGGTTCTTATCTTTTTTATTTTCTGCCATAGTGGCTTCATTCTATTATAATAAAACGGTTTTGTTAAGGTTTTATAATGGTTGATGGAGGTTAGGAAAAGGAGTATAAAAGAGAAAGAAACTTGATTTTTAAAGGAGAAGAAAAGATAAAAGATAATGTGAAGAAGATGTTCTGGCGGATTTTGTTTTTTGGATTAGCGATTATTTTTTACTTTCGGTTTTTTTCAGCTTAGATGAATGGAGAAATTAATTGTTTGGAGAGGGAGCTGTATCTACGTGTAGCAGTTTTTCCGGAATTTGTTTTATCTTTTCTGCTTTGGTAGTTTTATTTTTTTGGGAAATTCTTTTACTGGCTTCATATTTTTTCTTTTTAGCGGTAGTGATTTATTTAACATTTGGAGTTGAAGGAGATTAGAAAGGATAAAAAGGTTAGTAAAAGACGCTTTTCTTCCTTTTTTATCTAGTTAAATAAGGTTTGTAAAATATTAACGGCTTAGAGAAGGCCGCTTTTTGTTTGTGAAAATGAGATAATTAAATTATATTTTAGATATGACGTTAGCAGAAAATAAAAAGGCAAGATTTGATTATGAGATACTGGAAAAGATAGAGGCAGGGATAGAGTTGAAAGGAGGGGAAGTAAAGGCGGTGAAGAGTGGAAAAATGAGTTTAACAGGTACTTACGCTGTTTTTAGAGGTGGAGAAATGTATTTAATTGGGTGTGATATAGCGCCATATCAACCTTTAAATTTAACAGAAGAGTATGATTCTAAGAGAAGTAGAAGATTACTTTTGCATAGAAGCGAGATGGCGGAACTTTCTTTAAAAGTAAAAGAAAGAGGCTTGACTTTAGTGCCTTTGTCGGTTTATGATAGGGCTGGGTTAGTGAAGGTTTTACTGGGATTAGCTAAGAGAAAGAAGAAGTTTGATAAAAGGGAAAAAATAAGAGAAAGAGACGAAAAAAGGAAAATAGAAGTAAGACTTAAAAAATTAGAGGATTAGATAATATGGGGGTGAAAGGGCTCGACGGAGTTTCTTTGTTATAAAAGTGGCAGGTAGGTTTGACGAGACCTTAAAAACGTCAAAAAAATAAGTGCCAACTTATTCAACAGACAACCGGCTTTAGCTTACGCTTAAGTTGGTTGTAACCTTAGCTTTTATGCTGAGGCGTCGCTCTACTTTTTGCTTATAGGAGTGGAAGCGGTGTAAAAGTATAAGCTTTTCTTACTCTTTTAAACTTGGGGAGTGGGAGAAAAAAACAGGTTTGGCGGGTAAAAACTTTTTGGTAAATTATAAATTTTTACTCGTTTACCGAAAGGTAAAAAATAAAATTTACCTATATCTGTAGAAACTTTTATGGCTCAACTTCGGACATGGGTTCAATTCCCATCATCTCCACTATTTATTATTTTTAGCGAGATATATCAATATTAGTCGTAATTAATTTTTTAAAAATATTTTAATATTCAGAATATAAAGGTAAATCATTTTATAAAAGCAAGAGAGCTTCGAGTGATTAGCGAAAATGGCGGTAATCTAGGAATAATGTCGCTGGAGGCGGCGCTTAAACTCGCAATGGAAAAGGGGCTTGATCTTGTAGAGGTAGTACCTTTAGCTAATCCTCCCGTGGCAAGAATAATAAGTTTTGATAAATTTAGGTATCAAAAAGAGAAGGAGGAAAGAAAACAAAGAAAGAGTCAGAAAATTTCCGAGTTAAAGAAAATAAGAATTACTCCAAGGGCGGCAAAAAATGATTTAGAAGTAAAGATGAGGAAGGTTGAAGAGTTTTTGAGTGAGGGGCATAAAGTGGAAATAATGATATTTTTACGAGGGCGAGAAAAAGCAAATAAAGATTGGGGAAGATCAAAACTTGAGGAGTTTTTAAAAGCGATAACAATAGAACATAAAATCATAGCACCGATAAAATTTGCAGGCCGAGGTTTTGTGGCGCAGGTGCAGACCAGTAAATAACTTATAAATATAATAAAAAAAGATAAAAAATATGAGAAAAGTGTTTTCAAAAAGAATAAGAATAACGAAGAATGGAAAAGTTTTAAGGAGAAAAATGTCCGTTTGCCATTTTCGTTCTAAAAAAAGTTCTGGAGCGAAGCAAGAGAGAAGAAAGTTTCTAGGATTAGATTATCCAATGAAAAGTCTAATAAAAAGAGTCAAAAATTAATATTGAGTGAATAATTAAAATTTTAAAATGCCAAGAGTAAAAAGAGGAAAGACGGCAAATAAAAAAAGGGCAAAGAATTTAAAGCTAACAAAAGGATTCAGATGGGGAAGAAAATCAAAAGAAAGAGCGGCTAAAGAGGCTTTATTACACTCTCTTCCGAGAAAGTTTCGCGGGAGAAAAGAGAAAAAAAGGAATTTTAGGGCGTTGTGGCAAACAAAGATAAATGCGGCGGTAAGGGAGGAAGGAATTTCTTATAGTAAATTTATAAACCTTCTAAAAAATAAAAGTATTGGTTTAGATAGAAAAGTTTTGGCGGAATTAGCGGAGTTTCATCCGGAGGTTTTTAAAAAAGTAGTGGAAGAAGTAAAAAAGTAAAAGTAGAGCTTAGGAATGATTTTAAATAAAAACTGCCTGAAAAGGCAGTTTTTGTTATTAAATATCGCTGATTTAGAAAGAGGAGGTAAAATATAGGGAGGTAGAGAAATTTAAGTTTTTAAAGATTAAATAAAAAATAAACGAGAGCTTTTTAGTTATTTTCCGGAGAAGTTTTTTTTAAGGGAGGAGTTAGAAAATGGTGTGGGTGGGGATAGAACTGTTTTTGCTTTTCAGTGTGTTTTGTAAGATAACTTTCTTTTCTTATTAGGTAGTAAGCTTTTTTTATTATTTCCGCAGTGCCTTTATAACGAAAGAGTATTTTTATGGCTTCAGAAAAGGAAAACCATCCGTAGCCAAGGTGTTCTTTAGAGACTTTAATTATAGGGTTTGAGGTTTTAGCAAGATAAAAAGTAACGATTTTAAAAATTTTACTCTCATCTTCCCTAGCTTTGAAAATGTAACGTTCGGAAGTTTTAAAATTTTTTTTAAGTTCTAGATAATGCTTCTTTAAGCCAGTTTCTTCATAAACTTCGCGAAGGGCGGTTTCAATAGTATTTTCATCTTTTTCTATTTTTCCTTTAGGAAAGTTCCAGTAGTTATGGCCATGATAAAGAAGAAGAAATTTTATTCCATCTTTAGTTTGGCGATAAATAATAATGCCAGCTGAGATTTGGGTGGTCATTTATTTTTTTATAAAAGAAAATTGATCTTCTTTAAAATCTATATCAAAGATGTCACCGCTTTTTGCTTCCCGCCGTAAAATAATTTCAGCTAACGGATTTTTTATTTTTTGATCAATGACTTCTTTCAGTGGTCTTGCTCCGAAAGAAGGATTGTAGCCGAGGGTGGCGATTTTATCAATAGCAGGATCGGAAAATTTTAAAGATATATTTTTTCTTTCTAAGAGATTATTAGCGAGTTTTTTTAATTGAAGGGCGGCTATTTTTTTTATATCTTCCAACGAGAGGTTTTTAAAAGCAATAATACGGGAAAAACGATTTACGAGTTCCGGTTTAAAAAATGTGGTAAGTCTTTTTTTCAGTTCAGCAGAAATTTCTGGCATATTTTTTCCGGCATC
>MHLG01000025.1:14437-14579 GCA_001821375.1 Candidatus Liptonbacteria bacterium RIFOXYD1_FULL_36_11 | reverse complement strand
TTTTATGTAATCGGAGTTAGCGTTAGAGGTGGCGATAATAATGGTGTTTTCAAAACTTATGGTGTGGCTGAAATTATCAGTTAAACGTCCGTCGTCTAAAACTTGCAGAAAAATATTTAGAATGTCAGGGTGGGATTTTTCT
>MHLG01000025.1:13149-14424 GCA_001821375.1 Candidatus Liptonbacteria bacterium RIFOXYD1_FULL_36_11 | reverse complement strand
GGATAAGAGAATAGGGTTTAGCGGAAACGCTTTCTGTTAAGACGCCAGGGATGTGGCCATCCGGCGAGCCGATTAGACGGAAGAAACTTTGCTTATCTTGAAATTCTGACATATCAAGGCGAATCATAGCAGATTCTTCGCTAAATTGTATTTTAGTGAGAATTTTAGAAAGTTCAGTTTTTCCGACACCAGTTGGCCCGATAAAAAGAAAAGAGGCGATAGGTCCGTTTTTGCCGGATAAGCCGCTTCTATATTGTCTTAAACAGTCAGAAACCGCCTTTACGGCTTCTTCTTGGTCGATAAGGTCTTGATGAATCAAACTCTCTAAGTTAAGAAGTTTTTCAGTTTCTTGTTCTTTAATTTGGTGAAGGGGGACGTTTATTTTCTTTTCGGCGATAGAAATAACAGAATCGGAATTAACTATTTTCTCTTCGTTGTGAAAAGTATTAGCAATAGCTTCTTTTAAGAGATTATCCGCACTTCCTGGGAGGGGAAGGCTGGTAAAATAACGGTGAGCGATTTTAACGGCTGTTTTGACGGCTGGAAAAGTAATTGATATTTTTTTACGGTACTGGTTTTCTAAAATGATGCTTGAAAAAATTAGAATTGTTTCTGCTTCGTCTTCGGATATTTCTTCTATTTTAATAGGAGTAAAAGCATTTAAAAAATCACTGTTTTTTTCGGTTATTTCTTTAAAATCTTTTTTGGAAGTGGTGCCAATAACGGAAAAAGCGTCAGAGGAAATAGCGGGGAGGATAACGTCAGCTAAGGAAACAGCTCCAGGATTTGTTGTTTTAATTAAGTTATGGATATTTTCAATACAGAGAATAATGTTTTTTGAAGAAGTAATTTCATCAATTATTTTTTTTATGCGGTTTTGAATTTCTGCTTCTGGGGCACCAGCTATTAGATTTTCTATTTCAAGACTAACAAGCCTTTGGTCAAAGAGAGTTTTTGGAACAAGGTCTTTTAAGATATGGAAGGCGAGATGGGCAATAATGGCATTTTTTCCAGATCCGGGGTCGCCAATTAAAATAGTATTTGGGCGGTTTTGTTTTGAGAGAACATCTTCCATCTCTTCATATTCTTTTTTATGGCCAATCAGAAGGCCAATTTTTTCATTTCTGGCTAGGCTAGTTAAGTCGGTACTAAAGTGGTCTAAGGTGGGGGTAGGGCGGGAAGTCCAAGCGCGGTTTATTGTTCTTGTTCTTTTATGAAAGGGGTTAAAAGCAAAACCTCCGATACTGGCGGGGATTTTTTTAATAAACCTTAATG
>MHLG01000025.1:0-13042 GCA_001821375.1 Candidatus Liptonbacteria bacterium RIFOXYD1_FULL_36_11 | reverse complement strand
ACGCCGGATAAAATATCAGAGGGGAAGACAAAAGGATTTTTTGCGGCAAGAGCAGAGTGGCAGGAAAGGGAGGCGATAGCGTTTAATTCCGTTAGTAATTCTTTCCTATTTTTTTTAGTTAAAGTTTTTTGGCTTTTATTGATTAGTTCATTTAAGAGAATAAAAAATTCTTTTTTTTGAATTTCTAAGCGTTTTAAAGAATGAAAAACTTCTTTTAACGAGAGAAGGATTTTTATAAGATGAAGACGGAGATCACCTCCGGAAATAATTGTTTTATCAAAGGATTCTTCAAGGATGTTTAAAGACTGACGAGTAAAGAAAGGGGAGCAGTTTATCTTGGAGAGTTTTAGGAGAAGAAGATTTTTTTCACCCTTTTTTCGGTGAAGAAAAAGGTCAAAAAGAAACAAGATAATACCAGCGCCAAGCCAGCGGATGTTTTTTAGGTCGGAGAGAAGGAAAACAAAGGAGGCGGCAGTTAAAATACTTAAGAAAATAAAGGAAAGAGTACGAAAGATTATTCTTTCCAGAAGAGAGAGATTAAGTCTTTTATTATCAAAAAATACTTCTATTTCTTTTTTATTTTCCATAAGAGATTATTTTATAAGTTAGCGGGCAAAAATTGATTGGTAAATAATAAAGGCGGGAAGGGAGCACCAGAAAAAAAATAAAATGGTAAAAATAGATATTAGAATGGCGTAAATTATAATACCGCTTAAAAGGAGAAAAGAGCGAAAAATAGGTCCTAAAATGTAGCCGACAAAAGAATAATCTTGATAAAGAGGAGAAAAGAGATGAAAGAGAGTTATTTTAATAGCAAAGAAGCGATCCAGATCTTCTAAAAGATCGGAAAGGATTTTAGTAAAGAGATAAAAACCACTAACATACCAGTGTTTTAAAAAAAGGAAGATATGGAGAAAGAAAGATTGAAAGATAAAAACGGGGAGAGAGTTCATAAACTAATTATAGGAAATTTAGAGGAGTTTACAAATTAGTGGGTAAAATATTATTATAAGAATAATGGAAATAGATGAGGTGGAAAAAAAAAGAAGATATGAGGCGCTTAAAGAGATAAGAGATGAGGTGATAAACCTAAAAGAGTCTCCTTTTTTTACTACAAGAGTAAAGCCGGTAATAGGGGAGGGTAGTCATTTTGCTGAAGTTATGTTTGTGGGGGAGGCGCCGGGAAAGAATGAGTCGGAGATGGGCAGGCCTTTTTGCGGTGCGGCAGGAAAAATTTTAGACAAGCTTTTAAGTTCTATAAGTTTGCCAAGACAGGAGGTTTATATAACAAATATAGTGAAAGACAGGCCGCCGGGAAATAGAGATCCATTACCAGAAGAGATATCACTTTATGCCCCGTTTTTAGACAAGCAGATTGAGATTATAAAGCCCAAGTTTTTAATTACCCTTGGAAGATTTTCAATGATGTATGTTATGGAGAGATATGGGCTGGCGGAGATGGTAGATCAGATTAGCGCTTTACACGGAAAGGTTTTTGAGGCGGCTATGCCCTACGGGCTTGTAAAAATAATTCCGATGTATCATCCGGCAGTGGCAGTTTATAATAGAAATTTTTTAGCAGCTCTTTTGGAAGATTTTAAGGTAATAGGAGAAGAATTAAAGATTTTAAGTGTTAAATGAAATAAATTTAAGGTGGTGATCTTTTTTAAGGGAGCTTGATTTTAATGATTTTTTAGGATATTATTTTGCGGTATGCCAAATACAAAATCAGCTAAAAAAGCTTTAAGACAGAATGAGAGAAGGAGAAAAAAAAATTTAAATGATAAGGGAGTTTTAAAGTCGGCAATAAAAGACTATAAAAAAAGCCTTTCTTCAGGAAAAAAGGAGGAGGTTTTAGTAAAACTTTCTTTAGTTTATAAGAAATTGGATAAGGCGGCTAAAAATAAATTAATAAGTAAAAACAAGGCTGGCAGGTTAAAGTCTAGAATGGCAAAGAAAGTTGTAAAATCTTCAGTTTAAAAAAATACCCGTAAACATCCGGGTATTTTTTTAAAGTTTAATTTAGGAGATAGCAAGAGAGAGGAGGACTTCTTCATATTCTAAGCGGCCAGATTTTATGTCTTTATCAAAAGAAGAAAGAGATTTTTGGCTTAAGTGCGGCTGACAGGAAAGAATGTTAAAGATTTTTGCGGGATCTTCATTTTGACTTTTTAGGATAAAAATAGCGGAAAGTTTTTTTGCTAAATTTTCTTCAGATAGGGTTTTAACTAGGTAAAAAAACTCATAATCTTTAGATATGCCGCAAAGTTCAAGATCGGAGACGGATATTTTCTCCCGGTTTAGGAGGGATAATTTTTCTAGATTATTAATAATGTCAAAAGGTTCTCCAGATGATTCTATTAAGGCGTTAAAAGTGTTGCGGTCAATTTTTATTTTTCTTTTTTCGGATTGTTCTTGAACAAAATCAGAAAGATTTTTTCCAGAAAGTTTTGGAAATTCTTCTTTTTTAATTTCTTTATTGTTTAATAAAAATTTAAAGGTGGCGGGAGGTTTTTTAAAAGAAGAAATAATTAGGACAGTGTTTTTGGAAGTGGTGGCGGTTTTAAAGATTTCTTTAAGATTGGAAAGAGGCAGAGAAAACGGCTCTTTTACCAAGCCTAATTTTATTGATTCAAAAAGGGATTGAGTTTTAAGAAAACTTTTTAGTTTTTCCAGAGTTTCTTTATTCTCTTCGTTTAAATCAAAACGGCTTAACGAAAGGCCGGCGTGTTTTTCTTTATATTTTTCTATCAGGTGTTTTTCTTTTTCCAGACGAGAAAAAGAGTTTTCACCATAAAGAAGAAAGAGCATAGTTTTTTTAAGTTTTGTTTTTTAAAAAATTCTGGTGTTGCACATTTTATTAGTTTTAACCTTATAAAGGAGTCGATTTGTTAGTTTTCTATGTTTTTAAAATATATATAGTGTACAAATTTAACACCAGTTTCTTTAAAGTAAATTAAATATTTACCATTAGTGTCCCAATATTTTCTTGGACTTATACCTGATATAACTAAATTATCTTCCGAAAGGATTATTTTTTCGGATATACTGTTTAAATCAACTTGATAGATATCTGAGTGAGAAGTATATTGTGGATCTGAAGCATAGCTATATAAAGAATAAAAAAGTTTATTATTATTAAGTTTCGCATGAACACCAGATATTAGTTTGGAATATTTTTTAGTAAAGATATTTTTTTGATTTTTAAAGTCGTATACACCTATTTCATTAATTTCACCACTAGAATTGTAAGTTATATAATTATCTGAACAATCAATAACTTCAAGAAGTGGATCTGATATAATGTTGTTGGATTTTAAAGAAAAAAGGGTGTTACTTTTGGTTTCTGTGTTATAAATACCTAAACTTCTACTGTTGTATGGATAACAGATTTTATTTTTATTAAAGGATGATCTTTTTAGAACTGAATCTTCGGCAAATTTATTAAAATCTAATTTATTAGTTTGCTTAGTTAATAAGTTATAGGAAAGCAAAGAATTATTAAGAAGGATTAAAGTACTTTCGTATTTTTCTAATAAATTACCGGCGTTTTTTAAAACTAAAATAGGGCCTTTAGAGGTGTAATCATATTTATATAAGTCTAAGTCTTGTGTCCAGTAAATTTCGTTATTAAAGATATTGACATTTTCTGGAGAGGTGTTTTTAGCATCACTTAAATCGCTTGCTTTAATAATGTTGCCATTAGATATTTTTGGGTTGAATTCGAAAATGTATACATCCCATACATTTTTAGGAAAAGGGGGATAGTTTTTTGTTTGTTCTATCCAAACGGCCTTATTGTTGTCCATAGCTGCTATGTTTAGTTTATATGATTTTCGATTACTAATTAAAATGGTGTTAGAAAAATCATACGATTTAGTTTGGGTTATGTTAGCAATATCGTTAAGAATTTCTTCTTGTTGAATTTTTTCTTTTTCTTGCTTAGATTCATATTTTCTTTCTTCTATAAGAAAGTTGGTGCTGATAGCAGCTGTTTGAATAATAATAAAAATGGCTACTATAACAGCAAAAGATAATAAAAAGTTTTTAGAGTCATAATAAAAGTGGCGGAGAAAATATGAAGTTAAAACACTAACAGTTATTATTTCTGTAATTAAGTAAAATACTAAAAAAAGAAGAAGAGAGGGTGAAAAAAGTGGTGAAAAAGCAAAGAAATGTAATTCTTCTGTGGTGAAAAGAATTGAAGATAAAAAGCGAAAGAAATACGGGTTTAAAAAAGCGTTAATTATTCCTGTTCCAAATATTAATAGATAGTAAATGAATTTTTTAAGGATGGACGGATTTGTACAACTATCATCTGGATTTTTTTCTAGTAGAGGAGGAGTGGGTGTGTTTAAAAAAAAATTTGTCATTTTTTGCAAGAGCTAGTTAGTTATTATTTATAATTAAATCATATATTTTACTAAATCTTAAAAAGTTTGTGCGATTTAGTCTTTGAGTGAAAATAAGGTTTGTATATAATTCTGGTGCTGAGGGGGAGATTTGAACTCCCATAGGATTGCTCCTACACGGCTCTGAACCGTGCGCGTCTACCAGTTTCGCCACCCCAGCATAAAGCAGGAAAAAGCTGTTTTTATTTAAACTTGCGAGCAGTTTTAATATACCAATCGGTAATATCGCTAAAGCGATCAGCAGGAGTGACGATAAGTTTATCACCAAATCCTTTTAAAAAAGAAGAAACTAAATAAAGGTATCTAGAGGAGTAGAGAAAAGAAGCCGGAAGATCTTCCGGTATCAAAGAATTCAGCAATGATAAATCTTCTGTTCTTTCAGATTCGTTTTGACTTTTACGGATGGATTCTATAAGTTTGTCGGCAGTTTTGTTTTCATAAAGAGAAAGATTTAATCCGGGGTAGAATTTTTGCGAAGAATGCCAAAAGGAAAAAAGGTCAGGGCTTGTTCCAATAATGTTGCCAAAAAGAATCATTTGGTAATCTCGATTTTTAATAATTTCATTATTAATATCTGTTGGCGGGAGAATAACTAAATTGGTTTTTATTCCGATATCTTGCCAGTTTTTTTGAATAATATTTGCTGTTTCTACAAGATTTGGAATTTCTGGGACGACAAGGTCAAATTCTAAAGGTATGTTTTGTTTGCCAATTATTTTTTTTCTAAAAGAATTATCAATAAGTTTCCAGCCGGAGTTTTCTAAAATATCTTTAGGATCGGTTTTAGAAGTTGGCAATTTTTCCAAATGAGATTCATTTAAATTGGGTAAAAAGTTTGATGTGACCGGACCGATCATTTTATTTCCAAATCCATCAAAAACGTCTTTGATAATTTTATCTTTATCTATAGCAACATCGAGTGCTAGGCGGACATTTTTGTCTTTTAAGGCGATATTAGAGTTTTGATTATAGAAGATGGCGTAGTAGCGCGGGGAAGGAAGAGAAAAAAGCTTGGCATTTAAACGGACAAGGCTAGATTGTTTTTTATCTATATTGCCAAGACCGTTTATTTTGGCGAGATTAAAATCTTCGGCGGCGTTTTCTGCGGAGGTGTAAAAATTTAATTCTAAAGTTTCTATATAAGGAGGACGCTTAAAGTAATTTTCGTTTGTTTTAAGGATATATTTTGTAATGAAACCATCGGACTTTTTTTGATAGGAGTCAAAACGAAAAGCACCACAGCCTATTGGCTCAAGATTATAGTCAGAAAGGCGCCAGTTATTTAGAGGAATGTCCGCAAAAATATGTTTAGGAATAACATAAAGTTTTTTCAGATTATCTTCAAAAAAAGCAAAAGGAGCGGAAAGGGAAAAGGTTATTTCTCTTTCGCTTGACCTAGAAGCAATAACTCCTTGCCAGGAAGCCGAAAGAGGAGATTTATAGTCGGGGTCTTGGATGCGGTTTATGGTAAAAATAACATCATCGCTTGTCAGGCGTTTGCCGTTGTGCCAAAAGACATTGTCTTTTAAGCGGACGTGCCAAGAGAGACCATTTTTTTCAATTTTATCTGATATCTCAAAAAGATTGCAAAAAACAAGGGAAACAAGGTCGCGATCCACATCGTTGTTGCCGGAGATGATAGGATTGATAAAAACAGGCTGACCGACAACGCCTTCCACAAATTTTCCTCCTTTTACAGGGACGGAGATAGTAATTTTATCCAGATAAATATAAGAGAGAAAAAGTGTGGAAATAATTCCAATCGTAGAAAAGAAGGAGAAAATAACTCTCTCTTTTTTTGTGAGAAGATGCCAGATTTTTTTTGTCTTATAAAACAAAATTTAAGATGGAAAGCGTTATAAAAGCTACTAAGGAAATAATAGTAAGATAAAAAACAATACGTTCTAATCCGCGACGTTTAAAATAAGCTCCGGATTCTCCGCCGCCGAAAGTTCCAGAAAGGCCGGATGATCTTTCTTGAATAAGAATAAGAATAATTAAAGCGACAGAGATAATAACTTCCAGTGTTTTTATAATCATTTTGTTTTTTCTTTATTTTTGCTAATTGATTTTGCCGATAGGTTTACTACGATGTTTATAGCAGTAAAAACTAGAGTGGCAAAAACCAAGGACTTTAATGGGGAAATTGTAATATCAGGGCTTAAGAAGTCAAGGAGATAAAGCATAGCGGCATTAATAGCAAAGCTTGCCAGACCGAGAGTGATAATAATAAAAGGAGTAAAGAAAAATTTAACAACAGGTTTAATAAAGATGTTGATGACGGCTAAAACAGAGGAAAGAGAAAGAATGGTAATGATATCGGTGTCTTTTATAATAAAGCCTTGAATATATTGGCTGGCAATAATGGTGGCAATAGCGTTAGCTAAGGTAAAAAGGATAAAACGGGAAATTAAGCGCATAAATTTATTTTAGCACGAAGTCGGAAAAATTAAAGTTTGAAAGGAAAAAGAAGCTGAACAATAAGAGGGGGTTTTGATTAGAGAAGATATTTTAAGAGACTTTCACCAGTCATTTCTTTGGGTTTAGGAATTTCTAAAAGTTCAAGAATAGTAGGAGCAACATCGGAAAGAAGACCAATTGTTTTATTTTCTTCAGTAAAAAGGGAGTCTTTGCTTTTTTTAAATTTTTTACCGATAAGGTAAAAGGGAACGGGATTTTTCGTATTTTTGGTTTCGGGAACGCCAGTGAAAGGATTGACGAGGTATTCGCAGTTGCCGTGACTGCCAACGACAACTAAAACAGAATCACTTTCCAGAGAAGTTTTAGCTAATTTTCCTATTTCTTCATCTACAACAAGAACAGTTTTTTCAACAGCGGAAAAATTTCCAGTGTGTCCGATAATGTCGCCGTTGGCGTAGTTTATTAGAATAAAACCAAAAGCACTTTCATTTATAGATTGGATAGCGCGAGCAGTAATTTCCTCGGCGCGCATAGCAGGATATTCTTCGCGATGCGGAACGCTGTTTGAAGGAATAAACACGCGATATTCATTTTTAAAAGATTCTTCTTTTAAGCCGTTAAAAAAATAGGCAATTTGGGAATATTTTTCCGTTTCGGCTATTTTAAGTTGAGTGAAACCGGCGTCGGAGATAACTTTACTTAAAGGATTTTCTGATTTTTCCGGCGGAAAAGCAATTTTTGCTTTTAAGTCATTTCCATAAGCGGTCATAGTGGAGATAAAAAGATTATTAAAAGATGTTTTTTCAAACCAAGAAAAGTCATCTAATAAAAAGGGCATAGCTATTTCGTGACAGCCATCTTCTTTAAAATTAAAAAAGACAAGAGAATCCCCATCTTTAATAAAGCGCGGGTTTTCTCCTAATAGCGTGGGACTTATGTATTCATCGGAAAGATTACGGGAATAATTATTTTCCAGATGAGATTTAAGATCTTTAGCAATAGGGGCTTTTCCAATAATAGCGTCATAAGCTTTTTTAATTCGATCCCAGTGTTCATCTTTATCCATAGCATAAAAGCGGCCGGAGAGAGAAGATATTTTTTCGGGATGAGGGAGTTTTTCTATAAGGGAGAGAGCGGATCTTTGAGGACTGTCCATACCATCTGAAAAAAGATGAAGGCGATAGTCTGCTCCTTCGCTTTCAGTAAATTTTATTAAGGCGAGAAGGTGTTCTAAGGATGAATCTATATTGGAAGAAGAGAGAAGGCCGGCTAGATGGACGATACTGTTATTTTGTTTAGCATGAGAAAAAGCTTCTTTAAATACTTCATTTTTAAAAAAACTTTTATCTCTTAAAGAGAGGGAAATACGGGGAAAGTTTTGGTAGATAATTTTGCCGGCACCGATGTTAAGATGTCCGGTTTCGCTATTTCCAGCTTCTTCCCAAGGAAGGCCGACGGCAATACCCGCAGCTTGAAGGGCGGCGGCCGGAAAATTGTTTTTAAAGTAGGGGATATTTTTTAAACCGGCAGTATAAATGGGATTAGTGCGGTCATTACGGCCGATTCCCCAGCCATCTAATATAGCCAGAATGACAGTTTTTTTCATTGGTTTAGAAAAATTTAAATAAGATTATTTTTGAAAGTAAACCCCAGTTAAATAATTTCACAAATTTAACGGGGTGAATTTTTGACAGGGTAGGATAAAAGGGTGTAGAATAGTTTTTAGAAGGTATAGCGTATTATAACATATAATAATAAAGGAAAGTTTATCCTAAAGAGTCAAAATAAATTTATAACGATTTTCTAAAAGATACTTTGAACGTATGAAAAAAGCTTTTCTTGGGCCTTGTAAGATTTTTTTAACTGGTAAAAATTTAGACGAAAAAAACAATTCCGATATAATACGGGGGTGTTTTTAATCTTATATTTAAAAGCCTTTTTTAAGCTTATCGCTTTTCAGCTGCGCTTTTATTACGTTTAAAGATGTTTTTCAGAAAGCATCTTTTTTATGTTTTTAACACAAGATTTAGTGGCGGGGGCGGGATTTGCCATTATTGGTTTGATTTTGGGTTTTGCGGCACGTCAAATTATGAGTGCGTCCAAGGTGGGGTCTTTTGAAAAAAAGGCGAAAGAGTCTTTTGAAGAAGCAAAAATTAAAACGCAGGATATTATTTTAGAAGCTAAGGAAAAAGCGGATTATTTGCTTCAAGAAGTAAAGAATGAAGAAAAGGCGCGGAAGCAGCAGATGGATAAGCTAGAAGAAAGGTTGCTTAAAAAGGAGGATCAGGTAGAAAAACAAAATCAGGAATTGGCGCACCAGCAAGTAAAGGTAAATCAGGATGTGGAAAAGCTACGTTTAGCAAAACAGCAGATAGATGTATTAAAGGAAAAGGCAGAAGAAAAAATAGAAGAAATAGCGGGGCTTTCAAGAGAAGAGGCAAAGAAAAAAGTGATAGAGGAAGCAAAAGAGGAGGGGAAGCAGGAAATAATACGTTCAATACAGCAGATAGAAAGAGAAAAAAAAGAAGAAGTGGAAAAGAAAAGCTTAGAGATAATTACATCAGTTATTCAGCGTTATGCTCGTTCGCATGTTTCAGAGTTAACGACAAGTGTGTTTGTTTTACCGGATGAAGATTTAAAAGGAAAGATAATCGGGAGGGAGGGTAGAAATATTAGGGCGATAGAAAGGGAAACAGGGGTGGAGCTTATTGTGGATGAAACCCCGGATAGTGTAATTATTTCTTCTTTTGATCCTTTGCGGCGAGAAATAGCTAAGCTGGCTTTAGAAAAGTTATTGAAGGATGGGCGTATTCAACCGGCTAAAATAGAAGAAAAAGTAGAAGAAGCGAAGCAAGAAATAAATAAAAGAATTATAGAACTTGGAGAACAAGCGACTTTAGAGGTTGGAGTTTATGATTTACCAAAGGAGATAATCCAAATTTTAGGAAGGCTACATTTTAGAACGAGTTATGGACAGAATGTTCTGACGCATTCTATAGAGATGGCGCATATTTCAAGAATGATGGCGGCAGAGTTGGGATTAAATGTAGAAGTAGCAAAAAAGGCGGCTTTATTGCATGATATTGGAAAGGCCATAGACCATGAAGTGGAGGGGACGCATGTAGAGATAGGAAGGAAAATATTAAAAAAATATAATATAGACGAGCGTGTAATACAGGCAATGGAATCGCATCATGATGAATATCCGTATTCAGTTCCGGAATCTTTTGTGGTAGCAGCAGCAGATGCATTATCAGCGGCTCGTCCGGGAGCGAGAAGAGACACGGTGGAAAATTATATAAAGAGATTACAGGATCTTGAAAAAATAGCTTCTAATTTTCCGGGCGTGAAGTCTTCTTATGCCGTGTCAGCGGGAAGGGAGTTAAGAATATTTGTTATTCCGGAGAAGGTTGATGATTTTGGAGCTTTGCAAATGGCGCGCGATATAGCTAAACAGATAGAGTCAGAATTAAAATATCCAGGAGAAATAAAAGTGAATGTAATAAGAGAAATGAGGGCAGTGGAGTATGCTAAATAAGTATTGATGGTTGCTAAAGAGGCTTTTGCTTTGTTATAATCTGGTATAATGGTAAAAACCAAGAAGAAAGGTCGTAGTTGTTAAAGCCAAATTATTATTTAAAAACTGTTAATATGACTAAAGAAGAATTAATTGATGCCGTAATGTCTATTGCTAGTATTGAAACAAAAACACAGGCAAAGGCAGCGGTGGAAGGAGTTTTTGATACAATAACTAAAACACTTTCAAAAGGAGGAGAGGTGGCAATATCAGGATTTGGCATTTTTAAGGTAAATAAAAGAGCAGCTCGCGCTGGAATAAATCCGAAGACGGGAGAAAAGATACAAATAGCAGCAAAAACTGTTCCTAAGTTTAGAGCCGGGAAAGCTTTAAAAGATTCTGTTAAGTAGAATTTAAATAGAAGTTTTAAATAAAATCCCCGTTTTTGCGGGGATTTTATTTAAGTAATATTAGCGTGGATTAAAATCATGATTAAAATCCGAGAATCTTTTTGACTGTATTGCTTATTTTAAAGAAGTTTTGGTAGACGTCTTTTATCTTATTAAGTGATTCTTTTAAGTCGTCTCCGGGATTTTTTATTAATTCTTTAGAAATAGCGAGAGTGGAAGAAGTGGTAGAAGTTGAAAGAGAAGAAAAATCTTCTTTTGCGGGTTCAGAGAGAGAAGGGGATTTGTTTTCAGATGTTACGATTTTATTTATATTTTCTTCTTTTTTAGTTTTTTCCTCTTCCTCTTTTTTCTTTTGTTCTTCTATAGAAGAAATTAAATTATTATAAGCTTTTTCTTTAAGATCTTTCGCTTCTTTTATTCCATCCGATGTTTTTTGAAGAAGAGTAGCAACTTCCTTATTTTTTAAAGAAAATAAACTTTTAATAGAGGATGATATTTTTTGCCATCTGGCGTCGGTAGTTTTAATAATATCGTCTTGTTTAAAAGAGAGAGTAAAGTTGGTGGCGTTTTTTAAGTTGTTACTATATTCATTTTGGCGCCAATTTAGAAGTTCTTCAGCGATAGATTTTATTTTTTCTTTATCATCTAGACTGGCTTTAAATTCATTATCTTTTTCTTTAAGGAATGACAAAAAATAATCAAGTTTACTAGTTAAGAAGTCTTTAGCGGATAAACTTTTTTCATCTAAATTTTTAAGATTTTGAAGCTCGTTTTTAGCATTAGTTGTTTCTTTAATGGAGCAAGAGATAATTTCACCAAGAAGGTTTTTTCTTGCAGAGAACTCTTCTTTTTCCTTCTCTTCTTTTTCTAGTTTATTATCGTCTCTTATGGAAAGAAAATTGTTAAGGCTTTTTTCTATGTCACAGGCAGGTTCGCTAATCGCTTTTGTTTCTTCCGCTTTTACTGTTTGAAAAGGAAAAACCAGCAAAAAAACTGGAATAAGAAAAAGAGAAGCGATAATTTTTTTCATAGTCTTAAATTTAGACATTTATTTAACGAGTTCGTCTAAAGCTTTATTAATAAGAGGATTTTCTAAGGAATCTAAAGTCATATTTTCTGTTTCTTTGTCTAGAATTATTTTTTCAAAATAAACAGGATTGTTATTAGCGGTTTCTTGCAAGGCTTTTTGGATTTCCGTATTTTTTTGTTCTTGGTAGGCGAGTTTAGAAATTTTTACATCAATGCCAAAACTTTCAGCTTCAGCTTTTAATATGGCGGAATCAAGACCTGCTAACTTTAGCGGAAGAGGGGATTTTTGCAAATATTTAACTCCGCCAATAGTTCCGATAACTAAAAGAGCGGTGAGCGCTAAGGAAAGACTGAAGTTAAACATTTCGCTAAACTGGCTAAAAGAAAAAAGATTTTGTTTTTGAGGAGAGGAAAGAATGGAAAAACGCGATCTTTTTGTAAAGTCGTTATCAGGAAGAATGCCTTTCAGTTTTTTAATTTCTTGTAAAATGTCTTGTTTCACAATTTTATTTATTAAGAAGTTGTTTTAGTTTGTTGACAGCACGAAATTGGATGAGTTTAACGGCTCCCGGGGTTTTATTTAAGGTAAGAGCTACTTCTTTTATTGGTAGGTCTTCAATAAATCTCATTATTAAAACATCTTGTTGCTCTGGGGTAAGTTTTTCAATGGCTTTTTTCACACTTTCCATTTCGTCAAAGTTTGTGGAAGAGGTGGGGTCAGCAATAAGATTTGTTTCTAAATTTTTTTCGCTGACGAGCTCAATGCTGATTTTCGGTTTGGCGGAGCGGTAGTGGTCTATAACTTTATTTTTTGCAATTTGGTAGAGCCAGCTTGAAAATGGAAATCCTTTAGAGCTGTAATTTTTGATATTCTGCCAGGCGCTTAGAAAGACTTGGTGAGTGATATCCTCCGCTTCTTCTTTGTGGCTGACTTTTAGGTAAATAAAACGGTAAATCTTTTCATGATAAGAATCATATAGAAAGCCAAAACTTTCCGCTTTTCCGGATTTTGCTAGTTTTATGAGTTTTTCTTCGTTTTCTAACATAAGTAAACGTAAAAATGGGGTGTTTTGTTACCGAGTGTTAGTGGTATTTTTTTGCTTTTTTACCAAGAACAAAGGGTCTTTCTATTAAAACATTAAAATAGTTTCTTGTCTAATGTAAAAGGTTTCTTTTAAACAGGTATTAGTTTTCTATTTTCTAGCTTTATTGCTATTTAGTTACTGTTATTTTTCTTTTTGGTTACGTTTTTA
>MHLG01000024.1 GCA_001821375.1 Candidatus Liptonbacteria bacterium RIFOXYD1_FULL_36_11 | reverse complement strand
GAATCCAGCTCTGCTTTCAACTTTCTACTTTTTTCTTCTTTTGTCATTCCGGCGAAAACCGGAATCCAGTTATAATTCCTATTATATCCTGAGTTCTTAACGAAGGACTACCTACTACTTTCTAATTTTATTCACCCCGTGAAATCTATCTTGTATTTCACCGGGGTTTACCCCGTTAAATAAAAAATTTTAATTTTTTAATTTTCTGAAAGAAAATTATTTAACCGGGGTAAACTCTCTATAGTCTCCAAAACAGAATCGGCCGTTTTTTTCCAATCAAATCTTCTGACATTCTCAAAACCTTTCAAAATAAGCTCTTCTCTTTCTTTCCCATCGTCCAGTGCTAAAGTTATTGCCTCACTCATATCTTCCACTCTCCAAGGATTAATAAATATTGCGGAATCTAAAAGCACTTCCGAAAGCGAAGTCCTTCCAGAAGACACAACCGGCACTCCGCAAGCTTGTGCCTCTAACGGTGGAAATCCAAATCCTTCAAAAAAACTCGGGTAAACAAACACTCTTGCTAAATTATACAACAAAACTCTTTCTTGCGGAATTAAACTTTTAAAAAAACGGATATCTTTTCTAAAACGTGAACGCTCCGCCTCTTGATAAACCTCTTTATCAAGCCATCCTTTTGAACCAGCAATAATAAACTCTAAATCTTTCCAAACCGACTTCCTCTCCTTAATTAGATTAAAAGCTTTAATCGCCGCCCGCACATTTTTTCTCGGCTCAATCGCTCCCACATAAAGCAAAAATGGTTTTTCTATTTTTTCCCTTTCGGCAAAAGCTTTCATCTTCTCTTTTTCTAACTCCGTCTCCAAAACTTTAAACTCCCGGCTTAATCCGGAATAAATTACTTTCACTTTTTCTTCTGGAACACCAAAAAAATTTATTACATCACTTTTTGTAAATTCCGAAACCGCTATTATCAAAGACGCTTCTTTTATCTGCTTTTCCACTCCTTGCGCTAAATGCCAAATCCTCTGCTTTAAGGAAAAAAATTCTGGATAATGCATAAAAGACAAATCATGTATAGTTAAAATTCTTGGAATTTTTCCCGTTAGAAGAAAATTAAAATGCGGACTGAAAACTACATTCGCCTCCGCATATCCCGCCGGATTTAAAAATCCGGAAAAACGGCAAAAAAAATCTAAAGCTCTATTTGGAATATGCCAATTTAAAATTTCCGCCGTTCCCGCTTCTCTTAAAATTTCCTCCGGCAACAACGCGTTTCGGAGCCCGTTATAAAAAAACGAAAAAGAAAAATTTTCCTTTTTCGCTTTTAGCATTTCTGTTATTAAATGCCTGGCATACTCTTCCACTCCAGAATATCCTCCTTTAGAAAAAACCCTTGCGTCTACCAAAATTTTCATAATTTTTTTGCATTCCAACTAAACCCTCTCTCTTGCCGTCTGCAACTCCCAAAAATTCCTGTAAATTCCATCGGGATTTTTCATCAAATCTTCATGCCGCCCCATCTCTGCTATTTTTCCATTTTCTAAAACAATAATCTTATCCGCGTTTTGTATCGTTGATAACCTATGCGCAATAATAAAAGTCGTTCTGCCTTCCACTAGCTTTTTTAAAGCTTCCTGTATTAATTTTTCCGACTCCGAATCTAAAGCAGAAGTCGCCTCGTCTAAAATTAAAATTCGCGGATTGCGTAAAATTGCCCTTGCAATTGCAATCCTTTGTTTCTGCCCGGTAGATAATTTTATTCCCCTCTCTCCCACCACCTGTCTGTAACCCTTAGAAAACTTCATAATAAACTCATGCGCATTCGCCATTTTTGCCGCTTCCTTCACCTCTTTTTCAGAAGCCTTTGGTTTTGCATAACGAATATTATTTAAAACCGTATCGTTAAAAAGCATCACTTCCTGCGGCACCACCGCCATCTGTTCCCTTAACGACTGCAAATTTATTTTCTTTAAATCAACTCCATCAATCTCCACTCTTCCCACTTGTGGTAAATAATATTTACCCGCCAAATCCATTAATGTTGTTTTTCCCACTCCGCTTTTTCCGACCAACGCCACCACCTCCCCTTTCCGTACTGAAAAACTCACACCTTTTAAAACAAACTCTTTCTTCTTTGGATAAGCAAAAGATACATCTTCAAAATTAAAATCCCCTTTTATCTCCATCTTCCTCCCCGAAATTAAATCTTCCACTTTCTCTTTTTTCAAATCCATCGCCCTCCCCACATTCACCACCGCTTGACGAAAAGTTCTATACTGCTTTCCAAGCCCCGCTAAAGGAGAAGTTAATAAACTCGTATAACCGACAAACATTAACAACTGTCCCACTGTTAAAGTTCCTTTAGACATCATCATCACTCCCGCTGCAAACACCGCCACAAACCCCGCATCAAAAGTCACTCCCTGCCAAAAAGACAGCTTATTCCATAAATAAAAAAGTTTTCTGTTTTGTTCGGTTGCTCGGTCAAAATTCTTCTGCAATCTGCCTATTTCATATTTTTCATTAGAAGACAATTTAACATTATGTATGTTATGTAAAGCATCAAAGAAAAAACCATAAACCCTTTCCCATATTCTCCTATTTTTCTTTTCCTTCTTAATTATCGGCCTCGTTAAAATTAAAGTTATCGCTATATACGCCAGTGAAGATAAAACAAGCACTAATGCTAAATTTTTCTGCGTGTAAAATAAAAAACAAAGTGAAATTATAAAAAGCGTTAAATTAGGCAGTAAGCTGAACAAAACATTTTCCACTAAATCAAAAAGTCCTCTGTCCGCCGCATTCACAATTTTTTGCGAAACCGATCCCACTTTTTTATCTTTATGAAAAGTCATCGGCAGTTTTATCACATAAGCAAAATAATCAACGATAAACTTATTTGAAGATAAAACCGCCACATCATTTGCTATTATGCTTGCCTTGTAAGAAAAAAATCCTCTTAAAAATGACACTACGAGCCACATTCCAAGTAGCCACACCACCGTATCCATTTTTCCTCCCCTCAAAACCATATCCGTAACACTTCCATAAATATAAGGAATTGATGCTGAAATCGCTGATGTTATTAAAAACAAAAAAAGACCGAAGAAAACTTTTCGTTTCCATGGTTTTATTGCCTCCCAAATCTCTTTTAGCGCCTCTCTCGTCGCCTCTCTACTCTTTTTTATTTTTTTATCTTTAAGCGCCCCCATTACACTTAATTATACAACATCCTTATTTCTCTGTCATTTTCTTACTTTTTGTATAGCATTGACAACCATTAATTTTTTATGTATAATTTTAAAAGAATTAAAGACATTTAAAACAGAAAAGGGAAGGAAACAAAAATGGAATGGGTAAAAGATGTTTTTTCCGATTCAAGCTTTCTGAAAGCTGCTAGTCCACTGGCTAGCTATCTGTCTCTCGGTTTTTTAATTCTTCTTGTCTCCTGGTGGCGATGGAGAAATAAAATTGATAATGAATCAATCATTATCTCTTTAAACACTCCGCTAATTGATAAAAGTGGCTCCCAAATATCAAACAGTTTAAGAATGTTTACTCTTCTCAACTGCCGGCTGCGCGAAGTAATCGAAAATCGCTTTGCGCAAAAATTTTTACTAAGGGCAGGGGAAAAAACAACTATAGAAAATCCATTTATCAATCTTGGAAAAAATAAGTTTTCTATACTAACCCTTCTTCTTAATGACATATCATCTATATTTGCTCTATGGTTTGTGGCAAAAGATATGGGTGCGCCAGTTATTGAAGAAGAATACATAATGGCACTAACACGAGAAAGATATCCAAAAATGCGTTGGGAAACCACTCGGGTAATGCTTGTAAAAAAAAGCTGGCTTGTAGAAACTAATTTTACAATCATCCCGCCGTTTGAGTGGAACCTTCAATATCCGCATCACCATTGGCGAATAGAAACATTAAGAAAAATGAAAGAAGATTTTTTAAAAGGTGAAGGAAGCCAGTATTGTCTTGTATTATCTTTAGTTGTTCCAAAGTTATAACTAATTTTCTTTCACTAAAACTGTCTTCATTCCGGCACTATTTCGCCGGATTTTTTTTAATCTCTTTTAAAAACAAAAAAGCCCCGTTTTTTTTAAACAGGGCTCGCACTCATTAAAAAATTTTACGGAAGAAGAGTTTTTATTTTTTCTAATTCTCTAAAGCGCACCGAATTAGTCTTATTAGACTTTTCCAAATCTGACAGCACTACTCAAACATTACTTCTTCAAATATTGACAATCAAGCAGGTAAGATATATTTTATACTTAGTAAATCAAAATCAAAAAACAAGGAGATAAAATCATGAATACTCATGATTTAATAGTCAGAACCTACCAAGACGCTGCTTTTATAATGAACCGAAGAGATTGGAGTTCTATTTTCTTTGAAGGAACTTTAGCAAATAAAGTTCTGGAAATAATAGAAAACAAAAAACATATACCTCCGAAAAATCCAACACAAAGAAACGATTTTCTTCTTCTTAAAAAATCTGTAAAAGAATTTTTAAAAGAAAACTGCGATTTAATTCAAGATACATTAAAGATAAAACCGAAAGTTGACTATTCTATCTTAAATCTTTGTAAATATGCTAGACGAGAATGGCAAGTCATAAATACCAGTTTAGAATTGCTAAGTTTGTGTAATCAGAGATGTTTGCATTGTTATTGGGAAAAACTTAATAAAAAAGGTTTAAGTTTAAAAAATCTTTTACTTTTAGCAAAAGATTTAAAAGAAGTTGGAGTGATTTTTGTCCTTCTAACCGGGGGAGAAATTTTTTTAAGACCAGATATAACTGAAATTTTCTCTTTTTTAGATGAACTAAAGTTTGCTATTGAAGTAAAAACTAACGGCTTACTATTAAATCAAAGGATTATAGATTTTCTGTCTAAAGTCAGAATTTATGATTTGCAAGTGTCAATTTATGAAATTAAAGATGGATACTCATTTTTTACTAACTCCAACTATAATTTTAGCAGAATAGCAGAAAATATAAATCTTTTACTATCTGCAGGAATTAAAACATCCTTATCTGTAATTGTTGGAAATCATAATATTGATGAAATTCAACTTTGGCATGAAAAATTACAATTTTTTTTCGGAGAAAATATTGACGTTTCTTATAATCCCCTTATTACTCCAAATAGAGATGGTTTAGGAAAAGAAGCAAAATTACGTTTGTCAAAGACAGATTTAGATGGAAAATTCTTTTCTTTTCTTGAAAAAATTGATGGTTTTCCGGTGATAAATAAATATAGAGACTGCTCAACTGAAAATACCATCTGTTATGCCGGACGAGATCAAATAGTTATTGATCCTGATGGTAATGTCTACCCCTGTCTGTCCAGGTTCAGATAGATATCCGCCACCTTAAGTTTGTAAAGTAATAACATCTTTTGTCGGCAGCCGACTAGTTTGCCGCTTATCCAA
>MHLG01000023.1:4852-25864 GCA_001821375.1 Candidatus Liptonbacteria bacterium RIFOXYD1_FULL_36_11 | reverse complement strand
GGAAAACAATTTTTAAATAAACTGGATGTTTCTTTTGTGGGAGTTTATTCTTATAGTAAGAATGCTTATTTTTCTTTTTTTGAAAACCAGATGAAAGAGCTGGATGATTTTTTAAGGCAGGCGGGATTAGTAATAGGGTTTTCTATAAATAGGTTTGATGTTCCAATACTTAATAAATATTTAACTTTTGATTTATTTTCTGTGCCGAGAGTAGATATTTTAGACGAGATAGAGATGAAAATAGGAAGAAGAATAAGTTTGGATATTTTAGCGCATACAAATGTGGGATTTGGAAAAACTTCACATGGTTTGGAAGCGGTCAGATTTTACCGTGAAGGATTACTTAAAGAATTAGAGAGTTATTGCTTAAACGATGTAAAAGTGACAAAGGAGGTTTATGATTTAGCAAGAAGGCAGAAATATTTATTAGTACCGGATAGAATAACGGGGAATAACGAAAAGGTGGAGTTGGATTTTTATGAGGGGGAGATGATAATGAAACAGAGTTTGTTTTAAAAATAAAAAATAGCGTGTTAGTGATAAGAAGGACGCGCTTAAAGAAATAAATTGTAAGTTTTTTTCGTAAATAATAATAAATGCGGTTTTTTTTGATTGTTTTTAAAATAAACAAAAAAGCGATTATAATTTAGTTTATAGTTTTTATTTATGTTTATAAAAAAGAAATATATATGGGGTGTGGCAGGTTTAGTGGTAATTTTGGCGGTTGCTATTTATATTTTTCCAAAGCAGGCGGAGGCAAATGTTTTTCAAGATATTTGGGGTTCTCTGAAATCCCAGTTTGAAGTTTTTAATAATAGTCCGAGTGATAATTCTTCTAGTGTAGGAGAAGAGATAGAAAAAACAGAGCCAGTTGTTCTTTATAAGCCGGCAGTTGATTATGAAAATGCAGTAATAGCGGCGGTGGAAAAAGCTTCACCGGCGGTTGTGTCTATAGTAGTGACTAAAGATTTACCGATAATAGAGCAGTGTCCTTATGATCCTTTTTCTGATATTCCTTCCGAATTAAAGCAGTATTTTAATTTACAAGGCGGGAGTTCTTTTTCTCGACCTTGTAATAACGGGAAGACTGAAAGAAAAGAGGTTGGAGGAGGAACTGGTTTTATAGTTGACGCAGGAGGATTAGTTATTACAAATAAACACGTGGTTTTTGATGAAAAAGCTTCTTATACGGTTTTAACCAATGATGGGAAAAAATATGACGCTAAAGTGCTAGCTAGAGATCCGAATATTGATTTAGCGGTGGTGAAAATAGACGCGGGGGGGTTGCCAGTTTTAAATTTGGGAAATTCTGATAGCGTAAAATTAGGACAGACGGCAATAACAATTGGAAATGCTCTCGGGGAATTTAGAAATACAGTGTCAGTGGGGGTGATATCGGGACTGGCGAGGACTATTACCGCTTCCGGAGAGGGATTTGGGGCGGAAAAAATTGAAGGAGTTTTACAAACGGATGCGGCAATAAATCCGGGAAATTCTGGTGGACCACTTTTAAATTTGAAAGGAGAGGTAATTGGAATAAATACAGCGATGGCGCAGGGAGCGCAGAGTGTTGGTTTTGCTTTGCCGATAAATATGGTGAAAAAAAGTATAGATTCGGTAAAAACTAATGGAAAAATAGTAACTCCTTATCTTGGAGTAAGATATTTAATGATAACGGATGATTTGGCTGTAAAAGAAAAATTATCGGTTAAGAGCGGCGCTCTTATTAGAGGAGGAGATGATGGACCGGCGGTGGTGCCTGAATCGCCTGCGGAAAAAGCTGGAATTTTAGCGGAAGATATAATTACAGTAGTAAATGGAGAAGAGATAAAAGATGGAAATTCGCTAGTTGCACTATTAATGAAACATTCGGCAGGAGAAAAAGTTAAGCTTAAGATTATGAGGAAGGGAAAGGAAATGGAAGTGGAGGCGGTGTTGGGGGAAAGATAAAATTTAAGTTTTAAAAATGAAGGGAAGTTTGGTTTTTTATTCCAGTATCAAGAAGGCCACGGGTTCACTTGTGGAAGGATTAGTTTGGTATGGTATGGGATGTTCGCCCCAATGGGGAAGGAGGTTGATTAGGTAACTACGGCTTTAGCCACGAGACTTCGTATTTTTGGATGAAAAATCTCACTTATCTAACGATCGTCAGATAAGTGAGATTTTGTTTGGCGGAAAAATTTTTATTTTAAAAAATTGTTTAGAGTATCAAGAAATTCTCTGGCGCCGGTAGCCTTTTCAGTTTTAAATTGGCCATCTTTTTCTTTTAGAAAGATAAAACTAGGAGTGGAGTTGATGCCGTTTTTTAAAGCAAGATTCAAGTCGTTATCTATTATCTGTTTTACATTAGGGTCGTCTATTACTTTAATAAATTCTTTTTCGTCTAAATTTAAATTTTTGGCGAGATTTATTAAGAAGCTTCTAACTTCATTTTCTGTTTTTAGAGATGACCATTTATCTAGACTGTTAAATTCAGCTTCCAAGTAAGGCAAAAATTTTTCTTGTTTAGCGGCGGCTTCGGTGGCGGCGGAAGAGATATAAGAAAAAGGATGTTGAGGTAAAGGAAAATAATATATTTTGAAAGCAATTTTATCGGAATAACTTTCAATGGCTTTTTTTACGATTGGTCCAGTGACGGCGCAAGCGGGACATTCAGGGCACATAAATTCAATAATAGTGATTTTAGCTTCTTGATTGCCAAAGGTGCGGCCTAGCGGAGAGTAAAATTTTTTATCTATACTTTCAATGTTGAGAATGCGTTTAAGGCCGTTAAAAAAAGAGCCAGCGTCTTTATTGATACAAGCTTCTACGCCAAGAAGGCATTTTTCTGGATTAACGGGATTACAAGATTGATAACGAACCAAATTATAAACGGATTGGCTGACATAAAAAGTTGAAATAATAGAGAGAATGACAACAGACCAAGAAAGAATTTCAAAGTAGCGGTTTATAGATTTAGCAATTTTTGGATGTTTTAAAATTAAAGGTCCGACGGCTTTGGCGCGGATTTTTTCAGAAAGAGAAGTGTCGCAAGGTTTGAGGGTTATTCTTTTTTTAACACAAAGCCAGGCTTCTTTAGCGAGGGCTCTATAAGAGGCGCTAAAAATTCCAAGAATTCCGAAGACAATAAAAGCGAGGATACAGAACATAAATTAGTTAAAAGTTACAAAGTTAAAAGTTTATCCCGGTTAAATAAAAATCAGTTTAACGGGACAAGTAAAATTTATAAAGTTAAAAGTAAAAAGTTGGAAAGGAAATAATTATAACATAATTTTTAACAGGCGGGCTAGAGAATTTCTTTAATTTTTTTAAGAGAGTCAACGGTAAAATTTATTTCTTCTTCAGTGTTATAGAAGGCGAAAGAGAAGCGAAGAGCTCCCGGAATATTTTTTTTATGGAAGTAAAAATGGTCGCAAAAGAATCCGGAACGAGCGGCGATATTAAAACCTTCGTCTAAAAGGAGGCAGAGACGGTGAGAGTCTTTATTTTTAATAAAGAAAGAAACAAGAGAACGGGATTCATTTGGTATGGTGGGATTTATAACGGTTAAATCTTTATCTTCCGCTAATTTTTGGTAGAAGATTTTTGAAAGCTTGTTTTTGTATGTTTCTATATTTTCAAGGCCGAGTGATTTTAAAAACTTAACAGCTTCTCCGAGGCCGATGATGCCGGCGTAGTTTTGTAACCCAGCTTCAAACTGTTCCGGTCCTTCAAGAAAAATCGGTTTTTTTCCGTCTAAATCCAGAATAGTGCCGCCGCCAACTATAAAAGGCGAGAGCTGATAATGGTTTTCCGGGAGATTATTTACATAAAGAACACCGGTTCCTGAAGGGCCGAGCATTTTATGGCCGGAGAAGGCGAGAAAATCAACTTTAAGTTCTTTAGCGTTTATTTTACGATGAAGCATTGATTGAGCGGCGTCTAAAAGAAGAAGGGCGCCGTTTTCTTTGACAATTTTTGAGATGGCTTTTATTTCTATGGTTTCTCCATCTAAATTAGAAGTGAGAGCCAGACTGACCAGTTTTATTTTATTTTTTTTAAGAGTGTCAGCTAAGAGGTTTAGATTAATAAGACCATTTTCCGTTTCTAAAATGATAAGCTTAATCTTTTTTTCTTTTTCAAGAATAATCCAAGGGAGAAAATTAGAATTATGCTCTTTGTCGGAAATTAAAACAGAATCACCGTCTTCAAAAGGCAGGGAGTGAGCAATAAGGTTTATGCTTTCAGTGGTGTTTTTAGTAAAAATTATTTCGTTTTCTTTTACACCGATAAAACGGGCAATTTCCAGGCGCGCTTCATCAACTTTTTTTGTTACTTTGTCTCCTAGACGGTGTAGACTTCTTTCACCGCAAGCAGGATATTCTTCGTAGTATTCTTTAATGGCATTTATAACTTTTTCTGGGCGTAAGGATTGGCAAGCGGAGTCAAAATAAACAGGCGGGTTGGCGCTTTTTAATAGGGGAAAGTTTTTTCTTATTTCAGAGATATTTAAGGGCATGCCGTAAAGTTTAAAGTTAAAAGTTTACCCCAGTGAAATAATTTGCTTCGCAAATTAAAATCTAAAAGATTTTTATTTTACGGGGTGAATAAAGTTACAAGTTAAAAGGAAAGAGACGGGGGTGTGAAATAAAAAACAGTTATGTATGTTATTACGGATAAAACCAAGATTGTTTACAGGATTTTCTGAAAAATATAACTTAAAGATGTATAAAGTATAAAGGTAAAAATTTAAAATTGGAAGTTATTTTTGCGATAAGACGTAAAAGTAATTGAAATAATCATTAAATTTTGTTAATATATACTAATAATATATGCCACAATTCAACAAATTCACTATAAAAGCGCAAGAAGCTTTGCAAAACGCGCAAGAAATAGCCGCAACGCATAATCATGGGGAGCTTAAGGCATTACATTTACTTTTAGCTTTACTTTCGGATGCGGGGACCTTAGTACAGCCGATTGTAGCAAAAGTTGGAATTAATTTGGACGAGCTAGTCGTGGTAGTGGAGGAACGCTTAAAATCTTTACCAAAAACAGCAGCAAGCGGAGCAGTAGGACAGCTTTATCTTTCAATAGAGTTGATGCAGATTTTAGACAGATCAGGGAAAATAGCCCAAATTTTAAAAGATGAGTTTGTTTCGTGTGAACATTTATTCTTATCGCTTTTAGAGTCACAGTCAGAAGCAAAAAATATATTAGAGAAGTTTAATTTAAAGAGAGAATCTTTTATGAAGGTATTGGCGCAGTTGAGAGGATCGGTGCGAGTAACGGATGAGACGCCGGAAAGTAAGTTTCAGGTTTTGGAAAAATATTCTGTAAATTTAACCAAACAAGCTAAGGAGGGGAAGCTTGATCCAGTAATCGGAAGAGATGATGAGTTGCGCCGGCTAATGCAAATACTTTCAAGGAGAACAAAGAATAACCCAGTTTTAATAGGGGAGTCGGGAGTTGGTAAGACGGCAATAGTAGAGGGGCTGGCGCAGAGAATTGTGGCGGGAGATGTGCCAGAAACTTTAAAAGATAAAGAAGTGGTGATGCTTGATTTAGGATCGCTCATAGCTGGGACAAAATTTCGGGGGGAGTTTGAGGATAGACTAAAGGCATTTATTAAAGAAATAAAACAGGCTTCCGGAAGGCTAATACTTTTTATTGATGAGATACATACTATTGTAGGGGCGGGAGCGGCGGAAGGCGCGGTTGATGCTTCTAACTTATTAAAGCCAGCTTTAGCAAGAGGGGAATTAAGAACTATTGGGGCAACGACAATTCGTGAGTATCAAAAACATATTGAAAAGGACCCAGCACTTGAGAGGAGATTTGCGCCAATTATTGTTGAGGAGCCGTTGATAGAAGACAGTATAGCAATATTGCGTGGGCTTAAAGAAAAGTATGAGGCGCATCATGGGATGAGGATAAGCGACGAAGCGATAATAGCGGCAGTAAACCTTTCGGCGCGGTATATTACAAACAGGTTTTTACCGGATAAGGCGGTAGATTTAGTTGACGAGGCGGCGGCGGCGAGGCGCCTTGAGACTGAAAGCTTGCCACAAAATATAGATAAATTAAGAAGAAGTATAACGAGATTAGAGGTGGAAAAACAGGCTTTGCAGAAGGAAGGAAAAGAAGAATCAAAAAAGCGGCTAAAAGAAATAGAAAGCGAGCTTTCTCAAATGAAGCAAAAAAATGATGAGCTGTCAGCGCAATGGCATGCGGAAAAGATAAATTTTGAAAATTTGCATAATCTTCGCCAAAAAGCGGAGAGTTTAAGGTATGAAGCAGAAGTAGCAGAGAGAGAGGGAAATTTGGAAAGAGTAGCGCAAATTCTTTATGGAGAATTACCGCAAGCAAAGAAAGAATATGAAGCTTTTGAAAAGAAGCATTTTTCTTTAGGAAAGAAAAAAACGAAAGAAACTGAAGGATTTATAAAAGAAGCGGTGGATGAGGAAGATATAGCGGCGGTTGTTTCGCGTTGGACCGGTATTCCGGTTTCAAAGATGTTGGAAGGTGAGGCGGAGAAGTTGATTAAAGCGGAAGATGAGCTGGCAAAAAAAGTAGTAGGTCAAGGCGAAGCAATAGCAGCCATTGCCAGTTCTTTAAGGAGAGCGCGGGCGGGACTTTCTGATGAAAATAAGCCGTTTGGATCTTTTATGTTTTTAGGCCCGACGGGTGTAGGAAAGACGGAGTTAGCAAGAGCGTTGTCTGAGTTTATGTTTAATGATGAGAAAGCGTTAGTGAGAATAGATATGTCAGAATATATGGAAAGGCACGCAGTTTCAAAGTTGATAGGTTCGCCGCCGGGGTATGTGGGTTTTGACGAAGGAGGACAGCTTACAGAAATTGTGCGTCATCGTCCTTATAGCTTAATTCTTTTTGATGAGATAGAAAAAGCGCATCCGGAAGTGTTTAATATATTACTACAGGTTTTGGATAATGGTCGGTTGACAGATGGAAAAGGGAGGATGGTGAATTTTAAGAATACAATTATTATTATGACTTCCAATATCGGAAGCGAAATAATGAGTGAAATGTCAGCAATTGGTTTTTCTTCGCTTTCGGATGATCAGTTAGAAAAAAAGGAAGAAGATTACAAGACAAAGATCAAAGAACTTCTAAAGGATTATTTCCGGCCGGAATTTTTAAACAGGCTGGATGATATAATTGTTTTTGACCCGCTTTTACCAGAAGATGTTAGAAAGATAGTGGAGATACAACTTCTTTTAGTTATGAAGCGTTTAGAAAAGCGGGGGGTTCAGGTGACCTTTAACGATGCGGTAAAGCAGTATATAGCGGATAACGGATTTGATCCGGAATTTGGAGCAAGGCCGGTAAAGAGGTTGATACAAAAAGCGGTTTTAGATAAATTAGCAGACAGAATTATTAAAGGAGAGATAAAAAATGGAGCAAAAATTAAAGTCAATATTAAAGGGGGAGCATTGGTCTTTAGCCATTAAAGCGGCAGTTTTATCTCTATCTTGGCTTTACACTTATTTTTTTGTTTTTGTTATTTTAGCTTTTTTTCTTTTTTTCTTTAATGGTCGGTCAAAAGAACTAACTTTTTCTTTTTTTGCTTGGCTTCTGGCGGTTTGTTTTTTTCTTGAGCCAATATTAGAAACTATCTGGCCAGCTGTTTTTATTTTTATTTCTTTTTACCTTTTAGTAGGAACAAAGAATTTTTTATTTATAAGAAGGGAGATGGTTTTTAGAATTTTTTCTGTAGCGACAGCGGCGCTGGTTTTTGCCAGCCTGTTTTTTTCTTTTAATAGTAACTTTTTGTTTTTAGCAGGAATAGCGGCTTTTAATGTTTTAGCGTTTAGTTATGATTTAGCAATTTTTAGAGAAGGAGCAGAAAAGAAAAAATTTTTTTTGTCATTAGTTTCAACTCTATTTTTTTTAGAAGTGGTTTTAGTTTTAAAGAATTTGCCGATAGGGTTTTTGAATCAAACCGCGGTGGCGCTTTTATCTTTTTTAACTTTAGAGGAGGTAATAATAAAAGAGAGAGGGAAAAACAAAAAAGTTTTAGGAGTGGCGACAATTTTTGTTTTTACTACTTTATTTATTTTCTTTTTAGCAGGATGGGAACTCTAGGAGGGCTGTTGCTGAATGCTATTATAATAATTATTAATCCAGTTAAATAATTTTTTTTCAGAAAATGAAACTCTACGGCCTGACGGCCGTAGTTTTGATTTGGTATTTTGGCATATAAAAAATTAAATCTCACTTATATGACGATCGTCAGATAAGTGAGATTTTATTCAGCGTTGCATCTAAAAACAAGGAAAGGAAGACGTCGGACAAGCGGAGCTTGAATTATAAAAGTATATTTAGCGATAACTCCTTAAGCTATTGACGGGTGAGCAGTTGGGGGTTATTTTTTTTATATGTTGCCGAATAAGTTGCCGGATGATATTTTACGCTTATCTTATGAGTTAGCTTATATTGTTTTTAGAGTTGCCGAGCAAATTAAGCAAAGCGACTTAGAGAAGAAAATGAAGGCCGGAGCTGTTTTGGTTATAGAGGCGGTGCTGTTCGATAAGATAGATTTAATAAGGGAAGAAATTTTTAAAATAAGAATATATTCATCTTTTGCAAATGATATCGGGCTTATAAGTTTTAATGTTTTTTCTTCTCTAGTGGAAAAATTAAAGAAAACAGAAGAGAGTTTAGTCTTAAGTGAAGCAACACAAGAGGTTCAGGATATTTACGATGTGCCGACTGCGGTTTTAGGAATTAATCAGATATTAGAAGAAAGCAAGAAGATGGGAGAAAAAAGAAGACAGAAAAAGGAAGAGGAAAAAAATGGCGGGATTCGTAGAAAAGATAATTTTAATAGTGGCAAAGAAGATGAGGATGATGTTGTAAGTAAAGATACTAGTGTAGATAGTTCGGCAAGTGGTTCGGTAGTTCGGCAAGGTATTGAGTTCGGCAATAGTTCGGCAATTAGACTTTTCGATAATAGCGATAGTAAAAAGGAGCTTGTGTTTGAAAGAGTAAAAGAATTAAAGGTTTGTTTTCTAAGGGATTTAATGGATGCTTTTCCGGAATGTAAGGAAAGGACTTTAAGATATAATCTTGAAAATTTAGTAAAAGAGGAGAGGGTAGAAAAAATAGGAACAAGCGGGCCGGGTACTTTTTATAGAGTTATTTGAGAGCCTATTGCCAAATACTATTTTGGCTGCAATTCCTAAAATTCAGCTAAATTTTCCAAAAAATCTTTCAGCTTATATTTAATCATATAAACATCAAGATTTGTTTAAAAAATTTATCACGAATTTTGAAAATTTCGCTGCAAAATCGTATTTAGTGATAGACCTTATAGAGTAACTTACTTTATTAATTAAACGTTTCATAGTGGAGAAAGGAAAGTACTGAAATTTTTAGAGAAAGATGTTCTTGAATGCTATGTTATATTTTTTAGATGGTCTTGAATAAATTTGAATGATTTGTTATTATAAATACTCGTAAGGTTATTGCGGTTTGGATATATAAGTTGATTCTTGGAGTGAGGCCAAGGATGTAAAATGCAGGTAGCAGGTGAAAGCTTGCTACTTGTTATTGGCTTCACTTTTAGTGAGGTTTTTTATTTTTAAAACAAAAAAGCTGCCAGCTTTTTAACCTAACTCCCTCTCCTCACTGGGCGGGGTGGTTGGTCGATAATCAGCGACAGCTTTCCTGAAAGATAGTTTATTGTAAGTAATTACAACTAAAACAAAACAAAATTACAAAGTAAGTAAATTTGATATAAAGAAAAGATTTAAAATGGGTACAACGAAAAAAATTATTTCTGTAGCGCTTTCTATAACTACTGCAGTTTGGCTTTCAGGAGCAGCGATGGTGGCGCCGGTACAGGCAGCTACTACAGTTGAGCTTCAAGCTCAAATTGCTACTCTATTAGCTCAAATTCAGCAGTTGCAAGCGCAACTTGGGTCTACAACAGGAACAAGCACTGCCGTTTCATCTTACAACTTTACTCGCAGCCTCACTGTGGGTTCAAAGGGTGCAGATGTTAAGGAGTTGCAAAAGTTCTTGAATTCTCAAGGTTTTACTGTTTCTAGTTCTGGAGCTGGATCTTCTGGAAATGAAACAGAGAATTTTGGTCCGGCAACAAAAGCGGCTTTGATTAAATTCCAAGCGGCTAAAAGTATTTCACCAGCTGCTGGGTATTTTGGACCGATAACGAGAAGCTCAGTTGCTTCTTTAGGAGGGTCAACAACAACTGGAACAACGACTGGAACAACAACAACTGGGACAACTACAACTACGACAACAACAGTGGTTGGTTCTGGGTTGACGGTTGCTTTGGATTCAACACAGCCAGAGGCTAGCCTTTTTGGAGAAAGCTTTGCGAGCAAGCCTTTCACGAATCTTGTTTTCACAGCTTCTTCGGACGGAGATGTAACAGTTAGCTCTTTAACGGTAGAGAGAACTGGGCAGTCTTCGGATTCTGTTTTCTCTGGAATTATTGCTCTTGATGAGAATGGAGTAAGAATTGGTGATTCTAAGACGTTTAATTCTGTCCATCAGGCTAAACTAACAAATTCGTTTGTAGTAAAAGCTGGAACTAGTAAAAAGATAGTTTTAGCTGGAGATTCGGACAGTGATCAAAACTCTTATGAAGGCCAGAGGCCAAGTTTGACTTTAGTAGCTGTTGATGCGGGAAGCACGACAGTTAACGCAAGCTTGCCAATGGCGGGAACGGTGATGACTGTTAATAGCACGCTTTCTATCGGAACAGCAACCTTAACAAGAGGTGCAACCGATCCGGGAAGTTCGCAGACAAAGGAAGTAGGAACAAAGACCTACGTCTTTTCGTCAGTGAAAGTAACAGCTGGTTCAGCGGAAGATGTTTTGATGAAATCAGCTAAGTTTAATCAGTCAGGTTCCGCTTCGGAGACTGATCTTGAAAATGTCAAGATTTATATTGACGGAACGGCTTATGACACAACGTTTAGTAATGATTATTACACGGCATCTTTTGGCAGTGGAATAACAATCACTAAAGGAAATTACAAGGAAGTAGTGTTAAAGGGAGATATAATTGGCGGTTCAGCAAGAACTGTTGATTTTGACCTTTATCGCTACGCCGATATTCAACTTATAGGAAAGACCTATTTGTATGGAATTCTTCCTTCGGCTTCGGAAGTGGCGGCGAGCGCGGATGATGGAAATTTCCATGCGGCACAACCGAACTTTGATGCTTTCCAGGTGACGGTTTCGGCCGGAACTTTGACGGTGTCTAAGGCGGCATCGGTGGCGGCGGGTAATATTGCTATCAACTTATCCGATCAATCATTAGGAGGATTTGAAATTGATGTAAAAGGAGAACAGGTTTCTGTGGCGCAAATGATATTTAATCTTTACATCGGAAGTGACATAGCGGCGGCAGACCCGGAAGATATTACTTCCATCACTTTAGTGGACGCGAGTGGAAACGTGGTCGCGGGACCGGTTGATGGTGTGGGAACAGCGGAAAATACAATTGGAACTGCCACATTCTCTGATACAGTTACTTTCCCAATAGGAAAAACTATTTACACTCTTAAAGGAAAAATTGGAACTGATTTTACGAATGATATGACAGTTTCAGCTTCCACAACTCCTTCTGGGTGGACAACGGTTAAGGGAGTAACAACAGGACAGACAATTACACCGACTCCTTCATCGGGGGTTACAGCTAGCACGATGACAGTAAAGGGAGCGGGTCTTACAGTATCGGTTTCTCCAAATCCAGTAGCGCAAACAGTTGTTCGTGGAATAACCGGATATACATTTGCAAAGTAT
Organism: Candidatus Liptonbacteria bacterium RIFOXYD1_FULL_36_11; assembly: GCA_001821375.1. Classification (GTDB taxonomy): domain Bacteria; phylum Patescibacteriota; class Minisyncoccia; order UBA6257; family XYB1-36-10; genus XYB1-36-10. Next base: position 14,086 of record MHLG01000023.1, on the reverse strand, counting down.
ATTTTAGATGCGACTGGGAGCGGAGAGGATATTAGAGTAAATTCCATGTATCCGACATTGCAAGTATTAGGAACAGCAAATACGGCTGATGATTTAACAAATTGTCAGTTGTGGGATGGAACAACCGCTTTAAATAGTGGAACTAATATTGCTAACCCGACGAATAATAATGCGTCTGGGGAGGAAATAACAGTAACGTTTAATACCGGTTTAACAATTACTAAAGGAACGACAAAGACACTTGATTGGAAGTGTGATATAGCGGCAAATGGGACTGGAACAACTTATGCTTTTGGATTGGAAACGACGGCGGGAAGAGTTGTTTCAACTGGTTTAACTTCCGGGCAGGATGTAACGGAAAGCTTAACAGCTTCTAATGGTCAGACAATGACAATGACGGCGGCAGGAGGGTTAACGATAGCTCTTGATTCTTCCAGTCCGGCATTAAAGTTGGTGAGCGCAAATACAACAGGAAATATAGTGTCGGCGTTAAGATTAACGTCAACAAATGAGGATATAAGAGTTGATAAATTAAGCTTACAGCTTAGCGGAACAGCTTCTAATTCACCGCAGGATGTGGTAAAAGTGACTGGATGGATTTCTGGTCAGTCTTCTGCTGCAGGGGAAGCAGTTTTTGTGGGCGATTATGCAACAATGACGTTCTCTAACTTGGTTATACCAAAGAACAGCGATGTAGCACTTACTTTAAAGGTGGATATTGCTGCTATGGGATCAAGTCAACCAGCGAAACCGGGCCATATTGTAAGGATTGATTGGGATGCTACCGATAAAGATGCCAGCGCAAATAGTAATTCAAAAGGTGTTGGGTCTTCTTCTGGAACAACGGTTTATGCAGCTGGTAGTGATTCTTCTTCTTCTGGTGTAATAATTTATAAAGCGGTGCCGACAGTGAGTAAAATTGCTTTATCAACGGGAGAGACGAAGTTAATTACAGGGTCAGATAGAACTCTCTATAAGTTTTCAGTTGCGGCTCCGTCAACAGGAGGATTAGGTTTGTATAAGTTTACCTTTAGTTTGGCGACACAGGGAGGTGATACGGCTATCTCTTTCCAAACAACTACCTTTAAGGTTTATGGATACAGTGATTCTTCTTTCTCGCAGGTGGCTTATGGAACAAGCGGATTGTTAAACAGCGCAGATCTTTCAGTTCTTGATAATTCAACGATTACAGATGGATATGCGACTGGAACGACAGAAATTTACTTTAATCCAACAGCAGGAAGCGGAACGACAAAGGAGGCAATCCAGGTGCCGGCGGGGCAAACAAGATATTTTGCTTTGAAAGGAGATATAACAGGTGTGACTGCTACGACAACCTTAAGCGTAAGATTAGTAGGAGATGGAATTCATTGGTTTGATGGGTTAAATACAGATGAGTCTGGAGGTAATGATACATTTACTTCTGATAATTACTCGTTTGCTACGTCCGCTTCGGTGGTTGACTCAACGACGGCGGCCAGCACATACACGAGTGATGATGACAACTTTATCTGGTCTGATAACGCGACAACGACTTCAGGAGTAGCGACATGGGATTGGGTAAATGGTTACGCAATAACGGGATTGCCAGCAGCTGGCACGGACGCGGAGACTTTGACCTACTAAAAATGGTTTAAGTTTAGCGGACGAAAAAATAATTCCCCGATTAAAACCGGGGAATTGTTTTTTTTAGATGTTTTTGTTAGATTATCTAGTATGTCTAAAATAAAATATTATTTTTTGGGAATAGTTGTTATTATTTTACTTGGCTTATCAGCAGGATATGCAGTTTTTAAAAAGGAAAAAGAAGAAAGTTTTAAGTTAAGTGATTTAGAGAATGTTTTAAATGCTACTTCTACAGTAGCAGTAACGGCAAGGCCGGAAATAAAAGAAATAAGTAAAACAGGGGAATTGTCTTTATATAAAGGGCAGGATGTAGCTGATATAGGGAATGATGCTTTTATAAGTAAAGTGCCAAAAGAGCAGGTGGATAAATATAAAGCAGAGTTGATTCGCTTGAGAGGAGTTTTGGAAAAAAATCCGTTGAATGTTGATGCGTGGATGGGAGTAGGAAATATAAAAAATTTCTTTGGGAATTATGATGGAGCGAGAGATGCTTGGGAGTATGCTGGATATTTAAATGACGGTAATTCGGTTGTTTATTATAATTTAGGAAATCTTTATGGGTCGTATTTGAAGGACTATAAAAAAGCGGAAGAAAATTTTTTAAAGGCGATAGAACTGGAAAATAGAAATGTTAATTATTATATAGGCGCGGCTGATTTTTACAGGAATTTTTATACGGAAAAGAAAGCGGAAGTAAAAAAAATTCTTGAGGAGGGAATAAGGCAAGTGCCGAACGATGTTTCAATTTTAGCTTATGCGGGAGGATATTATAAGGAAGAAGGAAATAAAGAAAGAGCGTTGGAGCTTTTTAAAAAGGCGCTGGAGTTATATCCGCAAAGTTTAGAGATAAAGGAAGAGGTAGAGCGTTTGCAAAAATAATTTAATTGAAGGAGGGGTTTTTGGCGTGGTAAATATAAAAAGCCGGTTTTTTTTGGTTGTTATAAATTATTTCCGGTTGAATGTTATTATTATTTAGATTTTCCAGTATTAATTTTGTGCCGGCGTAAGTTTTATTTGGGTTGTTTTCGGAGGTAACAGTAGATTCAATAAAGTAGAGGTCGGTAAAACTAGTGGAATTTATTAGTTCAGTACCAATGGGGCTATTCATAATGGCGAGAAATTCGTTGGAGAAAGAAATAGGAAAGCGGTGATAAAACTTCCATTTTTCAAAAACCCACATAGCGGGAAACCACTTAGTGTTGGAATCAAAAATAATAAGAGGAGAAAATTCTTCAAAATTTTTATTTGAAAGAGAGGGAAAATTAATAGATAATGGGTTGATATTTTTATACCATAACATATTAACAACTTCGGTTGTTTTTTTGTTAGGTTTTTTTTCATAAAGAAGTTTAGTTATTTCTTTATCAAGTTCATTGTAGCCGTAGTTTTCCAGACGAAGATTTGTTGAGTAGAGCCAGTTGTTTTTTGGAGCGGCGATAGCGTGATTTGTATTAAAGGAATAGAGGAGAGAGTAAACGGAAATAGGGATGAAGAGGGAGAGAAAAATAAAAGAGGTATTTTTTGACCAGCGGTGGAGGAGGTGGAAGGAAAAGCCGATAATAAGAGCAAAAAAAGGTGAAATTACACCAAGCCATCTTTCAGCTGAACCAATAAAGGAAAAAAATAAGATAAAAGAAAGAAAGATAAAAATCGGCGGCCAAATTAAATTAAGTTTTTCCCGGAGAGAAAATATAAGAATGGTAAAGAAGGAGAGAAGAGAGAAAAAGAGGTAGGGCCAAGATAGGCCTAGACCGAGAGTATGGAAGAGTGAGGAAGGGGAAAAATTAAAAGAGGTGTTACCCGAAAGAATGGGCCAGTCGGTTTTAGATTGGTGGAAAAGGGCAGTAAGTTGAACGTCAAAATGGCCTCTTTCTTGATACATTTTGAGATTATAAATAAGAATAGGAGAGGAGATTAGAAAAAAAATAAGAAGGCCAATCCAAAATTCTTTTTGAAAGAAAACCTCTCTTTTTTTAATAAGAAGGAAGAGAAGAAGGGAAAAAGCAACAGGAAAAAAAGTATATTTAACAAGAAGAGATAAGCCAAAAAAAAGTCCGGCTAGAGGAAAGAATTTTTTATTTAAGATGGATTTAATAAAAAAGAGAAGACCAAGCAAGAGAAAAAATGTAAAACAACTTTCCAGTAAACCAATCCGGCTAGTCCAAAGAAAATAACAGTTTACAGAAAGAGCGGCGGTGGCGATTAGGGCGCTGTAATAATTGGAAATTAGTTTAGTAATAAAAAAAATAAGAAAAACAGAACCGAGAGCGGCAAGAGCAGAAAGGAGACGGGAGACAAAAACGGAAACGCCAAAGATTTTAAAAAGAAGATTTTGTAAAAAGAAAAAAAGAGGAGGGTGATCGTGAAAAGAAAGATATGACCACCAAGGTCTGAAGCCAAACCACTGAACGGGGGTAGTTTGATTATTAGAAGTCATAAAATCAAAATAACCAATAGAGCGAAAAGCATAGTGAGCGTCGTCACTTAACATATCGTGGCGGTCAAGGCGAAAAAAAATAAGAAAGGAGGCAAGAACAATTAAACTTGCTAAGATAAAAAGATGTTTTTTTGACGCAAAGAAATAAGTCATTTTAAAGTGTTGATTTTCTAAGAGAAGTATAATTTAAAGTTTAAGGAAAAACAAAAAGAGGATTTTGATTGGGTGGGAAAGAGAGAAATATAAAAAATTAACAGGGTAATATAGGCGGGGAGTTTTTGGAATAAAAAGGGGGGTTTGGGGTATAATTTTAGAATGAGGAAACTCAAGGTTTTTTTTGTAGTGACAAAAGGGGATAAGGGAGGAGCGCAAAAATATGTGGGAGATTTATCGGAAATGTTGGATAGGGAAAAATTTGAGGTGGAAATTTTTTCCGGAAGGGATGGAGAGGATGCAAATCCCAGTGAAATAGAAAGGAAATTTCATGGGGCAGGAGAAAGTAAAAAATTAAAGTGGTTATCAAATGATTTTGAGCCGCATTTTTTGTTTTATAAAGATTGGCTGGCTTTAGCGGAACTTTATAAAATTTTTAAAAGAGAAAAGCCGGATGTGGCGCATTTGAACAGTTCCAAAGCGGGAGTGGTAGGATCGGTAGCGGCAAAATTAGCCAGTGTGCCAAAAATAGTTTTTACGGCGCACGGGTGGGTTTTTACCGATGAAACTTTACCGCGGTGGAAAAAAAGTTTATACGCTATTTTTCATAAAATATCTTCTTTTTTTCAGGATAAAATAGTAAACGTTTCCGGTTTTGATAAGAATGCGGCAATTAGTTTTGGGGCGATTTCAAGTGAGCGACTGGCGGTGGTTTATAATGGAATTGATTTTAAAAAGGCAGGCGAAGGTTTTTTAAAAATAAAGGAGGCGAGAAAAAAGATAAGAGAAAGACTGGGGGGAGAAAAAAGTTTTAAGGAGAAAGAAATATGGGTGGGATCTTTAGGAAGATTGGTTAGTGAAAAAAATTTTAAATTGTTAATAGAAGCGGCTGGTAAGATTAAGGAAACTTCACGTCTATCAGTAGGTAGTCTTAGACAAGCTCGGAATGTGAAAAAAAATATAAAGTTTTTTGTGATAGGAGAAGGGTATGAAAAAGAAAAATTAAAATTAAAAATTAAAAGCTTAAAATTAGAGAATGATTTTTTTGTTGTGCCGCCAGAGGGAGAGGATTGGAAATTGATGCAGGCGTTTGATTTGTTTGTGTTGCCATCTGTAAAAGAAGGGATGCCGTATACTTTAATAGAGGCGATGGCGGCGAAGATACCTGTTTTAACAAGCGGAGTAGGGGGGATGAGAGAAATAATGGAAGATGAAAAGGGATATTTTTTTAGAAACGGGGATGCGGAAGATTTAGCGGAAAAGATTATTTATATTTTAAACAATAAAAAAGAGGCAAAGGGAAGGGTGGAAAAAGCTTTTATCTTTGCTAAGGATAATTTAAATCTAAAGAGAATGGTGATGGAGACAGAAAACGTGTATTTGGGAGGTGTTAGTTTTTAAATTTATATGAGTAGTTTTAATTTTAATAGAAAAGAGATGCTCAGACAGACTTTTTTTGTAAGCTTGTTTTTTGCTTTGCCTTTGTTTTTTTATTTTTATTATACGAACTTTGCTGATAACGACAGTTTTTTTTATATAAGAGAGGCATGGAGGCTTCGGGCGGAAGGGATTTTTAATACCAGTTTTCCCTGGACTTATTTTTCAAGTATTAAAGATTATGGAGTTTCTTTGTGGTGGGGTTTTTTTGTGATTCTGATGCCGTTTACTTTTTTTAACGATTTAGGAGCTGGGATAAAAATAGCGGGGACGGTATTTGCTTTTTTGGCTTTACTTATTTTTTATTTGGCAGTTAAAAAGGAAAAAATGGCGTGGTCTTTTTTGTGGCCTGTTTTTTATATTTTTTCGGCGCCAAATATTTTATATAGATTTTTAATGGTGAGGCCGCAAATAATTTCTACGGCTTTATCTTTTTTATTGTTAGTTGTTTTGGATAAGCAGATATTTTGGGCGGTGGGGTTGATTTCTTTTTTTATAACCTGGATACACTTTAATTTTTTTTGGGTGCCGTTTGTTATTTTTTTCTTTTATTTTTTTGTAAAGATATTTTTAGAAAGGAAGGCAGATTTTTTTGGAGGGATTTGTGTTTTGGGCGGAGTTTTGGCGGGGTGGATTTTGCGGCCGGATTTTATAGAAGCGGCGAAGCTTGTTTATATACAGATAGTTAAACATACTTTGACGCAGAGCGCGGGAATACCGCTTTTATTTGGAGATGAGAATCAGCCTTTGTTATGGGTGACTTTATTTAGGAATTTCTTACCAGTTTTAGTTGTTTTTATTTTTTGCGCTTTAGTTCTAGCGAGATTTTATTTTGAGAAATATAAAAATAGGAAAGAGAGAAGGGCAGCGGAGGGAGAAATCTTTCTACTCTCAAGTTTTTTACTGGCGTCAGTTTTTTTTATTTTAACGATGTTTTCAGCAAGAAGAGCTTATGACTTTTGGGTAGGGTTTACAGTGTTGTTTGCGGCGGCAGTGATGACTCACGCAATACCGAAAATTTCTTACGGTTTAAAAAGTTTTTTGGATAATTTTTTTAAGTTTGGGATTTTATCGGTTTTTATAATAGCGGTAATTTACTCTATAAATAGGAATGATATAAGCATGAAAGAAAAAGCTTTTAATATATCTGAATTTAAAGAAGCTTCTTCTTGGTTGAAAAAAAACAGTCAAGAAGGGGATATAGTTTTTAATTTAAATTGGTCGAATTTTTCACAGCTTTTTTATTGGAATCAAAAAAATTATTATGTAGGAGGGCTGGATCCGATTTTTCAGTATGTTTATAATCCGAGTTTATATTGGAAATTTCACTACTTGTCTTTAGATGAAGTAACAAAAAAAACTTGCGGGAAGGAAGAGTGCAGAGCGGATGAATTAGAAGATACTTATGAAGTTTTAAAAGATGATTTTAAGGCGAGGTATGTGTTTTTAGAGAAGGCACAAAATCCGGCAGTTTTTTGGTATTTAGGACAGGATTCCAGATTTGAAAAAAAGTTTGAAAATAAAACGGAAGCGGTTTTTGAGGTGAAATAGAAGAGTTAAAGGTTTGTAAAGTTAGAAAGTAGTAGGTAGTCCCCGCCTACCGGCAGGCAGGCTTCGTTAAGAACTCAGGATATAATAGGAATTATAACTGGATTCCGGTTTTCACCGGAATGACAGAAGAAGAAAAAGAACTGGATTCCGGAATATACCGGAATGACAAAAAAATGACAGGAGAAAATAAAAAAAGAAAAGTTATAATATTTTCTACAGCGTATTTGCCGATGGTAGGCGGAGCGGAAATAGCGGTAAAAGAGATAACAGAAAGATTAGGAGGGGATTTTTCCACCCAAGGCGGATTTGATTTTTTAATAGTGACAGCCAGATTAAAAAGAAGTTTGTCGAGGTTTGAGAGAGTGGGTGAAGTTGATGTTTTTAGGGTTGGAATGGGTTGTTTTTTAGATAAGTATTTATTGCCTTTTTTAGGGGTTTTAAGGGTTGTTTTGACAGTTAAGGGCGATAGTCTGGAAAAACCTGTTATTTGGGCAATTATGGCATCTTTTGGGGGTTTTGGAGCGTTGTTTTTAAAGCTTTTAAAGCCAAAATGGCCGTTTTTACTTACTTTGCAGGAGGGGGATTCAGAAGAGTATATTTTAAAGAGGGTTGGTGTTTTTAGGCCGGTATGGAAAATGATTTTTTGGAAGGCGGATTATGCGCAAGTAATAAGCAGTTATTTAAAAAATTTTGCAATAAAGTATGGGGCAAAGTGTCCGGTGGAGGTGGTGCCGAATGGAGCGAGCTTACGCAATTTTCAATTATCAAGAAACAATAACCAAACAAATAACAGACTACAAATTCAAAATGAGTTAAGAGAGAAATTAGGAATTAAAGAAGATGAAAGGGTGGTGTTGACGGTATCAAGGTTAGTAGAAAAAAATGGGGTGGATGTGTTGATTGAGGCGATTAATGAGTTAAAAGTTAACCCCAGTGAAATACAAGATAAATTTCACGGGGTAAACCCCAGTGAAATAGAGAAGAAATTTCACGGGGTAAACCCCAGTAAAATAAAAAGGAAATTTCACGGGGTAAAGTCAAAAGTAAAATTATTAATTGTGGGAGATGGGCAAGAGCGTGAAGTGCTTGAGTTAAAAGTTAAGAGTTTAGGATTGGAGGAGGAGGTGGTTTTTGTGGGGGAGGTTAAACCGGAAGAAGTTGTAAGATATTATGAGATAGCGGATGTGTTTGTGAGGCCTTCACGGTCAGAGGGGTTTGGAAATGTTTTTATTGAGGCGATGGCGGCAGGTGTGCCGGTGGTGGCAACTGATGTTGGCGGCATAAAAGATTTTTTAAGAAATGGGGAAAATGGGTTAGTTTGCGAGGTTAACAATCCGGAAGACGTGGCGAAAAAAATAAAGAAGATTTTGGATGATAAAAAATTGGCGCAGAAATTAAGGGAGGGAGGAGAAGAAACGGCAAGAGATTATGATTGGGACATAATTGCGGGGAAGATGAAAGGAATATTAAATGGGATGACTAATGACTAAAATTGAGAAAAAAATTTTAATAGCGACGGGAATATGGTTGCCGGATGTGGGAGGGCCGGCGACTTATGGATGGAATACGGCAGAAAAGCTTACAGAGAGGGGATTTAAGGTAGGGGTGGTGACGTATGGCAAGAAGTTAAAAGTTAGAGAAGGATTTGAAGTGAGAGTAGTAAATAGAGGATTAAATAAATTATTCAGATTTTTTTTGTATTTTTTAAAAGTGCTGAAAGAAGCGAGGGGGGCGGAGGTAATTTATGCGTTAGATGCGACGGCGGCGGGATTGCCGGCGGCTCTTACGGCAATGATTTTAAGAAAAAAGTTTTTAATAAGAGTGGGAGGAGATTTACTTTGGGAAAGAGCGGCAGAAGGCGGATTTTTTGAAGAAAGCGATAGAGATTTTTATGAAAAAGGAAATTATTTAAAATATAAACCAAAATTATTTAAGGTAATACGTTTTGTTTTAAGGAGAGCAAAAAGGGTTTTTGTGCCAGCGCAGTCGTTAAAAGAAATATATATAAAGTTTTACGGAATAGGGAGTGA
>MHLG01000023.1:0-4843 GCA_001821375.1 Candidatus Liptonbacteria bacterium RIFOXYD1_FULL_36_11 | reverse complement strand
GATATTACCTAATGTTTTTGAAAAAAAGACGGATGAAGATAAAAGAAATTATGAAGCGGGAATAGAAAAGAAGATAGTTTTTGCGGGGAGATTGATAAAATATAAAAACTTAGAGAGGCTGATAGAAGCGATTAATAAGTTAAAAGTAAAGTTGTTGATTGCGGGAGAGGGGCCGGAAGAAGAAAATTTAAAGTCAAAAGTGAAAAGTTTGGGGTTGGAGAACGGAGTGGAATTTTTAGGAAGGATTTCCAGAGATGAGCTTAAGGAAGTTGTAAAAAATTCAGCGGCAGGGATTTCGGTGGCGTGGACGGAGTATAATCCAAATTTTATCTTAGAGTGTTTGAGTTTAGGAAAGCCGGTTTTGTTAAGCAGGGAAAATGGATTATCAGTGAAACTGCCGGAGATTTTTTTAGTTAATCCGTTTTCTAAGGAAGAGATAAGAAAAAAAATAGAAATAATTTTAGATAATTTAGAGGAGGCAAGAAAAGAGGTAAAAAAAATATCATTTAGTTACACTTGGGATGATTCGGTTAATGATTTAGTAAAAAATTTGTAAAAAATGAAAGTCTTAATGGTTTCAACTGATGAGTTAATAATAAGAGAGGGAAGCGAGGCGTATTTTAGGATGCGAGAGTACGGAAATTTATTTTCCGAGTTGCACATCATTCTTTTTTCTAAGGAGAAAGAGAGAAACCCCGGTGAAATACAAGATAAATTTCACGGGGTAAACCTCGGTGGAATAAAAAGCAATTCCACGGGGCAAAAAAAAATAAGAGAAAATGTTTTTGTTTATCCGGTTTTTTCTATTTGTAGGTTTTTTATTCCTTTTAAAGCATTTTCAAAAGTAAAGAAAATTATAAAGGGAGAAAAAAAGGAGTGGGTGACAACAACACAAGATCTTTTTGAAACAGGGTTAGTCGGATTTTTATTGAAGGTTTTTTATAAAATAGGATGGCAGGTGCAGGTTCACACGGATTTTTTGTCGCCGTTTTTTTTCAGACAATCATTTTTAAATAAAATAAGAGTAGTTATTTCAAAGATAATAATTTGGAAAGCGGATAGAGTGAGAGTGGTTTCAGAGAGAATAAAAAAGTCTTTAATAGAAATTGGTTTTAAAGGAGAAAAAATAGATGTTTTACCGATAGCGGTTCAGGCGGAGGAAATAAAAAATATGCCGATAACTTTTGATTTGAGGAAGGAGTTTCCCGATGCAAATTTTATAATTTTTATGGCTTCAAGATTAACACCGGAAAAAAATATAAAATTAGCTTTGAATGCTTTTTCGGAAGCTTTAAAAATAAATTCAGGAATGAAACTGGTGATAGCGGGTGATGGCCCTTGTAAAAAGGATTTGGAAGATGAGGCAGAGAAGAGAGGAATTTTTCAGGATGTAAAGTTTTTAGGAAAACTTTCATATCAAGAGGTGATATCGGGAATGAAGACGGCGGATTTATTTTTATCATCTTCAGTTTATGAGGGTTATGGAATGGCGGTGGTGGAGGCGGCGGCGCTCGGATGTCCAGTTTTGATGACTGACACGGGAGTGGCGGGTGAGATAATAAAAGATGGGGAAAACGGAATGGTAGTTCCGGTGGGGCTAGTTTCTAAAATGGCGGAGGCGATAGTAGATTTAGCGGGGGATAATAATAAGAGAAAAAAAATAGCAGAGGAAGGGAAAAAGATTGTTTTAGATTTAATTAGTAAGGAAGAGTATTTAAAAAAGTTTAGAGAAATAATGGAATTAGTGAATAAAAAATGATTTTTAATTTATGAAGTTGTTGATTATAACGCAAAAAGTTGATAAGAATGATTCTGTTTTGGGATTTTTTCATGGGTGGATAAGAGAATTTTCCCGAAAGTTTGAAAAAATAACGGTGATTTGCCTTGAGAAAGGAGAAGTAGATTTACCGGAAAACGTGAAAGTTTTTTCTTTAGGAAAGGAAGCCGCCCGAAGGGCGGCGAGTCAAAAGTTTTTAAAGCCACCCCAGTTAAATAAAAGACGATTTAACGGGGTAAACCCTAGTGAAATACAAGATAAATTTCACGGGGTAAATAAAGTTATAAAGCGAATAATATATATTTTGAAATTTTATAAATATATATGGAGAGAGAAAAAAAATTATGAGATAGTGTTTGCGCATATGAATCAGGAGTATGTTTTGTTTGGAGGATTGTTGTGGAAGATTTTAGGAAAGAAAATTTTTTTGTGGAGAAATCACCCAAAAGGGAGTTTTTTAACAAGAGTGGCGGTATGGTTTTCTAATAAGGTTTTTTACACTTCTCCTTTTTCTTATACGGCAAGGTTTAAAAAAGGGATGATGATGCCTGTCGGAGTGAACTGCGAGTCAAAAGTCAAAAGTTTATCCCAGTTAAATAAAAATCAGTTTAACGGGACGGGTAAAGTTTATAAAGGAGAAAGCTTGAAGATTTTATATTTAGGAAGAGTGGCGCCGGTGAAAAATATTGAAGTGATAATAGAAGCGATGAAGATTTTGAAAGAGAAAGGGATAAAATTTCAGCTTAGCGTGGTGGGAGATGCCTTGGAAAAGGATGAGGAATATTACGATGAATTAAAGTTAAAAGTTAAAAGTTTAAAGTTGGAGAAAGAGATAAAATTTTTACCGGGAGTGCCAAATAAGGAAACGCTGAAGGTTTATGCGGGGTATGATATTTTTATAAATGCGACGGAGACTGGGAGTATGGATAAAACTATTTTTGAGGCAATTTTTGCGGGTCTTCCTGTTATAACTTCTAATAAAGCGTTGAGAGATTTTTTTGGCGCGAAATATGCCGATTTGCTATTATTTAAAGAAGGGGATGCTGATGACTTGTCTTTTAAGATAGAAAAAATTAGAGAGTTTTTTTGTGATTTTGAAGGAGAAAAAATGGTTTTAGAGCTTAGAAAAAAAGTGGAAGAGGAACAAAGTTTGGAAAAGCTTTCGGAGAGGTTGTTTAAAATTTTTAAAGAAGAAGAAAATAATGCTTAAATTGTCAGTGATTATTCCAATCTATAACGAAGAGAAGACGCTTAGAAAAATTATAAAGAAAGTAGAGAGCGTGAAGTTAATAGGAGACTTAAAAAAAGAAGTGGTTTTAATTGAAGATGCTTCAAGAGATTTAACAGGAGAGATTGTAAAGGAGTATGAGGGGCGAGAGGGTTTTGTAGTTATAAAACATAAGGAAAATAAGGGGAAAGGAGCGTCGGTAATTGATGGACTAAAGGTGGCAAACGGAGATTTTGTGATTATTCAAGACGCTGATTTAGAGTATGAGCCGGAAGATTATAATAAAATCCTACCGCTTCTTTTAAGCGGGAAGGTGGATGTGGTATATGGTTCAAGGTTTTTAGATTATGCTTCCAGAAAAAAAATGTTTTTTGGGCAATATTGGAGTAATAATTTTTTGACTATTTTTTCAAATTTTTTTACTGGTTTAAAATTAACGGATATGGAAACATGCTATAAGGCGATGACAAAGAAAGTAGTTGATAAAATAAAAAATGAGTTGATTTCGGAAAGATTTGGAATAGAACCGGAAATAACGGCGAGAATAAAGAAGTTTAGAGTGAAGGAGGTGCCGGTTTTGTATAGAGGAAGAAGTTATGGAGAGGGAAAGCATATTGGGTGGAAAGACGGTTTAGCGGCTGTTTGGCAGATAATAAAATTTAATATTTTTATAAGGAAGTGATGAGTATAAAAAAGTCGGCGGAAATTCTATTTTCAGCAAGGCATTTTTGGCTGTTTTTATCTTTAGTTTTTTTAGTTAGCTTTGGATATTCTCTAGTCCATCAAATAAAGTCGTCGGTAGATGCGAGGGCTTACAATGAGATAGCAAAAAACATAATTGATGTCGGGGAATACAGATTAAGTATTGGGAGTTTACTTGAAAAGGATGACGCGATAGTAAAAGTCGGTCCGGGGTATGAGTTTTTTTTAGCAGGAATTTATTCTGTTTTTGGATATAAATATTGGGTAGTTTGGGCGTTGCAATCGCTGATGTTTGTTTTTTCTTTGGTTTTTTTAGCGGTTTTGATAGTAAGTTTGTTTGGCGGAGGAGAGAATTTTAAATGGAGAGCGTTTTATTGTGTTTTTATTCCGGCCGCTTTTTTTATTGATGTTATTCAGTTAAACGCGATGCTTCTTTCGGAGTCGCTTTTTATTTTTTTATCGGTTGTTTCTCTATTCTTTTTTTACTGGAGTTTAGAAAATAAAAAATGGTGGAAAGAAATTATTTTAGGAGTTACACTTGGTTTGTTATATTTAGTTCGGCCGGTAGCTTTGGTTATTCTGTTTGCTTTTTTAACGGCGTTTATACTAAAAAAATATTATAGAAGTTTAATTTTGGTTTTAGCTATTTTTTCAGTAATGCAAGTTCCTTGGGTTTTGAGAAATTATAATGTTTACGGAAAAATTCTTTTGACTCATACAACGGCAGGTGGAGTGGATTTATTATCGGGAAATTATCCGGGTAATTACGGGGAATATAGAAGTGATTTTGATTTATATAAAAAAATAGAAGAGAAAGATCCGACGCCGATCGGGTTTTATGAAAATTCAATAAAGTGGTTTTTAAATTTTACTAAGGATAATCCTTTTTCTCTTTTAACGGTTTGGATTGAAAAGGGAATAATTTTTTGGTCGCTGACAAAGACGGGAGGCTTTTGGTTTCATTACTTTAATAATTTTGAGCAGCTGTTTACGGTTTTATTTTCTGTAGCGTCTTACGTTTTAATTTTTGGGACGGCTTTAATTTATTTATTAAAAATTATAAAGAAAAAATTTAGAGAAGGAGTTTTTTTTGAGGCGGTGTTTTTAGCTTTAGTTCTTTTAATGATGGTGTCAGT
>MHLG01000022.1 GCA_001821375.1 Candidatus Liptonbacteria bacterium RIFOXYD1_FULL_36_11 | reverse complement strand
CCCACCAAAGACATAAGCGCATCTTTAGTCGCGCTCCCGCCGGTATTATTACAAATAGTCTTAATTACTATCGGCGCCACTATTGGCATTGAAACATCCGCATAAAAAACTCCATTACCACTTTCTTCCGTAGCGCTCACACCCCCAATAATGCAAGAATCCGCTCCTGTTACCGTTGTTTTTACTCTCACTTTCATCCATGCCGGCGCCGCCCACCTGCCATCGCTTGTCTTAGGTAAACTCACACTCGGCGACTTCGGAAACACCGCCACTACACTATTTATCACCGGCGCTGGCGGAGGACATTTCGGCGCGTTCGGATTAGTCACACAATCCGGCGGTGGAATCTTAATAACTTCCGACTTGCACGAAGTTTCATTTTCAAGAACATCCTTCACTGTTAATTTATACTGGTTGCCTTCCTTCACTCCAGTGGCATAAATTTTTAAAGGATTAAACTCGCTGATTTTAAAATCCTTAGTCCAATTTGCAAATGTAAAAAAAATTTCTCTCTCACTTACGTTTACCTCTTTTAAATACAGCTTACTTAACCCTCCATTTACCCCTACGCTATTATCGGACATATAAACATCTAAATAAGTATCGTATCGCGCCGCAGTTCCCATAACACTACCTGCTATTAAAGAACAAGTTGGAGCTGTCTTATCAATATAAAAAGACCTCGTTCCCGACAGCGCGTTTGGTACCTGCGCCGCCCAAGCATGAACTCCTTCTTTTAAATCTTGTAAGCTATTTAAGCTTAGATGGTAATTTTCATCTGCGCCTAAAGTTCCCGTTATATACCTCACTCCGTTATCAATTACAAAAACAACTGGACTATCCCCTGCTCCCGCCGGCGCCTTAGCTACAAACTCATACCCAAATTTATCAAAACTTACTCCGTTCCATTTAGTCGCGTATGTTTTCCCAAAAAACGTGGCATCCGGCGGACTTACCAAAACTGGCGACTCTATCTCTTTCACTCTCGCATAACAATCCGTAAAACTGCTTAACAAACTATTCTTATCCTTAACTTTTATATAAACACGATGTAAGCCAGAAGTATTAAAAGAAGTAATAATAAAAGAAGTGATAACATTAGAAGAAAGATTGGAAAAGTTGCTTTCAGAATTATAAGCCGTCTCACTGTCTTTTTTCCAAGAATAAGAGAAGTTTTTACTCCCTCCGCTAGCGCTCACTTCAAAAATAACTGGCTTATTAACATAAAAGCTATCCTTGGTATAATCTGTGTCATTTCCTTTAGAATCTTTTACTTTACAAGAAGCTACCGGAATAGCAGCAGTTACAGGACTACAAAAAACCTCATCTCCAGAAATATCGCTCATCTTATACTTAAACCTATCTCCATTTTTCATCTCCGGAAAATGAAATTTAAAATTTGGCCAAGCGCCAAGAGCGGCAGGATTAACAAGTTGATCATTTAAATACATCCTTCCAAACGGACTATGCATCATTTCTCCCCCAGTTTGGTTTACAATAAGGTTAAACCCGCCGCTAACGGAATTTTCTATGCTTAAATTACAAGCTAAAGCTCCGCCTAAAGTTGGCCTCGCCGCCGCCTCCACTTTAGTCACGCCTACCAAACCAGCCACCATCGCCACCGCTACAAAAAAAACCACCCTGTTAAATAAGATTTGAGCCGATTTTTTATAAACATTTTTCCAAAATACGTTTTTAAATATTTTTCCCGACGCAAAGAATCTTTTTGACTCAAACATGCTTCATAATATATTAATAATAACGGTCTTCTAGATTTAGTTGACGGAACTAAACCTTTACTATGTTGCTCAAATCTTAATTTTAAATTTTTTGTGTAGCCAGTGTAAAACTTTTTATCCTTTTTACTAAGCAACACATAAACATAATACATTAAAACAACTAAACTTAAAATTATTTAACAGGGTTTCATAACCTTATTTTTAACATTTTTAAAAATTAATTTTTTAATTTAATAAAGAATAATTTATTTAATAGGATTTACCCTGTTAAATAAAAAATTTTAATTTTTTAATTTTCTGAAAGAAAATTTATTTAACGGGGCTGCTATCCGGCCGCTTTTTCTAATTTTACAACTCTTGTTTCGTGATTTGTTAAAGTTTTTTCCTGCCTTTTATACTGCGCAAAGCCAGACTCGTTTTCTCTTTCCAAATCTTCCAGCTTCCCATAAATATGGTTAAAATGCCCGGCCGTTTCTTGTTTAAACTCCGTCATTTCCTGTTTAAACCCAATCATTTCCTGTTTAAATTCAGTCATCTCTTGTTTAAAATCTACAAACTCCGACCGCAAACCGGCTATCTCTCCGCCTAAACTTTTATTCATCTCCAAAAAACCGTTTTGCGTCAAAACAGCTAATTTTTCCAAAGTCATCTTTTTTTTCTTTAGCATCTTTTTCATTATACCACTTTCCCCTTTCATTGAAGTGTGGATAAAAAAACTCATCATTCACATTTATATTTCCCGCAAAAAAAATTGCATAAATTTTAAGAGGAGGCATAGTGTTATGATTTATCATATTTACGACTTTAAAAAAATGCCGCATTTTATTTCTCCTGAAGGTCTAGAATTTTTGTGGCTTACAAAAAAGGATATACTTGATATAAGCCTAATGGAAAATCCTATTTTTGTTGATAAAATATTTAATTATAAAATAGAAGAGTAGTTGAGGTAAACAGTGTATTTAAATGATTCAGTCAGAAAAAAAGGAGTTGCGGAAGTTTTTAAGATGTGTTATGATATAAGCAGAACCTCAAAATATAATATGAGGGCAAAAAAGCAGAAAAAGCTGAATTTTTATTTTCAGGTTCGGGCTAAAGCTTGAAAAAAGAGGGACGGAGACAGGAATTCTAACTGCTAAAATAGAGGAGAAAGATAATGAAGAAAACTACTCTAGTTGCTTTTTTGGTTTTTGCGATACTAATGGCAGTACTAATCATCACAGGGAGCGGTTCTGCTTATGGGCAGACAACTCCGAGCGTTGATGATTATCGCATTGAGGCGCGGGTTCTAAAAACCAGCGCCTATGACGAGGGAAAAGTTTTGGGAGAGGAACCGTTCGGAGAACGGGCAATGAATATTATATTCGTTGGAGACGGGTTTGTAAGCAAACCTTTTTCTAATGGCTGCTACCAGGTAGCTGTTAGAACCGATGGAGGATACTTTCCGGAGAAATGGAACGGAGAGGGGTATTCAAAGTATACTTATTCCAATTTTCTTTTAATTGGAACGACAGAGAGTATTTCGGGAGTTGTGGATGATGAGGAAAATATTACTTGTCCTTCACCTACCGAAGTTTTGTTAGAAAAAGGAGGCGAGTGGAAAAGCGAATTTGTTGTTACTTTTAAAAAATCTTTCCTTTTACAAAACAGTGGAAACCCTTTTTACTTCGCGCAATATTCCGCAGTGTTATTGAGAGACGGGGAAATTTGTGAATCATACGTTGTCAAGAATAATTTTTGGGATGTTGGCGCTGACAAAAACCCAACGGGTGAGATTTACATCGTTACGGATCAAAAGGAAAAGTTTTTTGCTTTCTGCAAAAATGAAAGCGATTACTTTTTCAGCAAGTCGGACGGGGATATTCCCTATCCGGAGCGATGGAACTCCATCGCTATCTATCTTCCCTCAAAAGAGGAGGGAGTGGACGAGCCTGATAAAGGGATTTATCGGGACACGGCGCTGAGCGGATTTGAAGACGGAATTGGATTCGCATTTCACACATCCGCTAATCCGTTCACGGAATCAAAACTGGCACGGAAATGGCTTAAAGAGAGAGATTTTCTCTCTTATGTAGCAAATTCTTCCTATGGACGCGCTAATGTGGCTGGAGGAATTTGTTTTCTTCCAGTTAATGATTATTCTGATGGTCTTTCCCACGAGCTTGGGCATTTAGTCTGTAACTTGTGGGAGGAGTATTGGAGTAGTTTTTCTGAAGATAGTCTTGTAAAGAAATCTTCAGAGTATGCTGAAAATGGTGTTCTTCAAGAAATAAACGTTTTCGCAAAAAAGGACTTAGTTTGGAAAAGTGAAACCGGTCCGACGTTCACAAAAAACGTTTTGCCTTGGGGAGTGCTAATAGGTGATAGTGTTCCTTTGCCAACAACAAATATTCCTTTTGACGCTTTTGGAGAAGTATATTTTATGGCAGATGAAAGATATAAAAGAGATTTAGGTGCTTTTAGCGGGTTAAATGTTATCTATATTCCTAATAATGGTGCCTGTTTGATGAGTGGAGCGGGAGCTAATGGTTGGCACGGATTCTGTCCGGTTTGCAGGGGAGCTTGGATTACAAGGACGCTCGCGGTGACAAAGCCGACACGTTCCGACGTAGTTCTTCGTCCTGCTGTTATAAACGGGCAAGCAATTAGTTTGATTCCGTCAGCTTCAGGATATGAGGTATTTTGGATGATTGACGGGGCAGCGGTAGCTTTTCTTTCCGGTAAAACTTCTCTTTCTTGGCAGGATATTCCGATATCTTCCAAAAAAGTGGAAGCGGTAGTAACTGACAAACTGGCGAGGGAGACTCTGAAATATAATCCCTATAATATGGAAAGGGGTTATAATGAGTTTTCTCCAGAACTAGATACCAAGACAAAAGGTCCGGTGGAGAAGTTTGTAACTTTTCACGAGACTTTTAACGTGCTAGACGCCGAAGATATCGCGAAAATAAAGTCGCGGATATCTTACGGGTATGCATTTTACTACCCGTGGCTTGAGATTTATCCCGAACTTCCGGTTACGGTGGCGGAAACGGATGGGTATAGTTTTCCGGTGAAAAAGCTTGCGGGAGATTTAAGATTCCCAGCAGCTCTTCCTTCCACATCAGTGAAAAAGAGAGCCTTTTTCCAGATTGATTTTGGGAAAGACTTTCCGATTCCGCTCCAACCTTATCATTTCAGGGTTGAAAAAACATCAGACTATCTTGATTTTATGTCGGGAAAGCAGGACGAGGTTTATCTTGGCGTGCTCACCGACGAGGGTGTATATTCCAAAGAGCAAAAGCTTGGTATAATGAAGGGAATGCGAAAGATGAGAGAAATTCCTCTTTCCACCGCTTTTAGTGGTGAAGAGTGGACTGATCCGCGTGATTTTCATGTGGAATCAGACTCTTTCGGATTCCGGGTGGAATTTTACCCGGAGGACATTGAGAGAATTATTCTTGATGTGCCGGAAACTGGGGGAAGATTAAGCATTGTTCCGATATTTTATACGGAACTAGCTACACCGACTCCGGTCCCTCCGACAAAAACTCCGACACCGACGATGACGCCAACAACAGTGCCGACAAATACGCCAACAGTAACACTAACGCCAACTGCTACATCTACACCGACACCAACTTTTACTCCGGTTCCGCCAACGCCAACTCCTATTAT
>MHLG01000021.1:1491-5618 GCA_001821375.1 Candidatus Liptonbacteria bacterium RIFOXYD1_FULL_36_11 | reverse complement strand
AAAAATCTGAAGATTTTTTATTTAACAGGGTAAAAGTTACATTGTAAAGTTTAAAAGTTGAAAACGGGATTGAATTCCGACTACGCTGATCTGTTATAATCTATAAAATTTAGCTATAAAAACGTATTCGGTGACAGTTCTGTTTATGATAACGCAAAAAAGAAAAAATTCAAAAATTAAAAGGCCCAATGCAGTTTACTGCAAAGGGCCTGTTTCCCACTTCTTTTAGTAGTGGGGCTTTGCGGGAAGGAAAGTTGAGCGACGATTTTTTTAGATCGCCATTTTGATAGTCATCTGTTGGGAGGTCGTGGCAAGCATAGCTTTTTCTCCTATTGCTTGTTTGTTTTATAGGTTCAATCCGAATCCGCTCTACAAATGCGGGGCTTAGACAACTCGCATCGTACAGTTTTATTTAAAACTGTACGGCAGAAAAAGGATTGTGTCTTAACATAGCTTTTCTCCCTATAGAAACTCTCAAACATGTAAAAGATTCCGCCGTTATACAGCGGACCGGGACGAGAAAAAGAACACAAAAAAGACCTAAAAGTAGTGTAATAAAAAATAAAATAAAAATCAAGCGTCTAATTGTGGAAAAACAAGAAAATTAGTTTAAGTTAAAAACTTTTTTAGCGTTTTTAGTTGTGGCTTCGGATATTTCTTCTAAACTTACGTTTCTTATTTCCGCTATTTTTTTTGCTGTTTCTAAAATATAAACCGGTTTATTTTTTTGTCCGCGATAAGGCACTGGAGTAACAAAAGGAGAATCGGTTTCAAGAAGAATTTTTTCAAGAGGAATCATGTTTATCTGCTTATTATAATCCGAAGTAAAAGTAATGACGCCGCCAAAAGTGAAAAAAGCGTTAAATTTGTTTAAGATTTTTTCCGTTTGTTTTAGATTGCCGGAATAGAAATGAAAAATAACAGAATCGGAAAAATTTTCTTTTTCCAAAATTTCTATCGCATCGTTATAAGCTTCTTCTTCCCTAATATGAAGCATTAAAGGTTTTTTTACTTTTTTTGCCAGTTTTATATGGTTTAAAAAAAGGTTTTTTTGCCGGTTTTTAGCTTCTTCTATTTTTTCTGTTTCATTGTGTTTGCGAGCAAAAATGGCATAATCAAGACCACATTCGCCAACTGCAACAACTTTTTTATCCTCCGCTAGTTTTTCAAAAAGACTAAAATCAAATTTTTCTTCTTCGGTCGGGTGAATGCCGATGGAAGCATAAACTCCTTCTTTAAATTGATTAGCAATAATTATATTTTCTTCTGAATCTTTGCTGTTTGTGCCGGCGTTTATTACCCAAATTCCGGAAGTAAGGGCTTCGTTTAAGACATCTTTCCAAGTGTCATTATAAAATTCCGAGTTGATATGGGCGTGGCAGTCTATAAGCTGAAGATTCATACGCGAGGAAATAAAGGATTTTCAAAAGCGGCATTTTGGGAAATGTGAGTTTGTATTTTTTCTGAAGTATCCGGTAAAAAAGGAGAAATAAAATCAGCAACTCGCTTTAAGATAAAAAGAGAATTTTTAATCGCTTCTTTATAATCGTCTTTTTTCTCCCAAGGCTTTTTTTCATTTACAAGCTTGTCACCAAAACTAATAAGACTAAAAATTGCGGCAAGCGCTTCGTTAAATTTAAATTCTTCCATTTTTTTATTTACTATCTCTTCCGTTTTATCAACTTCTTTTTGTATTTCCTCTGTGACTTCAAGACCGCTTATTTTTTCCGAAGAGGCGAGCTTTAGCACGCGCGAAGCAAAATTACCAAGGCCGTTGGCTAAGTCGCCGTTATATTTAGATTTGAATTTATCCGGTGAAAAATCTCCATCATCATAAGCCGGAATTTCCCGCAATAAATAATAACGCAAAGCATCGGCGCCGTATTTTTCTATAAGTTCAAACGGATCCACGACATTACCTAAGGATTTTGACATCTTTTGCCCTGCTGATGTTATATAGCCATGGATAAATATTTTTGTCGGGATGCGCACACCAGCAGACAAAAGCATAGCTGGCCAGTAAATTGTGTGAAACCGGTTTATTCCTTTACCGATAACATGGATTATTTCACTTCCCTCTTCCCAATACTTTTTAAATTTTTCACCAGCGGAAGTATAATCTAAAGCGGTAATATAATTAGAAAGGGCATCAAACCAAACGTAAATTGTCTGCTCTTCGTCTTGCGGAACTTTTATGCCCCATTTTTTTGCTCTTTCATTGCTTCTTGAAATGCTAAAATCTTCCAAACCTGAATTTATAAAGGAAAGCATTTCATTTTTTCTTGTTTCAGGAATTATCTCCATTTTTCCTGTTTCTATTATTTCTTTTAATTTATTCTGGTAATTGGAAAGTTTAAAAAAATAATTTTCTTCTTCCACTATTTCCACTTCTCTATTTGGATGTTCTGGGCATTTTCCATTTTCCAAGTCTTTAGCGGTTTTAAACTCTTCACAGCCGACGCAGTAAAATCCTTTATATTGTTTTTTATAAATATCTTCCGGGCGGCAGGAGCTCCATAATTTTTCCGCTCCTTTTTTATGCTTTTCTTCTATTGAAGTTCTTATAAAACCGTCGTTTGATATATTTAAATCCACTGCTAATTTTTGGAAAAACTTGGCGTTTTTTTCCACAAATTCCGCAGTGGGGATATTTAATTCTTCCGCTGTCTGGACATTTTTTAAGCTGTTTTCATCTGTTCCCGTCAGTAAAAACACATCATTATTATTTACTCTTTTAAATCTTGCAAAGACATCCGCTTCCACAAGCTCTAGTGCAAAACCAATATGAGGCTTGGCGTTGACGTAAGGGATAGCGGTTGAAATAAAAACTGTTTTTCTTTCCATAAAAAATATAATAGCTCTAAAGATGAGTTTTGCCAAGATAAAAAACCCGACTAGACGGAGAGTCGCGCTTTAGAAAATAAGAAAAATAGTATTAGCAGAGGAGATTTCGGAATTGACTGTGGGAGTTTTACGGAAGAGAGTTTTTAGCAGCGCGGCGGGAATCTTTAATAGAAACCCAATCATCCAAAAATTCTTGCAAAATAACCGCCACCGGAACGGATAAGACTATACCGATTAGGCCCCATAACTGGAAGCCGATCATTAACGCCGCAAGAACAACAACCGGATGCAAGCCAACAGTTCTATTCATCACGAGAGGAATAATAATATGTCCTTCAATTTGCTGGACGATAACAAAAAGGGCGACTGTGTAAAGGGCAAGCAAAAAGGAATTATGAAGAGCAATAAGAACGGCGATACTACCGGCAAAAACTGGACCGACAAAAGGAATTATTTCTAAAACAGCGGTAGTGAGGCCAAGAACAAAAGAATGTTCCACCCCAAGAAGCCAAAGACCGATAAAAGCCACGAAACCGACTACAAAGCTAAGAATAATTTGTCCTTGAAGCCAGTGACCAATTCTTTTTCTGGAACGGTGAAAAATAGTCATTATTCTGTCTTCATAATTTTCCGGCAAGATAGCGCGGAGAAACCATTCCGGTCCTTCACGGCTGATAGATAAGTAAAAAGAAACGATAATAACAGTAATAACAAAAGAAATTCCGCCAAAAACACTAGTAGCAAGATTAACTAAAGATAGATCGCTAGAAAAAATCTTTTTACTTATCTCATTAAAAGTAGAATTAAAGTTTTTTATAAAATCTTGAGTGGAAGAAAAATTAAAGATATTGCCGGTGAATTCAACAATTCCGGAAAGAAGATTATCCATTTCCATTAAAGCAATTGGAAGAACGGCATAAATAATAAGCCCGATCATAATAAGAGAAAAAAGATAGGTGAAAAGAGTGCCGAGAATGCGTGGCAGTCCTTTTTTTTCAAGATAATCAATAAAAGGATTAATACCAGAAGAAATGATAAAAGCTAAGAAAAGGTTGATTAGAACATTACGCACTAAAAAAGCCGCAACGACAACGGATAAAACCGCAACTATTCTCCAAAGAGTTCCCCAGCTTATTTCAATTTTTAGATTATTCATCTATTATCCAGAGTAATCTTTTTATTTATTTTTTAAAATTTTTGTTTATTTTATATCTAATAAAGAGATTAATTTTTCTCTGTGCTCTTCCTTAAATGGTCCAATAACAGCTAAATTTAATTTTTTA
>MHLG01000021.1:0-1374 GCA_001821375.1 Candidatus Liptonbacteria bacterium RIFOXYD1_FULL_36_11 | reverse complement strand
AAAGATGCCAGCTCATCAGAAGTTTCAAGAGATATCATCAAGTTGCCGATAATGTGCTCTTTTGCTCTTTCAAGCTCTGCAGAGGTTACTTTTTCTTTTGTTAATTTTTCAAACTCCGCAACAATAGCCGAGATCACTTTTTCTATTTTACGGTGGTCAACGCCAGCAGAAGCAGAAAGAATACCATGGTCAGTGTAAAGGTCAGCTTCAGAACGGACATAATAAGCGGCGCCAAGTTCTTCCCTGACTTTTTGAAAAAGCCGCGAACTCATGCCGCCTCCTAGAATATCAGAAAGGACACTTAAAGCGTGTTTTTTTTCATCAAAGAGAGAGAAAGCTCTTACTCCAAGAACAAGATGAGTTTGATCGGATTCTTTGTTTTTAATAAAAACTTCCGGCTTGTCTTGTAACTCAACTGTTTTTATTTTCTTACTTTTTACCCCTTCTTCTATGCCTTTAAACTTTTCTCTGATATTTAAAACGAGCTCATCTTCATTAAAGTTACCGGCAATAACGACAATCGTCGCTTCGGCAACATAGTGTTTACTGCGGTAGCTTAAAAAATCATCCTGATTTATTTTTTCAATAATTTCTTTGCGGCCGGCGACATCCCAGCCGGAAGGCTGGTCGCCATAAAGAAGAGTCATAAAAAGTTCTTGTACGCGCCGTGGAGGTAAGTCTTCATACATATTTATTTCCTCAATTATTACTCCCCTTTCCTTGTTTATTTCATCCTGATTAAAGACAGGATTAACATAAATATCGGAAACGACATCCAGGGCGGTAAGGATACGGCTACTTTCAACTTTTGCAAAGTAGCCGGTATATTCCTGTCCGGTAAAGGCGTTGTATTCGGCGCCGATAGAGTCAAGTTCGCTTGAAATGTCTAGAGCTTTAGGACGTTTTTTTGTTCCCTTAAAACACATATGCTCCAAAAAATGCGAGATGCCGTTTATTTCTTTTGTTTCGTATTTGGAACCGGCTTCAACCAGAATCAAAGTAGTGGCAGTAAAGGCGTCTTTTTTAGGAATAAGTATAAGACGCAAGCCGTTTTTTAAAGTAAGCTTTTTGAACATAAGAAAATAAGTTAGTGGAGTAATTATAAAATTTTTAAAAAATAAAGTAAAATAAGATTATGGTTGGTTTGTTTTTAATCCTAATAGCTTCCACTTTTTCTGAAATAGGCGTTTCAATAGGAAAAATAGAGGTAAAAAAGAAAAAAGACAGTATTTATTCAATGGGGTTTTTAAGTTTGTTTATAGGAACAGTTTTTTTCTTTTTAATAGCTTTGATTAAAAATTCGTTTGTTTTTTCTTTAGCATCTCTTCCAACTTTTATTCCAAGAGTAATACTTGAAATATTACTTACTTTTTT
>MHLG01000020.1 GCA_001821375.1 Candidatus Liptonbacteria bacterium RIFOXYD1_FULL_36_11 | reverse complement strand
TGACTTTCCTCCGGCTCATGAGGGGGGGGCGGGAGTGATAGCTTGTAATATAGCTAAAGGACTTTTTAAAAAGGGAGAAGATATCTTAGTTTTTACAACTACAAAAGAGAAAAACGAAGAGGGTAAAAGCGTTTATGATGGATTAAAAATTGTGAAGGTTTTTAGCGATTATAATGAAAGATGGAGAGCGTACGTAAGTATTTATAATTATCCGGTTTTAAAAAAACTTAAGGAAATTATTACAGAGTTTAAACCGGACATTGTTCATGCGCATAATATTCATATTGGAATTTCTTATGGAGCTTTAAAAATAGCCAAAAAAAGTAAAGCAAAAGTTTTCATCACTATGCATGATGTAATGAGTTTTTCTTATGGAAAGCTTAGAACGAAGAGGTACTTAGAGACAGCAGTGGAAGGAAGACCTGATTGTAAAGTAAGTTTTTGGGATAATTTAAAGATGGCAAAAAAGAGATTCAATCCTTTTAGAAATTTTTTAATCAGAAGATATTTAAAATATGCTGATAAAATTTTTGCAGTGAGCGGAGCATTGAGGGACGCATTAAAAAATAATGGTATTGTGGGGGCGGAGGTTATTTACAACGGTATTGAAGTAAAAAATTGGGAGATAGATAAGAATTCAGTTATTAATTTTAAAAGAAAGTTTAATTTAGAAGATAAAAAGATAATTTTATTTGGTGGAAGATTGAGTGAGGGAAAAGGATTAAAAAAAATTATTTTAGCAGCAGAAGAGATGGTGAAAAAAAATCCAGAATTAATTCTTCTAATTATTGGGAAAAAAGAATTGGCTTTAGAGCAAATGGAAAAATTATTAGAACAAAAAAGTTTAACGAATAAAGTTATCTTTACGGGATGGATTTCTGGTCAGGATCTTAAAGCGGCTTATTGGAGTAGTGATATAGTTTGTGTTCCTTCGTTATATTTAGATCCGTTTCCAACTATTAATTTAGAGGCAATGGCTTGCCGCAAACCAGTGGTAGCTACTTGTTTTGGAGGAAGTAAAGAAGTAGTGGAAAATGGAGAAACAGGATTTATTATAAATCCTAATAAAGTTAGCGATATTGCTGAAAAAATTATGGAGTTATTAGAAAATCAAGAAAAGGCAAAAGAAATGGGAGAGATTGGTTTTAGGAGAGTGTTAGAAAAGTTCAGTTTAGACAATCAGATTGAGAAACTGATGATTTGGTACGGTAAAAAAGTTTAAGCAGACTATAGATAAAAGAAAAATAATTTTTAATGAATTGGCTAATTATGCCTTGTTTTTTTTCACGATACAAAGGAGTGATTTTATTTATTTGAACCAGATTAAGATTTTCTTTTAAAAGATAGGATTGGAATATCTTTTTCCATAATATTATGGATTTAACAAGAGCAATTAGGCCGATTTTTTGGCGGTTAAGAGCTTTATATAAAAGAGAAAAATTTTCCCAGTCTAAATAGCAGTAAAAATTCATATTTTCAAAGATTATTTTTTTTGCATTTTCTCTTTGTATTTCCAGTTTGTTTGTGGTGCGGCTTATAGTTTCGGCGTGGTCGCGATATTTAATTAGTATTTGAGGAACAACGGATATTTTATATTTTCTGATTATTTTAGAATAGAAACTGAAATCTTGAGCATAGATAAAGTTTTTGTCGTATTGCTTAACTTCTTTTAGAATATCTCTTTTAAAGAAGATAGAGGAATGGATAAGAGGGTTTTTAATAAAGTTTATTTGAAATTTTAGGAAATCGCTATCAGATGGAGAGTAATTATTTTTAACAAATTGTCCTTTATTGTCTATTATTTTTGCCCAACTGCCAATAAGAGAAATGTCTTTATTTTTTTCCATAAAAGAGAGCTGTTTTTCAAGGCGATTAGGGAGGGAGAGGTCATCGGCATCTTGGCGAGCTATAAATTCGCCCTTGGCCAGATTTAGACCGATATTTAGGGATTTAGTGAGATCGAGGTTAACGGGATTGGTGATAATTTTTAGGCGAGGGTCAGAATAGGAGCTGAGAATGTCGGCGGTGGTGTCGGTGGAGCCGTCATTTATTATAATAAATTCAAAATCGCGAAAAGTTTGGTTTAGAATACTGTCTATGGCTTCTTTCAGATATTTTTTTCCATTATAAACAGACATTAAGACGGAAATTTTTGGTTTCGGGTAACTCATTTAGTGAGTAATTTAAGAGTTTTATTTTATAATTTACCTAGCAATAATAGTTTTTGAAAAAAATTAATTCTTTTTGGAGTGTATTTATTGTTTTGATGTTGAATAAATATGTAATGGCAGAAATTGTAGTATTTTTTAGCTGTATTATGAAGGGAGGAGACTTTTATATTTTTTTGGTATTTAGTGTAATTTGATGCAATCTTATTGATTTTTTCTATTAGATCTTTCTTGTTATTAAATAATACCCCACCTTTTTTTATTATTTCAGGATGGCCGCCACTATTTAGGGCTACAGCTGGTAGTCCACAATGAAGAGCTTCTATTAAGCTATTGGAACAAGGGTCGTTTTTAGAGGCGGTTATAAATATGTCATATTCTTTTAATTTTACAGAGAGATTATGACTGGAGAGTGGTTCTATTTTATTTATGTTTTTAAAGATTAAAGGAGAGTTGCCGATAAACGTCATATCATATTTGAAGAAGTCTAAATTTTCATCTAGATATTGATAAAAATAAAATCCTTTATTAGGATTAGCTGACCAGCTGGTGGCTATTAGTTTTATTTTATTTTCTTTATTAAAAGGTTTTTTTTCTTGAGTATTAAATAGATCTGGATCTGGAGCATTGATAATAGTTTTTTGATATGAGGAAAGTTTTATACCTGATTTAATGTTTTCGTGTTTACTCCAATGGGATTGGAATATAGTGCCGTCGGCAATGATATTATTTATAATATAAATAAGCTTGTCGGTTTTTTTATCCGTATTTCTTATTTGATATAAAGGTCCGTCTATTCGGTGGATGAAAATTTTGCTTGGAAATTCTTTTTTTAGTTTTACTAATGATTTAAGATTTTGATGACTGTTAAATAAAATTACATCTGCTTTGTTAGCGATATCCTCATATATGTTCAAGAATTTAAATTCTTTTCGGAGAGCTTTAAGAAACTGATTGCCGCCTCCCCAAGCGCTATCTTTAAATGGAAAAAAAATATTAATTTTTAAATTGGAGGTCATAATACTTTTTATAATATCCGTTTTGGCAAAGAAGATTGGTGGGGGTGCCTTGTTCTACAATTTGGCCTTTTTCAAGAACAATAATATTATCAGCTTTTATAATAGTGGAGAGGCGGTGAGCGATAGCAATGACGGTGCGGCCGGCAGAAACTTTTTCTAAAGCGCTTTGAATAGTTTTTTCTGTTTTTGAGTCAAGGGAACTAGTGGCTTCATCCAAAATAAGGATTTCAGGATTTTTTATAACGGCACGAGCAATGGCGAGACGTTGTTTTTGGCCACCAGAGAGTTTACTCCCTCTTTCTCCGATATTGGTATCGTAACCATTAGGGAGGTTTTTAATAAAGTTGTAAATGTCAGCAATTTTGGCGGCGCTATCAATGTTTTTTTGAGTAGCATTAAAATATCCATAGATTAGGTTATTTTTTATAGAGTCATTAAAAATCATGACGTCTTGAGAAATAAAACCAATTTTTTCTAACCAGTTTTTTAGGTCGAGATCTTTTAGGTTAGTTTCATCAATAATAATTTCTCCTTCTTGAGGGTAAAATAGTCCAGATAAGAGCTTGGCAATAGTTGTTTTACCACTGCCGGTCTGACCGATAATAGCCGTAAACGATCCTTTAGGAATAGAGAAGTTGAGGTGATGAAGCGTTGTTTTTTCATTTTCGTAACTGAAGGAAACATTCTGGAACTTTATTTCGTGGAGAAGAGAACGGAATTTGACGGACCCGTTTTTTATCTTGCTTTTTTTAGCCTCATTTAATTTTGTTTCATAGGCTTTAAATGGCTCTACGTTCTGAAACATACCAGAAATTGATTCTAGGAAGGCGTTTATTTCATTAAAAACGCGAAGAAAGACATAAAGATAGGCAACAATGAAAGGCAAGTAAGTGAGAACATTAATTTTAAATGTTTTAACGCTGATAAGGAAAGAGATAATAATTGCTAGCATAACTAGAGTTTCGGTCAACATGGGTACTAAACTTTGAAACTTGGTTTGTTGATATTCAAGGATAGCTAGGTTGGTAGTAATTTTTCTAAATCGCTCTTTTTCGTAGTGTTCAGTTCCGGATATTTTTATAAGGGGAACGTTGCTAATGATTTCTATCATGCGAGAGTAAAGATTTGCTAATTCGCGAGTGATTTCGAGGCTAATATTTTTGATTTTAATAAACATACTTCTAATGAAGGGAAAGGAGATAATCTCAAAGGCTAGAGTAATAAGGGTGATTTTCCAGGAAATAAGAAGAAGAACGAATCCGTAGATTAGAATGCGACTAGCGCGCAGGATTAAATTGAAGATGATGAAAATAAAATTAACAATGTTGTTGGTGTAGATGGAGGTAGCGCTAACGAAGTCCCCCGATCTTACGGAGGCATGAAAAGCAAGACTGGAATCAGCAATAGCGGAAAAAATATTGTTTTGCAGGTCACGTCTGAT
Organism: Candidatus Liptonbacteria bacterium RIFOXYD1_FULL_36_11; assembly: GCA_001821375.1. Taxonomy (GTDB): domain Bacteria; phylum Patescibacteriota; class Minisyncoccia; order UBA6257; family XYB1-36-10; genus XYB1-36-10. Next base: position 22,639 of record MHLG01000020.1, on the reverse strand, counting down.
AAGATTACTGATTTTTTGAATAGTGATAACACGAAAGTAGTTGAAGATGCTTTTGAAAATAATCATAATAAGAGCAAAGACGAGAAGTTTTATAAGGATGTTTTCTTGGGAACCTTGGAGGAAGATGTTTTGTATGGATGTGAGAATGGGGAAAACTGTTTCTTGATTATTGGAGTTGATGAGATTTTGGAAGAAGGGGATAATAGCGCTGATACCGATGCCGTCAAAGATGGAACTGGCGATGCTAAAAATAATAATAAAGAAGCCGAGTTTTTTATATGGCTTGATGTAGAGGTAGGCCTTGCAAAAGTAATAGATTTTAGTTTTTAGATAGAGATTCATTATATTTATTACCTATTTTAAAGAAGCCTTATTTCTAAGTGTTGAGTATACAATCAAGCACTCTTTTTGAAGAAAGACCATCTTGTGAGCCAATAAGATAAGAGAGATTATTTTTTTCGTCTGTTTTTATTTGGCGAGGCAAGGAAGAAAAAGATGGAAATTTTTCAGGGAAAGAGCTGATGTTTTGATAATTGAGAAAAATGGAAAAGTCATTCAAATTTTTAATTATTCGCTCATTTATTTTTTTTGTGGTTTGATTATTGAGCTGGGTCTCATCGAGAATCTGAAGACAGGGGATAGAAGCGGCTACTGATTCAATGGTGGAGCTGAAGCTCATACTAACTACAAAATCAGAAGCGGCTATTAATTCAAGAGAAAGAGAGGGGTACCAATTAAGAGGTTCTTGAAAAAATTTATCAGCAGACTTTATAAGATATTTAGGATCTTTATGTTTGAGTTTGGTTTTGACTATAAAAAAAGCTTTATTGGAATTGGCCCAGCGTCTAAAAACTTTTATAATATCAAAATAATTTACTTTAAAAATATTTTTTAATTGATTAAAATGTTTCTGATAAAGAATTTTAAGGAGAGATTTGAAGCGATTATCGGAACCGAAAATATTTTTTCGGCGAAAATCAAGTTCTAAGATGGTAGAAAAAAATAAAATAATTTTTTTGTTTTCAGGAAGATTGTATTTTTTTCTTATTTCCCACTTATTCATTTTTTGAGCGAGGTCAATATTTGGATTTCCCACAATTTTTATTTTTTTAAGATAAAAATTATCTTTTAAATTATATGTTTCTATATAAGATTCGACCATAGCTTTACTGTAAAGCATAAAATTATCTATGGGATTTATAAGCTCCGGCTGAAAATAGAGAAAGTCGCCGTAAAATTGAAGATAGTGAGTTTTGACTTTATTCTTTTTTATTCTTTTAAAAAAAACGGAAAATTCTTTATCAAAATGAATAGTGAGGATGTCGGTTATGTTATGATCTTTTATGATTTTTTCTGCTTGTTTAAAATCAATAAAATAGGCAAATTCAACTTTTTCTACGCCGGGGAAATTTATGTTTTCTTTAATTGGTTTTTGAGAAGGACTTTTAGCAAATGAGGTTTCGGGATTAGGGCCGCAAAGAAGTAAAGGAAACATATTTCTTTTTGCCATCTCAATAATTATAGGGGCAAATCCTTTAAGAAAAGAGGATTTGCTTACAATCATAGCTATTTTTCTTATGGAATTATTTTTTAACAAAATGTTTTAGAAAGTGTTGGTAATTATTATAAAGGGGGGAGTTTATATTTTTTATTTTTTCTTTTAAAACCATATTTTTCATCTCTTTTATCGCTTGAGAAATTGTTTCGGATGGTTTTAATCTAAATAATTTGCGCATTTTTTTGAAGGAGACGTTATAGTCTCTTTTATCAGGGACTTCTTTCTTGATTTCTATTTTTGCTTCCGGCGCGTTTTTTTTTATTATTTTACCAAGGTCCGTTATCTTTATGTTTTGATTATCAAAACCGATATTTATTATTTCTCCGGATATTTTATCAATCGGGGTCTTAAGCCATGCTTGGCAAGCGGAAGCGGCATCAGAAACTCCTAAGAAGGGGCGGAATTGTTCCCCGCCAAATATTTCTATTTTTTCATTTAAAGCGGCTTTAGCGGCAAAAAGATTGATAACTAGGTCAAAGCGCATTCTGGGAGACAAGCCAAAAAGAGTAGCAAAGCGGAAAATGGTGGGGGAAAAATTTTCATCGGCTAACGCGAGTATTCCATGCTCGGATTTTATTTTTGTTTGAGCGTAAATAGATACTGGATTAAGTGGAGAATTTTCACTAATTTTTTTAGATCCGGCTTGAGCTCCATAAACGCTACAGGTGGAGATAAAGAGAAAGCGGTTAATTTGATTGAATTTACAAGCTTCCGCTAGAGTAGTTGTTGATAGATAATTAATTTCTATTGTTTCTTTGGGGTTTAGGGAACTAGCTGGGTCTCCAACTATAGCGGCTAAATGAATGACAGCATCAACTTCTTTAGTTGCTTTCGTAATGTCGGATATGTTTCTGCAATCTCCTTTAATAAATTCAAAATTTTTATTAGTGATATCTTTTATTCCTCGGTTGCCATAAGTTAGATTATCAAGCACTACTACTTGGTAGCCGTGAGACAAAAGGAGGCGGGAAAGAACAGAACCAAGATAGCCGGCGCCGCCGGTGATTAGAACTTTTTTAACGTTACGATTAACTACGTATTTTTTTATAATGGGAGATAGAATTTCATTTTGGTTGTGGTTGGTATAGAGGAGAAAAACGTTTTCTATTTGATAATCAGAGTTTAAAGAGGGAATGCACAGAGCTTTTTCTAGAGGAATAACGCGGTTTATTTTTTTATTCATTTTTTTATTCCGGATGAAGAGGGGATCTAAATTGGCAATTTTTTTTACAGAACTATCAATATCAATTCCTTTAATAAGGGCTCTTCTGATATTACCGTCAGTTACCAGTCCAACCAGGCGATTTTCTTTATTCACGATAAAGGCAATTCCTAAAGCGCCGCGGTCAATAACGCGCATAGCTTCTTTAATTGAGGAGTCATTTTTAATTAGGAGATTTTTTATTTTAGCTGCTTCGTTTTTTTTCATTTTGAAAAAACTTTTTTATATTTCTAATAATGTAATCCATTTCGGTTTTGGTGAGATCTGGATACATAGGCAGGGTGAGTACTTCCATATACATTTTTTCTGTGATGGGAAGTTTAATCTGGTCGTACCCCATATTTTTGTAGAAGTTGGAAAGGTGAATAGGGTCAAAATATATTTTTGCGCTTACTCCTTTTTCATTAAGAAATTTTTTAAGCTTGTCTCGTTTTTCTTTTCCCGATTTTATTCTAATGGTATACATTTGATAAATATGGCGATGACCGGGAGGAGCTTCTGGAATAATTATTTCTTTCACAGTGGATAGTTTGGAGTTTAAGTAAAGAGCGTTTTCTTGCCGTAAGGATATTATTTTTTCTATTTTTTTCAGTTGAGTTACACCAAGAGAAGCGGCTAAATTAGACATTCTGAAATTATAACCAAGATTAACATAATTTGGTTTTTCTAAAGAGGAGAAGTAGTTTGATTTGTCCAGGCGGCCGTGAGACCGGATAAGTTTGGCTTGCTCATATATTTTTCGAGAGTTAGTAACTAAGGCGCCTCCTTCGCCTGTAGAAATCACTTTTGGTCCGCAGAAACTAAAAATAGCGGCGGCGCCAAAGGAGCCAACTTTTTTATTTTTAAAGGAAGATCCTAATGATTCAGCGGCGTCTTCTAAGAGAAGAAGGCGATGATGACGAGCGATATTTTTAAGCTTATTAATTTGACAAGAGCAACCACCATAATGAACTGTGAGAATAGCTTTAGTGTGTTTAGTTATCTTTTTTTCAACATCTTTATAATCAAGACCGAAGGTATTTTCTTTAATGTCGGCAAAGACGGGTTTAGCCCCCACAAAAAGGGGGGAGTTGGCGGTGGAAATAAAACTAAAGGAAGGGACGATGACTTCATCGTTTGGTTTAATGCCGGAAGTGATCATTAGAGCGTGAAGGGCGGATGTGCCGGAGTTAAAAACCAAGGAATATTTTACTTTTAAATATTCGGAAAGCTTATTTTCAAATTCGGATATTTTTTCGCCGATAGCCCAGTTTCGGCCGCTTTTTATTATTTTAGATATTTCTTGAGTATCTTCCCGGTTGCTGTAATTCTTAAAAAGAGGAATTTTCATTTTTATTAGGCAATTATGGCGGAAGTAAACGTTTCAGTCAATTGCTTTTAAATCTTTTAAATGATATTATGGGGTGATTATATTTTATACATCAGCAACAAGCCATTATTTCAAGAAATACTTATAAAGAAAAAGAACCGCATGGGATAATGTTCCATCATTTTCATGGCGGCCACACGCAGAAAATTTGGGGTTCCTTGACGGCGGACAGGCTGGCGGAAATTATTGAGTTCGTGGGCTTGGAAAGAATACTTAAACCGGAGGAGTGGGTGGAGCGTTGTTTAAAAGGAAAGCTAAAAGAAGATGATATTTGTATTACTTTTGATGATTGTCTTTTATCCCAATTTGAGATCGCAATGCCGGTTCTTGAGTCGTATAATTTAAAAGCTTTCTTTTTTATTTATTCCGCTCCTTTTTTTGGTGAGCTTAACAGATTAGAGTTGTATAGGTTTTTTATCAACCGTTTTTTTTTAGATTTTAATGATTTTTGGGAAGTATTTTTATCTTTTAATTCTCCGTATCGCTTAATAATACAAAAGGCAGTGGAACAGTTTGATGGAAACTACTTAAAGGATTTTCCGATTTATAGTTATAAAGAACGTGCTTGGAGGTATGTGAGGGATGTTATTTTAAAACGTGAACAGTACGAAAAAATTATGGACGGTTTAATTGCTGGTTATACGGAGCTTGATTTATTAGCTCAAAATATTTGGATGACTAATAGGCATTTGCAAAAACTGCAAAAACTAGGTAATTTAATTGGTCTTCATTCATATTCTCATCCGACAGCGATGTCATTATTATCAAAAGAGGAGCAAAGGAAAGAGTATAAGCGTAATTTTAATCATTTATCCAAGGAGTTTTTTTTACCTTATTTAACGGCTTCACATCCTTCAAGTTCTTATAATAAAGATACTTTGAATGTTTTAAAAGATATAGGCGTGTTAATAGCTTTTTCAGCGACTATGAAAACGGCGGGGCGGGGGCGGTATGAACTTCCCCGTCAGGAACAGCGGTATGTGCAGGAAGTAATGCTATAATAACATTATGAAAATTGTTGTTTTTACCGGAAATCAGCCGCGCCATTTTTCATTAGCGGAAAGGCTTAATAAAATAGCCGATCGGTTGTCGGTTTTTTCCGAAGTTTCCACTTTTTCTCCCGGGATGAAGGAAGGAGTGTTCAGAGCGTCGCCGGTGATGCAGAGATATTTTAAGGAAGTGGTGGTGGCGGAGAGGGAAAGATTTGGAGAACCGCGCCTTAGTCCGTTCGGTTCTCGGGTTTTGCCCATGTCAGCGGGAGAGTTAAACAGTTTGCCGGCGAGCGCGTATTTGGAGGCGGTGGAAGAAGCGGATTTGATAATTGTTTTCGGAGCGAGTTATATCAAGCAGCCATTAGTTGATTTATTAGTGGATAAGAAAGCGATAAATATTCATTTAGGGGTATCTCCTTATTACCGCGGCAGTTCCTGTAATTTTTGGGCGTTATACGACAAACATCCGGAAATGGTCGGAGCGACGATTCATTATCTCTCTAAAGGGCTTGATTCCGGACCGATGCTTTTTCACTGTTTGCCGCAACCAAGCAAGGAGAGAGATAGTTTCTTTTTGGGGATGATGGCGGTGGAGGCGGCTTTGAGAGGTTTGATAAGTAACGTGGAGAGCGGAGAAATTTTCAAGATGGAGCCAGCGGTTCAAGATAAAAACAAGGAAATGAGATACAGCTGCGGGCGGGATTTTACGGATGAGATAGCGGAAGAATATTTGGCCAATAGATTAACTCTAGGCGAGATTAAAAAGGGTTTAGAAAAACGCAATATGATAAAATACTTAAGGCCATATATTTTGGAAGAATAAAATCTAGCGGGTTTTATATAAATTTTTGTAAAAAGGGAGACTTAAAAGATAATCAGAGATAGAAAGTAATGAACGAGGACGGGAGCGTAGAAATTCTTTTACTTCCAGATAAAGTCCCGGTTTAAAATTCAGGTCTAAGGAGTTGTTTATGGTAAGCGGATTGACGGCAAAGGAGTCGGGGAGTTGTTCCTTAATTTCCTCAAGCGGTTCAAGAATAAGCCGCCGTTTTTTGGTGTACAACTCCAAGCGCCAGCGGCTGGGGGAACGCCAGTCGGCGCGGCAGGAGAAAATAACATTTTTTTTGGTGAGGCCGCTACCGCTCCAGGCGGCCGGTTTGTGCCAAAGAAGACGGCCAAGGCTAAAGGAGCGGAAAAATTTTGGTTTTCCGGCCAGGAAAAAAGCAAGGTCTATAACATGGGAGGAGTTGGCCAAGAGCCAGAAATGTTTGACTGCCGGAGGGTGAAAAGAAGAGGCAACTTTAGAGCTTTGTTCGGTAAAATCAAAAAAAATTGAAAGAAGACCGCCGTCATCCTTTACTAATTGTTTCGCGTAGAGAACGGAGGAGAGAAAGCGGCGATTATAACCTAAGAAAACAGTCGCATTTTTTTCTTTGGCGAGAGCGGCGGTTTTTTTAATATCGTTAAAGTTAAGGCCGCCCGGTTTTTCTATTAGGATACGTTTAGTGTCATGTTTTAAGAGAAGACGCGCTGAATATCCTAGTGATTCAATATTAACGGCGATAATGGAATTTTTTGGAGGTTGATTGTTTTTAAGCCATTTATCAAGACCTCCTAAGATAACTGGATGGTTTGTCGTTTTAGTAAATAAGCGAGCAGAGGACTTTCCTCGTCCTACAACCAGAAAAGGTTTTTTAAGATTGATTAGAACTTTAGCGTAAGCAGTGGCCATAGGGCCGGCGCCGACGAGAAGAATACTGTTTTTAGAATTTAAGTTTTTCATGTTTGTCAGGTATTTTTTTAGGGTTAAGTAAAGGGATATTTTTTATATTTTATAACTTGGAAGCGGTTCAGGTGTTTTAAAATTGGTTCTAGGAAATTTAGATGAATAGTTGAGCTTTCTCTAAGGGGGGTGAGATTAGACGAGTTGTTTTTTAAAATTTTTTCTACAATTTTATTAGTGAGCTGACTTTGAAGAATAAGAGGGGAGTTTATTTTTTCCAGTTTCCAATTATGAGAGGCACGAGCGATAAGGTGTTGACCGGTAGTTTCGTTAAGCAGACAGTAAATTGCAGGAGTATTAATGTAGACTAAAAGAGGGCCGCGGTCGTTCGCGCGGCTAGTTATTTTTACAGATGAGTTATTTTTAAAATAAACTTCTATGGTTCCGATTAATTCTTTAAATTCGGGGCGTTTAGAAGAAATGAGTTTTTTTTCAATTTGGGAAGTGTTAATGATAAAGCGATTATCGTCGGCGATTAAAGAAAAGTAATCCAGATAATGAATAACGTTACTAATTAAGCTAAAAGAACCGAGAGAAACGAGGGCGGTAAAAGACCGGCCGCGAAGTTCGGCGGCCAGTTTTTGATACCAAGGCATAGCGCGCCTGGAGCAGTTAACCCAAGCTTTAATTTTATTTTTTGCGAGAAGTCTCCCGATAGAGTCGTAATCCGATTTTTTTTGGAAGAGAATTTTTTCCATAAGCAAGTATTTCACTTTATTTTTTTTAAGGAGTTCTCTGATGATTTTGGCTCTGACGTTCGCGCTGGTAGAGATAATCGCCAAATCTATTTTATTTTTATTGGCGGGAAGCGTGTTTAAGAATTCAACTTGGTGTTGGCGGGTAATTTTACTTTTTTCCGGCATCGCTTCCCACCGTTCTTTGGCGGTCGCGAGATTGGCTTCATTTGGGTCAACTACTTTAATGTTGAGTGGCAAACAGACTGCTTTCAGAGCTTGTAGGTGGCGGCTGCCGATATTGCCGGCGCCGATGAGAAATACATTTTTTTTCATTGAAAATTTTCAATAAATTTATTGATTTTTTGTTTGTTTTTCAGAAGCAGTTCGGCAATAGCCAAATCCTCGGGACTGTTGATATCAACAGATCGCCAGTTAGGACAGACGACAAAGCGGGTTTTTTTCGGGAAAACAGTTTTTTCTTTCAAAAAAGTTTTAGTTCTTACGAGAAAGGTGGAGCCGATAGGAATATATCTTTTCGGCATGGATTGACGATTAGTATTTTTTTTAAGATTAGGAGTATCGAAGGATTTTTTTAGATAGCCGTTTTTGATAAAAAACGAGGCGAGTTCAGTTTCAGAAACTACAATAACGGCGTCGGTGTAAGATTTTTTGATTTCTTTCAAACAGGCGGTAATATCTTCTTCTTCCCGGAGGGGGGCGGTGGGTTGGAGAAGTATAAAATAGTCCGGGCGGTAGGATTCTTCTTTTTCCAACCAGTGGAGGGCGTGTAAGAGGACGTCTCTCATTTGGCTTTTACTTGTGGCGAGACGATGGGGACGAAGGAAGGGCGTTTCCACGCCGTAACGGCGGCCAATAGCGGCTATTTTAGAACTATCAGTAGTAAGAATAAGACGGTCAAGCAAACCTTTTTTCACAAGCGAGAGAGCTGGCAGTATGGAGTAAGCTAGTAATGGTTTTCCGGCGATAGGTCGGATGTTTTTATTGGGAATGCCGCGGCTGCCGCCGCGGGCGGCGATGATGGTTAAAATTATTTGTTTTTTACGGTCTTTTTTGATTTTTGCGCCTATTTTTGACATAATATAAAAAGTTTTTTGTTACCGACGGAAAAAATTTAGAGAGGGTAGTTGAAGTTATAAAAAATTTGATGAGAATGACGAGTTTTTAGAAATAAGTAGTAGGATTTGTTTTTTACGTACTCTTTTAAAAGTTTTAAAGCATAATTTTGGATTAGGCTTTTTTTATAGCGATAATAGTTTTTATATTCTCTGCGTTAAGATTTCCTTGAATAATTTTAAAATTTTCTTTAATAAAATTTATAACCTCTTGTCTTGCTAGTAATGATTGTTTAGTATCTAACCCTTCAGCGTTGCTCTTAATGTAATCAAAAATTAGGGATCCGTCGGGATTAAGATGATTAGTGAGATGTTTAATAACTTCAAGCGGATTGGTGAGGTGTTCTAGGACAGTGATAATAAAAATAATGTCATATTTAGAGAGAGGAGGAAATAAAGCGGGATTAATATCTATAGTTTTAATGCCGAATGGTTTGAGTTTCCATTTGGCGTAATGAAAAGTAAAGTTTGGGATGTCGGCAATGGTTAGGTTGAATTTATTAGGTTGATAATGAAAAAGAGATGTGACGATGGGAGCAAAGCCGCAGCCGTATTCAAGGATTTTCATTTTTTTCTTTAAATGTTTTTTAAAAGGCAAAAAAGAAAAAGGATTTATTCCATATTGGTAAGCGCAGGAAAAAATTTGATAAATGTTACCCGGTTTTTGCCAGTCGGCTAAAAATTGGTTTGGGTTTGTTTCATCTTCTAGCTTTAAATTTTGATAACGAGAGCGGTAAAGAGAGTGGAGGTAGAAAAAATCATGAAATTTAAGGGGGCGGCCGTTGAGTTCTTTTTGCCAGTAAAAATTAAATTCGTTAAACCAGCGGCGGATGAACCCGGTTTCGGCAAGTTTAGAAAACAAGCCAATTTTATTTAGGAACAAATGAAGATTTATTTTTATAAAAGATAGAGGTTTAAACGGATGAATTTTGAGAGAGGTTGAATTTATTTCTTTATGTTTTTCGGCAATATTTATTTCCAGTTGATCAAAAAGATTTTTCATTGATTATTGAAAGGGAAGATATAATTTTTGGAAGTAGCTTTCGGCCATTTTTTGCCAGGAGTAGTTTTGGATGTCTTTGAGGGCGTTTTTAGAAATTTTAGAGGATAATTCTGAATTATTAATAAGGTAAGAGGCTAGAGAAGCGAATTCTTCTGGACTGAAAGAGGAAGAGAGAAGGATGTTTTCTTCAGGGCGGGCAAGATCTTTTACCATACCGACGGGAGTGGAGATGAGAGGGATGCTAGTTGCCCAAGATTCAAGAAGAGCCATAGGGCCGCCTTCAACGCGGGAAGAAATAATGTATAAATCTAAAGCATGGTAGAAGTTTACAATATTATTATATTTTTTTAAATATTTGTGAGTGAAAGGAATACCAGCTTCCGAGAGGCGGTTTTTAACATAACCGCGGGCGGGACCGGTTAGAAGAATGTGGAGCGGATATTTTTTGGCTAGGATTTCTATGGTGTCGCAGAAGATATCGGGGCCTTTAATAAGTTTTGGTTCATTGCCTTCTTTCCAGCCATTACCGTCTTTTTGGAAAGAGCCGATGATTATTTTATCTAAAGGTAAACCGAGGCGTTTTTTTATTTCTGTTTTTTCTAGAGGATTTTTTAATGGTTTGAAAATTTTTAAGTCAATACCGAGAGGAATAACTTTTATTTGTTTTTCTTTGATACCTAAGTTAATTAATCCTTTTTTTGTTATAGAACAGGAAGTGTGGATGGGGATGTTTTTTTCTCTTATTTCTTTAGCAAGTCCTTTTTCTATATTTCTTCCATTGATGTGATACCAAGAAGCTATTATTTTATTAGATGGGTGTACTTTTTCTTTATGAAAAATAAAATCATGGATGGAGCCGAAGTGAATAATTTTGTTTTTTAAAAAAAGAGGAGAGGAAGAAATACTAGTTTTTATCGATGTATTTTTATTTATTTCTTTTACTATGGTTTTTATGACCCAGTTGTTTTTGTCGGAAATTAGAAAAATTTTGCCAAGGCGGAAAAAATTTAAAAAAGACTGAAAGTAAAATTGAAATTTATTTATTATTTTTTTTAAGGTGAACATTCTATTTTTTAAATAAGATTCCCCAGAATTCACCAAATTTAATGGTAAAATTTTCTATTTTCCAATCAGATTTATCTACTTCTTCTTTTAGTTCTTTTAAGGTGTATTCAATATAATGAGTAGAATCAAGAAGATAATTGTAACCGTTTTCTTTTTTATAGACAGCGAGCCAATCTCTTTCAATTAAAGGAACTCGAAGAAGAATAATGTCAGAAAGATTGGATATTTTTTTAAGAAAATCAATTCTGTTTTCTATATGTTCTAATACATTAGAAAGAATGATTTTATTAAATTTTTCTTTAAAAGGGAAAAGAGTAGCGTCAGCGGATATAAAAGACAAGTTTGGAAGTTTATATATTTCTTTAGCGATGGAAATGTTTTTTTTATTTAAATCTATACCAACAACTTTTTTAGCGATTAGAGCGGCTTTAAAAGAAAGGTAGCCGGTGTGGCAGCCGATATCTAAAACAGAGTCTTCCGGTTTAATATGGCTAAGAAAAAAGTTTTCGTACTTTAGTATGGCACGTTTAGGGTGTTCGCCTTTGTTTAATTTTTTTGCCAAACTGGATATTTTTTTATAGCTTAAATTATGAAGATTAATAAAAAAACGTAATTTAAACGAGTTTGTAAAATTATTATCAAAAGGGCGACGAGAGACTGTTTTTAAAAAAGAAAAGAAACCAAATTTTTTTATATGGGAAATAATTTTTTTAATAAAGTTTTTCATTTTTTGTAAAATTAAGCAGTTTTTAAAAAAAGGAAAGAATAATTGATATTGCTTTTATAAATAATATAATAAGAATATGTTTTTGAAAAAGGAAAAAAAGAAGCAAAAGTTAGTTACTTTTTATCATGATATTGAGCAAAATATAGATAGCAAAGCTGATGTTTCTTTATGTAGAGAAGCAATAATTAGATTTATTGAGCTTGAGAAGAAGTATAGAGTTGCGGCTACTTATAATGTAGTAGGAAAGATATTTAAGGAGCAGAGCGATTTAATTCAGATGATTCGCGAGGCCGGGCAGGAGGTAGCTTTTCATTCTTATAATCATCAGAGTGATTGGAACTCAAATTATTACGTAAGTGAAGTTAAAGCTTGCCGTGAAGCGGCGGATTGGCCGGTGGGATATCGCTCACCACGTTCACGTTTTGATAATAGCACTCTTAGCCAACTTTTTGAAAGAGGGTTTTTATGGAGCGCAGAAAGTGATATAGCGAAAGAGCCGTATTTTATATATAAAGGGTTAGTTAGGATGCCAATAGCGCTTGATGATTGGCCAATTTATATGGGAAAGTTGAATATTGATAAATGGTTAAGTTTTTTTTCTAAAATTTTAGATGAGAGACGTTATATAGCGGTAGGATTTCATGATAGTGTGGCTAGTTTTGATTTAGAGAAAATGTTAGGAGTTTACGAGGCGGCGATAAAGGAGGTAAAGAAAAAAGGGGCTTTTTTTCTTTCTTTTAGTGAAGGAGCAGACCTTTTTAGAAGAGCGGCGGTAGAAAAGTATTATAACAAGGCGGCTAAAGAGTGGAATAAAGATACGCAAAGACTTTATAGAACAAAACGTTTTAGGGAAATTATTAAGGAGGAGGCGCAAAAAATAGAAAGGCCAATTATTGTTGATTTAGGGTCGGCAGGAGGAATTTTAACTTCTCCTTTAAAAAAAATTGCTTCTAAAATTTATTTGGTTGATAATGCTTCGGGAATGGTTAGCGGTATTGATAGTGATGGGATACTAGAACCAAAAGTGGGGGATGCTACGACGAGTGGTTTACCAGATAAGTCGGTTGATGTAGTAGTGGCAGCAAGAATTGTGGAGTATCTTTTTAATCCGGATGATTTAGCTTTTGAGATTAGGCGTATTGCTAAACCCGGAGCTGTTTTTATAGTTACTTTTCCAGTTTTAAGGGAGGGGAAAAAAGAGACTAACGAGGGAAATCCACCGAACAGAGTAAGGCATTATTTTAGTTTAGAGGAGGTAAAAAGATGGGCAGAAAAAATTGGCCCGGGACGGTTATTTGGAGTGCAATACAAGAAGATGGAGCCGGTTAATATAGAGGAAGAAGAGCAATATCGGAAAATGGAAGAGAACCCTGATAGTGGGACAATACCAATAAATTGGGTTTTTGTGGGAAAAGTAGGAGAGGGAGGAGAGGGGCTTTGCTTATCGCGTAGGAAATTGCCACTTTCTTTAGCTAATTTTGTTTTACCGAGTGAATGGATAGCTGGATTAAAGAGTAAAATATCAGTTTTTAAAAAATATATTCCGAAGCCGGTTAAAAATTTATTACGGCCAGTTGTAAATTTTATTTTAGGGAGATAATAGAAAAATTTTAGAAGGTTTTTTGATTTATATTAGAGTGGATAATAAGAGCATAAAAAGAGGGTTGGTTTAGATTTTTTAAATTGATATCTTCGGTAATTTTTTCCTTAAGAAGGTTGATATATTTTTTTGTATCAGATAAGCGGAGGTCGGACAAGCCTTTGTTTTTTTGTTTAGTTATAAAGTTGTAGTGCAGGAGGTTGCAGGCGGAGCCGCCGAGGAAAAATAGTTTTTTTGTTGAATTTGGGAAAAGGCGGGTAATTTTTGAGATAGTGCGAGGAGTATATTGACGAATACCATGGAAGCGGTAAAGATGGAGGCAGGCGGCAGAAGGGAAGAGGTGGATTTGAAAAATAGGGCGATTAGTGTTTATAATAAATTTCCTTATTTGTTTGAAATATAACAGGTCCTTAGAAAAGTGTTCAATAGCCGATTGACTGATAAAAAGATTGGTTTTTTTAGGGATACAGGAAAGAATATTTGCACTATCGGAGCAGAAAAAGTGAAAATTGAAAAAATTTTTTTCTAAATTTTTCCAGTTAGAGTTTTCTTTAAAGTCGGTTCCAGTATAAGAGGAGATTGTGGTGTTAGCTTTTTCTATAAGAAATTTGCCATAATTTCCGGAGCCGCAGCCAGTGTCAAAGACATTAATTTCGCCGAGTTCTGCTTTAATTTTTTTCCAAGGGAGAGAGAACCAGAAAAGGTTAGAAAGAGCGCGGGAGGGGGAGCTGGTCGGTTCTATTTCCGGCCAAAATTTTTCTAAAGTTTGGCTGTCTAAAAGAAATTTTTTTATTTTTAATTCTTTATCTAAAAAACTATTAGGAAAGGAATTATTTAATAGATTAGAGAGTTTATAGGCGCGCATTTGCCATTTAGAAAGGCCGTGGTCGGCGTTAATGTTAAAAAAAGAAGTGGAAAGTTTAAAGTTCATAAAGTTAAAAAAAGGATAGATTTAGTTTTTTGTTAGATTTTGGTAGATAGAGAGTTCTTTTTGGATTTGGGTTTTAAGAGAAAAATTTTTTAAGATAAACTCACGGGCGTTCTCGCCAAGAGTTTTTTGAAATTCTAGATTGTTTATGAGTTTTAGGATATTTTCTCTTAAACTGGCCGAAGAAGTTTCGGCGAGGAGGCCATTTTTTCCATTTTGGATAACTTCGCGGGAGCCGGGGACGTTTGTGGCAATACAGGCAAGATTGCAAGACATTGCTTCAAGAAGAGTTTTTGGCATACCTTCATAAAGAGAGGGAAGAATAAAAATACGGTAGCGGTTTAAGATTTCCGGAAGTTTGAAATTAGGTATGGTACCAAAAAAATTAACGGAAACTTTTTCGCTTTCAGCTAGTTTTTTTAATTCTTCTTTTTGTTTTCCTTCCCCGATTAAATCAAGAGAAAGATTTAGGCCAGATAGCGCTTTTATAAGAGAGGGGAGATTTTTTTGAGAGGAGAGACGACCGACAAAAATAAGGCGATTTTCTAATTTAGTAATTTTTAAATTAGGCCGGAAAATGTCAGTGTCAATATAATTAGCAATTACAGAGATTTTATTTTTGGGGATTTTATATTCTTCTATTAAATATTTTTTATCTGCAAGAGAAGTGACTAGGGAGTGGTTTGCAAATCGATAAGCTATTTTTTCCAGACGTTTTATTTTTGAGAGATTTTTATTTTCTTTGGCGTCAAAAAGTGATTGAGTATAGCCGGTGCGGATAATGAGTTTAGCAAAGGGATTTAAAAATTTAGCGATGATAGCAGTTTTTGCGCCGTGCATTTGGTTAGTTTTCAAGAAATGAGAGCGAAAAATTGTTGGGAGATGAAGAAGGGGGGCGAGATATTGATACCAGCGGGAAGGAATAAATTTTGGTTTAATGATTACTTTAATATTGGATGTAAGTTTATCTTTATACTTATAGTCTTTAGAATTGCCATAGGTGAATATAAAAATTTGGCTGAAATGTTCAGCCAAAAAAATATAAGGAGAGATTTCTCTTTCAAGTATATTAGCTTGATCCCATTTGACTAGAGATGTGCTAAAGGTCATAAAAAAGGATAAGTTACGTTTTTGAATGGACATTTATCTCTTTAATATTTTTTAATTCTATCTCGAAGTTAATAGGGAAACAATTGGGAAAATTAGCAGTTAGTTTAGTGCTGAGATTTTCTGGATGTGGGGTAATAAAGATAAAGCATCCCCCACCACCGGCACCACAGAGTTTGCCACCTAGGGCTCCTTGACATAAAGCAAACTGGTAGATGTTGTCGAGATATGAGTTGGAAGTGGAAGAGGCAAGAATTTTTTGAGCGGTCCAGTTGATGTTCATTATGGAGGCGCAGCTTGGGATGTCATTTTTCTTTAAGTGTAACCAAAAGTTTTGTCCGCAGGAACTGATAGTATTGAGAGCTTGTAAATATTTATAATTTCCAGTGTTAAAATTAAAGTAGACTTCTTCTACAACAACTTGAGCATTTCGTGATTGTCCAGAATAGATAAGAAGTAAATGCTGGCGAAGATTTTTAGTGATGCGGATGGAGGTAAGCGAGTTGATGGTTTTAGAATATGTTTTACCGAACTCTATTAAGTTGATTCCGCCGTGAATGATAGTGTGCATGTCTTGGCGGCCAATAGCCCAACTTAAATTTTTATTTTCATAACGGAAGAGATCTTCGGTAATATCAGTTAGATTTCGAGAGGCGAGATAGCTTTCTCCGCCGGAGAACTGGATAAGCTCTAAGGCTTTGGCGGCAGTAGAGGTAGAAAGGCCAACTCCGCGAGTATAACTGGCAAAGTGTAGATCAGAGCCAGTTAGAGTAATGTGAGGTTTTATAGCACAGTTAGACACAAACCCAGGTTTTTTT
The DNA here is from genome assembly GCA_001821375.1 of Candidatus Liptonbacteria bacterium RIFOXYD1_FULL_36_11. Lineage (GTDB taxonomy): Bacteria > Patescibacteriota > Minisyncoccia > UBA6257 > XYB1-36-10 > XYB1-36-10. The sequence continues at coordinate 6,657 of MHLG01000020.1, read as the reverse complement.
ATGTCTTTTATGAGAAATGGAATATCTGACCAGCCACCGGAAAAATCAATTCGAGTGGGTGCACGGAGAGTTTGTGTGTAAATCTTGGAGGTTTGGCTTGTGGGAAGGATGCGGGTATGGTTTAGAATTTTAAATTCTTCACGTTGAGGGACAGTTGTTTTCATAGTAATTTCTCCTTATTTTGTTTTTTATTTACTGAAAACAATAATAATACGTAAAAAATGAGTCTGTCAAATATACAAAAAATAAAATAATTTGATTACTGGTCTTTTTGATTATTTTAGTCTGTATTATTTTTTAAAAGGTCGTAAGTGTGGTATGATAAAATTATGGAGCCTTTAGTTAGTTTTCATGTGAATTCATATAATCGATTGCCATTACTGAGAAATTTAATGCGTTCTTTTGAATTGTGTAATGAATATAGAAATATTGAGTGGATTTTTGTGGATTTTGGTTCTATTGATGGTTCTAGAAATTTTATTGTTAATTATGCTAAAAGAGCTTCTTTTCCGGTTAGGATGATATTTAGTAGTGAAGATGATCATTTTAATAAAATAAGGAAAAGAGGTTTGTTAGTAAACAATCACTGGAAAAAGTTGAGGGCTATTCTTGGATTGTACCGTAATAAAGCTAAAGAATTATCTAAAGGAGAGTTTATCTTTGATTTAGCTGACGACCAGCAATTTATTAGAAAAGGGCATTGGATGAAAGAGATTTTTGAGGTGTTTGAGCACAGGAAATTAAAAGTTAATAAAAATGACATAGCATCTTTAGTACCATTTGCTTATTACAGATGGAGGTTAGATAAGCCAAATAATAAACGTTTTCCGGTAGAGAAGGCTAGTTCTACATCTTACTATGTAGCAAAGTATAAACCTTATGTGGATTATAGTGTTATGAGGAAGGAAATTTTTAATAAAGTTGGTAAATTTATCACGCCATTAGATTTTTTAGGTGATTCTGAAAGAAAAAAAATGTGGCAGGAAGAAAATGAAGCAATTGATCCATGGACTGATTATGAAAATCGTTGTAATAATTTTGGATTAGTAAGGGTGTTTTTAAAATATCCTATTTTTATGCTTTTTCCTAATGTTTTACCTAGTTATTTAAATTTTTCAATCGATGATGTGATTTGTAAAATATGGACTTTAGAAGAGATGAAAAATAAATTTAGTGGTTTAGATAGACCTGTTTCTAGTGAGGAATTAGATAATAACTATTTATATCCAGAATTTTCTTATGATAAAAAAAGTTCATTTTTAAATAAATTGTACGAAGGTATTTTAAGAGTAAAATCGTGGATATAGTTGTACCAGATAACGAACGTTTTAATTACGATAGTGAAGATGGTCAATAATGGAATAGAATATTTTTTTAATCAAGTTGTAAATGGTAGGAAGGCGGAGGTAAATTAAATTAGTACCGGGAATCATATTACGAAATTGATAAATAGTTTTAGGGTCAATGATATTACCGCCATATTTTTTAAAAATTTGTTTTCTTTCTTTAAAAAATTCGTTTTGCTTTGAAGATGTTTTAGAATTAGGCCAAAGACGAAAGGTGGCAAGAGTTTCAGGAAAATAGTAACTGTGACCGACTTTAAGTATACGAAGCCAAAAATCATAATCAAAAGCATAATGCATATTCTGATCTAGAAAGCCGACTTTAGTTATTATGTTTTTAGTAAAAAAGGCGGCAGGTTGAAAGATATCGTGGCCACGTTTTAAAAATTGCTGAAAATTACCGGGGCGGGCTTTGAGTATTTTTTTATTACCATTAAATTGGTTTAAAAGGTAGCCATCACCGTAAAAAAGGCTGTAGTTGGGATGGTTAATAAACTCTTTAAAAACTTTTGAAAGAGCGTTTGGTTCAAGATAGTCATCAGAGTTGAGCCAGGAAATAAGATTGCCGGTAGCGATTTTAAGACCTTGATTAATAGCGTCGGTTTGTCCGCGATCTTTTTTTGACCACCAGCGATATTTTATTCCAAGGCATTTAGTGGGATAACTGTTATTTTTAATAAGTTGATCATATTTTTTTATAATAGAAACACTTTGATCAGTGGAACCGCCATCAGCAATGATGTAATCAATATAAAAATTACCAACTTGAGAGAGAACGCTTTGGATGGTTTCTTCTATATATAGTCCTTGATTATAAGAGGGAGTAATAATAGTGATAGTTTTATTCATAATTTATAGCTTCAAGATTTAGACTAATAGAATATTTTTTTTCTTTTATGGTTATAAATTTTGATGACCAGTCATTGAAAGTGTGGTGGGAAGCTACTTTTGGATCCCATTCTTTAATCTCTTTAAAACCCGCTTCTTTTAAAAGGGAAGATAGGTGTTCTTTGTTAAAAGTGTTTTTATGAAAATTAAATTCATAATCTTGTCCGCCCATTAATGGTTCTAATATTGATCTTATGGAGTTTTTTTCAGATTGGTAAATTTGTATTATTTTATCAAAATCAGGAACGGAAAGGCGAAGAAGACCGTTGGGTTTTAAGACTCTCCTCCATTCTTTTAAAACTTTATTAATTTCTAGATGGCTTATATGTTCAAGAATGTGAGAAGCGTAAATTATATCGGCAAAATTGTTTGGGAAATTAGGGAGACTGATAACATTTTGGATAAAGTGAATATGAGGGAGGGGAATGAGGTCGACATTTATCCACCCGGGAGTATTTTTTTCTCCGCAACCGAGATGAATCAATACTTTCCCATCTTTATTTTTAGGAATTTCAGGAGAAAAAAAGAGACGTTTTATTTTTTTATATGTTAAGGAAATCTTAAAATAATAAAGGAGAATTATTTTTTTAAAAGAGGGTGGGAGGAGTTTTTTTAGTTTTAATGTAAAATTTATCATGTGTTATTAAGCGTGAAAGGAAGTAAAGAAGTTTTTGTTTTAAGTTTTAATAGTGGGTTTTATTTTAAATTTAATGGAAGAGCAATGACATTGATAGTTTTTTTATCAGGGATGGAGTTTATTAAAGCTGATCTATTAGAAAAGGGTTTGAGGTTTGATTCATTGCAGACTTGGTAGTTTTCTTTTAAAAGTAGGTCAACTAAATCTTCCGGGTAGTCACCTTGCTCTTTTAGGGTATACCGACCGATTTCTAGGATAATTATCGGGTGGCTGGTTTTTATGGTTTTTAGAGTGCCTTTTAAAATTTTTAGTTCAAAGCCGTCAACGTCAAGTTTGATTAGATTTATTTTTCCAACTTTATTTTTTTCTAAGTATTCATCTAGAGTAATAAAGTCCGATTTATCTTCCATTATTTTTCCTTTATGAATAGGATGAAGTTTTTTGCTATTGGTATTTATTGGCCAGCTACAGGAAAAATTTACAGAGACATTATTTTCTTTTTTATTAGAAAGAGCTTTTTGTTCTAAGATAATGTTTTTAAATTTATTGAGACTGACATTTTCTTTTAGTTTTTTAAAAGCCCAGGACATTGGTTCGAAAGCAAAAACTTTTCCATTCGGTCCGACTATTTTTGCGAAGCGTAAGGTGTGACAACCGGAATTGGCGCCAATATCTATAATGGTAAAGCCAGGTTTTGAGAGTAATTCAATAGCTTTGGTTGTTTCAGGTTCAAAACAGCCGTTTTTGTATATTTCATAATCAATAAACTCTCTTAAATCCAGCTTATAAATTATTCCATCTATTTTTTTTATAACGGTGCGGCTTCTAAGAATTATTTTTATTTTTTCAAGAATTTTTCTGATAATTTTTTTTGAAGAGGATGGGATGAGTTTTTTTAGTTTTGAGAGTAAGAATGACATTGTTTTTATTTAAGTAGAATATCAAAAATTAGAAAGAGAGGGAAGTTTTGATTTGGGTTAGTTTTTATTGTATAGTTCGGATAATGGAAATGAAAAAAATAGAATTGTTTTATAAGTGGGCAATAAGGGTTTTGATTTTAGCTATTCCGTTATTGACACTTTATGTTTCCAGGCCGACTTATTTTCCGTACATAACGGGGAGAAATTTTATATTCAGAATTTTAGTGGAACTGGCTTTGGTTTTGTGGGTTGGGCTTGCGGTTTTGAATAAGGAGTTTAGGCCGAAGATGCGCGGAATGCAGATAGCGGTTTTGGTGTTGCTTGCAGTTACTCTACTAGCTGATATTTTTGGGGTAAATCCGAAGCTTTCTTTCTGGTCTCGGTTTGAAAGGATGGACGGTTTCCTTAATCTAATACATCTCGCAGCTTATTTCTTTATTCTAGCGTCTGTTTTTAAAAAAGAGGAGTGGTTCTGGTTTTTTAATATTTTTACCGGAGTGGCGCTTACGGAATCAATATATTCTTTTTGGCAAAAATTAGGAAGACTACCAAGCATACAAGGAGGGTTTAGAGTGGAGGGGACTATAGGGAATCCGGCGTATCTTGCGGCACTTTTAGTACTGGCAATATTTTTTGTTTTTTTACTTTTTATTTGGCGAGAAAAGGAAAAATTTTATGAGTATGGGCCGGCAGTAGGAGCGGCGCTTGGTATTTTTATGTTGCAGTTAGAGAAAATAATACATAGATCAAGTATGTCGGCGGCGGTGATTTCTTCAGTAAATGAAATAACGCTAGTGCTTTTTATTTTCGGTTTAACGTTTGCTTTTCTTAAAGATTTTTACCGCTATATTTATTTGTTTTTGGCGGCGATTTTTGTGTGGGTGGTTTATCTTTCAGCGACAAGGGGAGCGGTTTTGGCTTTAATCGGGGCGGCGATTATTTTTTCTATCGGATATTTGTTTTTTTCCGGAAAGGAAAGAAAAGATGAGAGAATAAAAAGGAGGATAGCTCTTTTGGTTTTAGTTTTGACGGCGGCGGTGTGCGCTTCGGTGTTTTTACTAAAAGATGCAAGTTTTATTAAGGGAAACGAAACTTTAAACAGGCTTACTTCCATATCTTTATCGGATAGAACGACGCAAGCGAGGTTTGTTGTTTGGGAAATGGCTTGGCGGGGAGTGATGGAAAAACCTGTTTTGGGGTGGGGACAGGAAAATTTTATAAATGTTTTTAATAAGTATTATGATCCGAGATTATATAATCAAGAGCAGTGGTTTGACCGGGCGCATAATGTGATAATGGATTGGCTTGTGACGACGGGATTTTTGGGATTGTTTTCTTGTTTAGCTTTGTTTGTTTTAGCTTTGTCTCTAATTTATAAAAAGCTTTTGAAAAGCGAGAAAGAAAAAGACAGAAACGAGGGGCTGATTTTAGGGACGGCGCTTTTAGCTTATTTTGGGCAAAATCTTTTTGTTTTTGACAACTATGCTACTTATATCGGTTTTTTTGCTTTACTAGCTTATGTGTATTTTAGGTGTTTTAGGAGTGAGGTTGGAATTGGTAAAAATGAAAGTATTCATCGCGGTTCTGAAACAAAGGATGTTTTTTCTGTGTTGATAGTTGTTTTTGGTTTAGCGGTTTTTGGGTGGGTTTTGTGGGTGGTAAATATTAAACCTCTTATTCAAGCAAGAAAAATAGTGGCGTCGCTTGAGTTAATGCAGGAGAGGAGAGCGGTAGATGCGGCAGTGCTTACTTCTTTTCGGGAAGCGATTAATGTGGGTACTGCTTATGATGGTGAAGTAAGAGAACAGATGGGTAAAGTAGTACTTGAAGTTTTAGATACGACTAATGGGAGGAAAATCCCGAAGGCAGATCGGGAAAATTTTGTGAGAGCTACTGTAGAGGAAATGGAAAAGGAGATAGCGGCAAATCCTAATAATGTTAGAGACAGACTTTTTCTTGCCACTATTTATGATAATTTTTCAGAAATTGATTCTTCTTTTTTGGATAAGGCGCTTAATCAGTTAAAGGAAGCGGTAAAATTAAGTCCGAGGAAGCACCAAATTTATTTTGCTTTAGCAGAAAATGCGATGAAAAGAAAGGATTTAAATAAGGCTTTTCTTATTTTAGAGCAAGCTTACGAGTTGGAGCCGAATTTTAGCGATGCGAGAGCTAACCTGGCTTATGTGGCGGCTATTTTAGGGAAGGACGAGAAGGTAAAAGAGATGCTAAATAATAAAGTAAAAAATGTCGGTTTTTTTAAAGTGGGAGATGTGTATGTGACAAACAGAAATTTTAAAGGAGCGGAATTTGTGTATGAGAAGGCGATAGAAGTTTATCCGGGCGGGGCAGAGAATTATGGAAGATTAGCAGGAGTTTATGCGGCTTTGGGTAAGTTTTCAGAAGCGGAAAAGATGGCAAAGAAAGCAGTGAAAATTGATCCGGTTAGTTATAAGGATAAGGTAAATGAGTTTTTGAGGAATTTGGAAAAAATGAAATAAGGAGGAGGAGGAAATATTCAAGAGTTTTTTGAGTAAAAAATAAAAAAGACATTTCTCAAAAAACGCTACAAAATTTAAAAATTATAAAAATTTTAATCGCGAAAACTTAACGCGGTACCCGTTTGCCTTTTTGCCTCTAAAATCGGCAAAAAGTTTTCCGACCGCTATTTTCACTCTAAAATTTTTAATTTTTTTGAAATTTAACCGCTAAAATTTTCAAAATATATTTTTTATTTTTTAAAGAAGATTCTGGATGTTTTTTGGGGGAGTGGTTGGTGATAAGGTAGTTGCCTCTGGGCAACTTTGTTTTTTTATATGAGAAAAAATAATGATTATATCGGCTTATTATTTTAAAAACCGCGGTCAATTTT
>MHLG01000019.1:3253-5940 GCA_001821375.1 Candidatus Liptonbacteria bacterium RIFOXYD1_FULL_36_11 | reverse complement strand
GTATTTTTCCCTCCGTATTTTCTTTAAAAGGCGGCACTTCATTCTCTTTAAACTTTGACGGCCACACTTTTAAAAATCCGTCAAAAACCAATGTACTCCCCGAGGTTTTTAAAGTATATTTCTTTTTTTCTCCTGCTTCCGCCTCCGCCGTTATTGTTTTAAAAACTGCCTTCGGCATCTGCGAAGCGACAAATCTTCTCCAAATTAAATCGTAAAGTCTTTTTACATCTTTTTCCACCTCTATGTCTTCACTTGTCACTTCCGGCTTTGTTGGTCTGATAGCCTCGTGTGCCTCTTGGGCTAATTTTGATTTTCCGGAAAACTTTCTTGGCGCTTCCACCGCATACGCACTGCCGTATTTATCTTCTAAAATTTTTTTTACCGCCGCCAATGCTTCTTTAGCTATATTTACAGAATCCGTTCTCATGTAAGTTATCAATCCCTTTTCATAAAGTCTTTGCGCTAGCATCATTGTTTTTTTTGAAGAAAATCCCAGTCTTTTTACTGCTTCTTGTTGTAATGTGCTTGTTATAAACGGCGGCAGTGGTGTTTTTTTTACTTCTCTTGCTAAAACTTTAGTTATTTGGCAGTCCGTTTTTTCTTTTAAACTTTTTTCTGCCTCTTCCGCTTCTTCTTTATTAATTATTCCCGGCGGCTCTATATTTTTTTTATTTATCTTGCTTAACAAAAAAACCGCTTTCGCTTTCTCTTCCTTTTCAGTTTGCGCCTCTATTTCTGCTGTTATTGTAAAATATTCTTCCGGTTTGAATGCTTTTATCTCTGCCTCCCGTTCCGCTATTAGCCTTAAAGCTACCGACTGCACTCTTCCGGCTGAAAGTCCTCTCGCTACTTTTTTCCATAAGAGGGGAGAGAGCTTGTATCCCACAAGTCTATCTAAAACCCTTCTTGCTTGCTGGGCATCCACTAAATTCATATCAATTTCTCGCGGATTTTTAAGCGCCTTTTCTATGGCTTCTTTCGTTATTTCATGAAAAGCGATTCTTTTTATTTTTCCTTCCTGAAGCTTATCTTTTAGTTTTAAAGCTTCCACTAAATGGAAGGCAATTGCTTCTCCTTCTCTATCCTCGTCAGTGGCGAGTATTATCTCTTCCGCTTTTTCCGCCTCTTTTCTTAATTTATTTACCTGTTTTCTAGCTTTTGTCGGAATGACATACTTCGGCTCAAAATCATTTTCCACATCTACTCCAAGTTCGCTTTTTGGAAGATCCCTCACATGCCCAAAAGAAGAGTCTACCTCATACTCTTTTCCTAAAAATTTTGTTATTGTATTTGCCTTTGTCGGCGACTCCACAATAATAAGTTTGTTTGGCATACTTTATTTTAATATGACCATCACCGAATGCACTTTTATAACAAGATTTTCAAAATTCATGATAATTTTTTAACTTTCTAACTTATTCTATATTTTCCGCCTTCTTCCGCTATTATTCCTTCAGCTTCTAAAAACGCTAACTCTTGGTTCACTTCTTGTGCCGTAAGTTTAACGGCGTTTATTATTTCGTCAATAGAAACTGCCGCTGTCTTTTCTTTTATTATTTCCAAGATTTTTTTCTGCGTTTCATTCTTAATTTGCGCAATTACTTTATTTTCAACTGAAAACGTTTCTTCCGCAAGTCCTAAATCTTCTAATAACTCTTCCAGTGAAGAAACGATTCTTGCTCCTTCTCTAAGAAGTTTATGCGATCCTTTAAAATTTATATGCGTAATTGGCCCCGGAACTACATAAATATCCCTGTTTTGTTCTAAAGCAAATCTAGCCGTTGCTAAAGCTCCGGATCTTTCCGGCGCTTCTATTATTAATATCGCAGAAGAAAGTCCGCTTATTATTCTATTTCTTTCTAAAAATCTGTAAGACAGGGGAGGCGCTTTCGGCGGATACTCTGAAATCAACGCGCCTCCTTTTTCTATAATTCCTTTTGTCAGATTATAATTTTGCCTTGGATAAACGGAAGAAAGGCCGTTAGCTAACACGGCAAATGTTTTTCCCCCTGCTTCTAAAGCGCCGCTATGCGCCGCCTCATCTATTCCAAGAGCTAAACCGCTTATAATAGAAACTCCTCTTTTTGCTAATTCTCTTGCAAACTCTTTTGCCGCTTTTTTTCCTTCATACGTGGCTTTTCTGGTGCCAACTATCGCCGTATTTTTATTATTTTTTTTGTCACCAAACTCCTCACAATTTTCCGGCAACTTTCCTTTATAATAAATAGCTAAAGGAGTAAACGGTATTTCCAGTAAAAAATTTGGATATAAAGCATCTTCCTTAAAAATCATTTCTATTTTTTCCTTTTTAGCCTCTTCCCATTCTTTTTCTGGTTCAATCTCTTTTTTCTTTTCTTCTGGTAAAGAAAAAAAAGCCTTTTCCCAACTAGGAAATTTTTCTCTTAAAGAAGAAAGCTTGGCGTAATTACTGTCTAAAACAATATTTAACGCGTTATAAAAAATTTTTTCCTTTTCTGTTTCCATTTTTTCTTTTTCCTTTTCTTATGCTAATATTATAAAGTCTTATTCATTTTTTGTCTTTCTTTTCTTTTTTATGTCTCCTGATAAAACGGTAAAAATATTAAAGCAAGCAATTGGAATTTCTGCTCTTATTTTTTCCGCCATTATTATTACTGAAATCGCGCTTGTTTTTTTTCTGCGTTCCTCAATCTCCTCTAAAGCTACCG
>MHLG01000019.1:0-3234 GCA_001821375.1 Candidatus Liptonbacteria bacterium RIFOXYD1_FULL_36_11 | reverse complement strand
TTCAATTCGTACTAAAGCTGGAGACGTTGAACAACGCTCCGCCTTAAGAAGTGAAGCCGCCGAAGCCGCGCCTCTTAACGCTTCTTTGAAAAATATACTTTCCAATAAAGATTCCCTTCTTGGTCTCTCAAAAGATCTTAATGATACAGCCAACCTTTATAGTGTTAACTTAGCTTTTTCTTTTACCGGAGAAGTTGAAGAAAAAAAAGACCCGTATGGCAAAGCTGGTTTTTCTATGACTGTAGACGGCGAATATGGCAAAATAGTTAATTTTCTTAAAAAAATAAATTCCGGCCGTTTTATTTTTGACATTTCCAATATTGACATTCAAAACCGTGAGGGCACCAATATTTTCCGTCTTTTAGCCCATGGTTATATTCTTTACAGAAAATAGTCCGTATTAAAATAAATGACTGAAAAAATTTCAAAAATATTTAAAGATATTATCCGCAGTCGTCGTGAATTGACTTTTCTTATTATCGGGTTTTTAATCTTTATTGTTTTAGTTTCGTTCCTTTATTCTAATATTAAGTTTTTAGTGGATAGTTTTAACGCTGTCTTTGATGTTGGGGGCTCTGGAGGTGCGGTTCAAAAACAAATCTTCAATATCAAAGACGCCAAAAGCATCCTTGATCAAAAAAATTAAGTCTTCAACGCGCATTTTTTAAAACGCTTGCCTTGTAAAATACTGAATGCGTAGTTCAATAATAAAACATCCCGATAAATATTTTAGTGGGCGGCTAGTTCAGTGGTAGAACGCTGTCCTGATAAGACAGAGGTCGAAGGTCCGATCCCTTCGCCGCCCACCAAAATATTTATCAAGACTATGTTTTTAATAAAATAAATTTTAAAATATATGAACTCAAAACTTCCTAAACCGCCTAAAAAAGCTATAATTTATGAAGATCAATTTTTATACGTTTGTTTAGCAACGCATCCGATTACGCGAGGACATGTGGTAATTGTTTGGAAAGAAAATATACCGGATTTACGTCGCCTTATTGAACGCGATTATGATTTTCTTATGGATACGGTTAACGCTGTTCGTAACGCTATGCTTAAAGCGCTTAAAATCAAAAAAGTTTACTTAATTTATATGGACGAAACACAACATGTCCACTGGCATCTTATTCCCCGCTACAACGAAAAAGGTTACGACGTTTTTTTACATAAACCGGCAAAAATAAAAGATTTTTCTTTAGCTCAAAAAATAAAACATTTTTTAATGTTTAAATAAAAGAAAAGTTTGTCTTTTTTTGTTGACAAAACAATAATATAGTGCTACATTTCACACAGAATTTTTAAATAGCTTTTAAAAGCTAAACGAAACGTTGAAAGGAAATGCGAGATGGACGTAAAATTCAAAGAAATGCTTATTGAAGCGGAAAAAATCCGCGCAATTTGTCGCCGCACTAATAATATCGGCCCGCATGCAGAGTATATGGGGGGTATGACAAAATACGGCACAAAAAAAGGGTTTCTTACTGGCGAAAGTGAGGAGTACTTAAGCCAAGCGGCAGAAATAGCCGCCTGTATTCTTGAGGTAAACTACGGCGAAACGATAGGTTCGGTGCTTGATTCTTCTCATGAGCGTAAGCTTGATATTATTAAAAGCGCAAAAGAGAAGGTGAAAGCAAAATTTAAATCCACCACCGAGTGCGGCCGTTAGTCCCTCTCATCCGATTTATCCTATCTGCGCCTTGCGGAAATTCGGAAAAAGCAAACCGAATCGCAAGGCGCTTTTTATTTTCGTTAATTTATAGTATTATTTTTTTGACATATTTTTACCTCAAAGGACGATTAGCTCAGTTGGTTAGAGCGCTTGCATGACACGCAAGAGGTCACTGGTTCAAATCCAGTATCGTCCACAAAAAATAAATATGGGTTAGCCCCTCACTTGAAAAGCATATGTTTTTTGTTTACGTATTATTTAGTAAAAAAGATAGTAAATTATATATTGGTTTCACTAATAATCTAAAGCGTAGATATAAAGAGCATCAGCAAGGATTAGTGATATCAACAAAAAATCGTCTTCCTCTAAATCTCGTATATTATGAGACTTATACTTCTAAAAAAGATGCAGCAGAGCGAGAGCAAAAACTTAAACAATTTTCAGGAATAATGACGCATTTGCGAAATCGTTTAAAAAATTCTATTATGCTTTTCAAGTGAGGGGGCCGTTAGCTCAATTGGTAGAGCGCCTCGTTTGCAACGAGGAGGTAGCGAGTTCAAACCTCGCACGGTCCACATCGCCTAAATTTTTAAAAAGAAAAGCCCGTTTTTAAAACGAGCTTCAGTTCAGAGAAAATAAAAGAGAATAATTTTATGCTTTTAAAATAACTGCTTCTAGAGGAGGACGAATAAATATACCCCCTCTTTCTCCTATAACTATCTCTTTTGAAGAAGAACTTATAAAAGTCTCTTTTCTTGGAGTTTCAGGAAAGCAAAGAGCTACTCCTTTTATCATTAGAATGTCTTTGATTGCCTCAATAAAACTCCTTTCTCCTTCTACCGGAAACATTTCTCCGTTTTTATATGGAGCATTTATCCCTTTTTCTAATAATTCTTTGTGTGCTTCCGGTGTAATTTTAATAAATACCGTTACTCCTGTTTTGTAAATTAAAGCATACTTATCCATCACACTTCTCCTTTTCTTTTTCCGCTAAAAGCGGTTGTTTAAAGTGCTAAATACCAGATAACAAAATCCGGAATTAAAAACTCCTGCGCTAGGCAGGAGTTTTGATTCAAAGTTGGATTAAATTAAATTCTATAAATCAAAAATTCTGCCTACTGCAGGGTTGGTAAAGTAAAAACTAAAGCTAAACCAAATTGAGTAAGTAGAAATTTTATTCATGATTAACGCTAACTAATATAACATGGTAAAAAATAAATATCAAGAATATTGTTAATATTTAACAACTTCACTTTTTCTATTGATAAATTTCTGTAACCTGCCATAATATAACTATACTATTTACAACTCGCACCTTCTTTCCCCCAGCCCAACCCCGTTTCATAGAGGAGGGGGCAACCAGCGAGGAGGAGAAAACTTCCTTTTCTCCTCCTCGCGCAAACAATCAACCCAATAAAGGTTGTTTTTTTTGTTAATTTTCTTCCATTTTTCCCTTTAATAAGGGGGTATGTCCAGGTTCAGATAGATATCCGCCACCTTAAGTTTGTAAAGTAATAACATCTTTTGTCGGCAGCCGACTAGTTTGCCGCTTATCCAAATAT
>MHLG01000018.1 GCA_001821375.1 Candidatus Liptonbacteria bacterium RIFOXYD1_FULL_36_11 | reverse complement strand
CCACCAGTTTAAAATACCAAATCCTCACCGCATTAGCAATTTTTTTTCTTGACAAAAACCACTAAATCCCTACAATATACAAAGCATCAACTTACCCTTAAGTGTTCGGATCCAAAATGGAATGGGCGACATTGACAAAAAGGAGGTGAATAACAGTGGCCGCCAAAAAAGAGTATGGCGTAGTCATAATCAAGCCAGATTCTGTCAGAGACGGATTAGAAGGTAGTATAGTCCAAGATCTTGTTAATGCGGGAGTTGTGACTGTATGGGGAAAATACTGGACGATTAAACCAGAAATGGTTCCAGTTATTTACCCCAAAGAAGTCACAAAAATAACTTACTCTTCGACCCTCAAAGCAATCACTTCGGGCCCATTATTCATACTGATAGTCAAGAGTCCTAATGTTTATGAGTTTCTCGCAAAAACAAAAGGAAAGATGGACAAGGGAGGCATAAGACATAAATACTGTTGGAAAAGTAAGCAAGAATTAATAAACGAAGGGTATGCCGGGCAAGAGCTACAAGACAAGCTTGCAGAAAACCGCCTACACACTTCTGATACAATAGAAGAAACCCTTGCAGTTCTTTCTATCTGTCTGTCTACTCGCGAGACAGAAGAACTAAGAGACCTTGCGCCAGATCTCTACGAAAAATTGCGTGACCACCAAACAGAGTAAAATGGCGCTAATTACTCTGTTTTTTTATAAACTTGATAATTTTTCTTTAGTATGTAAGGATTATTTAAATTTTTAAGGTAAAATATAGAATATGAAATTATATTTAGTACGCCACACTGAATCAATTAGTAATAAAAATGGCACTGTTTCTGATGCTATATCTCCATTGACTAAAGAGGGCGTAGTTCAAGCTCGCTATCTTGGCAAAAGATTAGCGTCTTTGGAAAATTTCTCGGCAATATACTTCAGTCCTTTTATTCGCGCGAAACAAACAGCTGAAATCATCGCCTCTTGCTTCAAAAATCCTAACCTTATCAAAACAGATTTAATTATTGAAAAAAAGGATGCCTCTATCTGCGAAGGAAAAGCAAGAAAAGAAATGCCGTGGGATTTAATTAAGAAAATGAGGATCGATCCAGATTGGAGACAAGAAGACGGAGAATCATTTAATGATGTTAAAAAAAGAGTTATTGCCTCTCTCGCAGAATTAGAGAAATATGGAGATGAAACGAATATCATTATAGTTACCCATAATTCATTTATCAAACATTTAGTAAGCTATATTACTCTTGGAGATAAATTTACTCCAGAATTTTTTTATCCCATTACCGATAGATTGGGAACAAGAAATGGAGGCATAACTATTTTAGAAAAGAAACAAAAATACTACGAAACAAAACCAAGTTGGTATCTGGAAAGTTGGATGGCTTAATAAAAACGGAGCTTCTTTTTTTTGTTAATCAGTATCCATCCATGTAACTAATTTCCAACTAGGAATCGACTCAAAACTTTTCTGTGTATACTCTAATATAGTGATACTCGCAGGTAATATTTCAGCTCGCTCCGTCAAACGATAATACTGCCTAGGCGTTAGTTCATCTTCAAAAATTACGACAGCCAAAACTGCTCTAATTATCGAACCATGAGTCATGGCAAGAATATGATCTTTATCTTTATGTTTGCTAAAAATCTCTAAAATTTTCTTGGCTCGACTAAAAATATCATCAAAAGATTCTCCATCTTTATAATGCCAATTTCTTTTAAGACGATGCTTTTTAAGATAATCCCACGGAACTTCATCTGTCGGCATGCCAACAAAACAACTTGCCTCTTTCCTTTCTATCAACTCATTAAGTTTAATAACCCTTTTCACGTCACGATTAGACAAAATAATCTTACACGTATCCTTCGCCCTTATGGTCGGGCTTGAATAGATTAAATCAAAATTTATTTTAGATAAACGATTAGCGAGTGTCTGTGATTGCTTAATGCCTTCTTTTGAAAGCATATCTAAATGACCGAGACGAATACCACGTTCCATTCCCTCAGTTTCTCCATGTCTAACTAAATAGACTTTCATGTCAATTAAATATAATTATACTTAATAATCGCCTCGCTCAAAGATTTAATATAATCAGGCGTTATATCATTTAACGATTTAAACGGATAAAATGCGCGATCCCTGTCTACCTCAACTGCCTCAAGTTTCAAAAATCGCCATATCTCTGCGAGGGAAGATTCAAAATGGACAGTAATCATCTTAATTCCATCTATAACTGGAGTTTTCAATACTAATCGATATTTATTAGGTAATTTTTTACTCTTACTTGCAGTCAAATATCGCTGTTCCGATTTATAACCAAAGGCAGCAAATAAATTATCAAGCTTAATATAAGAAGTAGCGGTAAAACCAATCTTACTCTCAATTCTGTTTTGAACGAAATATGGTTCGATAATTAATCCTTTTGAAGCATTGAATATATTATCCATCCGTTCTCCAGCCGTCCTCTTACAAACCAAAATATAATTTTGCGAGCTATCGGTATTAACAAGATTAGGAAAATATTTCTGTCCAAGATTATCCACGTTGGATACAACCAAATATTTAATCCTAGGGTTATCTTTAATTAAGAGACGAAAAGATTTAGAAAGAATCAAATTGTTAAGCACAAAATGCCCATCGCTTATGATACTATTTTTAACGCTTCCGACTACAAATAATCTAGTCTCTCGCGAAAGACCATTAAGCTCGCAAGGAGAAAGATTATTTTTAAATCCGTTCGCTAAGAGAAATTTCTCATTAGGCACATATCTTAGACCCGCAGATTCTCTAACATAATAAAAATCTATCGGATTTTTACCGAAGAAGCTATTTTTTTTAAGGTGGGTAACGATTTTATCGTGAGTGTAAAAATCATCATAGATAATTATCGGTATTTTATGACAAAACAATTTTTCTGCTTTAATAATTTGTAAAATATTTAAACCAAGAAAAGAGATTTGGCATTTAAAATTTGGCAAATTTTTAATTTCATATATGGCCTTTGGCACATTGGCAAATCCAGTAGCCATACCGCCGCAAAGCAATAAAGCTGTAAAACCAGCTACATTTGTACTTTTCGGAACAGCATCAATCTTTTGAATATCAGAAAGTTCTCTTTTCTTACTTAAACTCGACCGATTAACGCATCGATTATTTGCGATAACATCATCTGCATATCGAACAAGATGGAAATCAAGATTATATAATCTTTTCAGATCTTCATCTTTTATTCCAATATAAAAGTTTTTAAGTTCTCCTAAAAAATTTCTATTATTCATATCCTTTCTTTTAACGATTTTAAAAATCTTTTGCCAAAAATTAAAGCATTGCTATATCCCATAATTGCCCTTTCTTCCATGGGTTCACGACCGACTAAAAATGGTGGCATAGTAGAATAAATACAGAAATTCAAAAAATCCCAACGCAATTTCCAAAAAATATCTCCTGGTAAAACAAATTTTTCTATATTATTTTCAAACTTTCGTTGCAAAAAATCATAAATTACCCAAGAAGGATGCTCAGTTAAAAACTTTCTTTTAATTACCGGAATTCCATTTTTATCTTCCAACATTACATCGTATAAATCATTGTCGACAAAATCATACCTCCCGGGCCCAAAGGTATGATACATCTTGCCCAAATCATAAATTGGATCACCCAAATCACCGCGAGGATCAATTAAAATAAAATTATTTTTGGCAAGTAAAATATTATTAGGATGAAGATCTCCCCAAATATTACAAATAAAAGGAGGGGTAAGCATCTTAATTAATTCCTTGTCTTTTTCTACAACATCAACAATCTTTAATAAATTCAGATAAGTCGAACCATTAATAATTACCTTGTCGGCCATTGCTAGCCGAGATAATGTTGGAGCTTTCTTTATAAGAGAATCGATACTTTTTCTTATTCGTTGCAAGAAAAAACTATTTATGTAATTTTCTGTCTTTGTCGATTTTTCCGTTGTCCAAAGATTAGACATAACAAAATCTAAGACCTCTTCAACCCTCTCCCATGCTCTTTTTTTATCGATTTTTCCAAATAATATCTCATGCGCAAGGGTATTAGCTGGATAATATCTTAAAACGACTAAAATAGATTGATTGTTGCGTTTAAAATCTAGGATTTCTGGAATATGCGTGGCAATCTTATGGTTATTGGAAAGTTTAATAAGAAAATTTAGCTCATTTGACAATTTTCGAGACGGCAATCCAGTGGCCTTCTTAATAATGATATTTTTGTCATTTCTTTTTATAAGAAATGTTTCAGCCATAGATCCGCCAGCCATAAGAGTTTTATGACTATGGAAGCCCTTCAACATTTCGCCCATGATTTCTAATTGAATTTTGGTTGGACCAGCAGTATTCTTTGCGACTACAGATCTAATATAGTATTCCAAATAATTCTGCGGAATTGAATGAAAATTTTTAAGAACCAAGGCAATACTGAAATATAATTGATAAACTGTAAAATGATAAACATTTCTTCGAAAATGAATAACGACTTCGTGATTATCGTATACTTTAAGACCATTGCGTTTCTGCAACTTAGCAAGAATTGTTTTAGCCAATTCAATTATCTGTTTCTTATTCATAATGTTTGAGCCCAAAAATCTTCGATTATATTTCTCTTTAAATGATTATTATCATTTTTAGGAATTGCTAACATAATCACCCCTCCCTTTCCCTTTTTCCACCAATCAGGATCTTCACGGTTAAGAGTATCGATAAGTGCCTTATTCTTTAATCCAACTAAAATTTCATTTTTAATCACACGAAAAGATACAAGGGGAGATTTTAAATAGGAAATGATTTCTTTATATTCATTTTTAATATTCCAATAATACCAACCTATATTTTTTCTGTAATTAAAATCTCCTTTAGTAATAATAAGAGATGATCCAGCATATTGTTTATCTACTACGTTCATAGCCAATCCACGATCAAAACCAAGGGTCGTAAAAGGATATGTTGCAATGTTAATTCGCTTTTCTGAAATTAGATTCAAAATATTCTCAGCTATATTTCTTAAAGAATTGTCATTCGTCTTTGCTAAAAAATTAAGTGTCCAAAAGACATCTTGTTTTGTCGCGTCAGAGATATTATAGGGATAATTCTTAACATGATATCTTAATACCTTAACTAAATCGTGAGCAAATAAATAGTTAATAAATAAAATATCGTAGAAAAGTTCCTCTCCAATATTATCGGCAATGATATCTATTCTATATGGCTTTCTTTCGAATAAAAATTCTATCAGAAGTTTCCTATCGTCTTTTAATAATATTTTTTCAGAACTAATCGTATGCGGTACAAAATCGGTCTTATTACCCCATAACATACCCATCAAAATTTGTTCTATTTTAATATCTCCCCCTCGTCCTTTCGGCAAACAATTCTCAACAAATTCCATTAATGCCTGTTTCTTGATTCTCTCATAAGGATCATTTCCTGATTTAAAATAGTCTATTTTGTCAAGAATTAATCTATGAAAATATGATACAACTAGTCCATGATGATAATTATCAAACCAAAAACGTTTATCGCTCCCCATATTCATAATTTTATTCCATGGGTCAGTATCGTTATTATAATGATCCAAAGAATCCATCGGGGAATTGGTCAAAATAGATTTTTGTAAATCCAGTAATGCGTTCTTCTTTATTAGAGAAAAAGAATTATTTTTTATGATTACATTAATGATCTTTTCGGCTTGAGCCTTAAGATCTTCAACCGCAAAACTATTAATATCGCTTAAAATAATTCGTTTAGGCATAATCCTAGGTAAGAATAAAAACCGAGCACGTTATCAGATTTTCCTCTTCTTATTTTTTTGTTTGTTTCTACTCTAACATAAAAACCGTCAAATCGACGGTCTGATACGGCTCGGTCGCTCGAACCGAGCACTATCCTGGCTCCGACAAAACGCTTCAAATATCTGGAAAGGTCGCTCCCTTTGGGAATATCTCTACGAATGACCTTGTTCGCGTTCTCGACCGTGCCCTTCTCCCAGCTGTGATACGGGTGACAGAAGTATATTTTCACGCGCAACAATCTCTCAAGTTCCTCGTGCTTCGCAAACAGGATGTCATTGTCAATCGTGAGTGTTTTTATCTCAGGAAATTGTGCTTTAATCGCTAGAAATGCGATATACACTTTGAAGATGGCGGGATGGATAATCCGTTCACAGAATGTCATCCGACGTTTTTCTATCGTTCCAGTAATTTCAAGCATCCGGTCGGCAAGCGTTGATTTTCCATGGTCAATATGCGCAATTATGCAAAAATTTCTTATATTATCCACCAGTTTAAAATACCAAATCCTCACCGCATTAGCAATTTTTTTTCTTGACAAAAACCACTAAATCCCTACAATATACAAAGCATCAACTATCCTAGGCTTAACTTAAGCCTAAAAAAAGAGGTGTATTATGTTGTTAACTGAACTACAAGTTTTAAAAGAACTGGAAGAAGAAATACAAGAGGTAACTTCAAAAGAAATTGATTTATTTGAACCGAAAGAAGAAATAGATCCAATGTCACAAATGTGTATTGGAACTGTTTCCGAAATACTCCGACGCATTTATGTTATTTTACGTAAACTCTTTATCACTAAAAAAGAAGTTGAACTGGAAGTATGCGGAGCTACATTACAGGCTAATAATCCACTCCAGGAGAGGAGAGAAGGGCAAGAAGAAGAAATACTTAAAAAATTTAGGATATTAGCCGAAATCAAAAGAAAAGAAAAACTGCTAGAAATTTTGTTTTGGGCAGAGATAGAAAAAAATCAAAAAATACCTCTCGGGAACCATTGTCTTAACATCCCAAAAGGATGGAAGATATTTGTTATGGAAAAGACCGAAAACCAAAAAGCGAAAGACTTGGAAGGTTTTTCAAACTTCATACAAAGCTTTTACAACTCCACCAGCCAACCAAAAACAGTTCTAGACCATTTCGCTTTTTAACTTCCCATTAAAACCGAAAAGCTTTCCTAAAAGGCGCCCACCAGCGCCTTTTTTTATATAATACTAAACCGCCTTTAATGTTAACTCTAAAATAAGCCTCTTCGGAGAATCATCTGCGTCATAGCTAAAAACTATCCCGTTGTTTTCCGCCCACTTAAACCCCGGCGGCGCCTCAACTTCATAATGTAATCCTCCTTTAACGCCCGACTGCTTATCAAAAACAAACTGAAATTTCTGCCCCGCCGAAAGATTTATTGCATTCCCGCTCTCATACTCAAATCTGATTTCTTTTGTCTGTCCAGCAAACGTCGTTATCCATGCCGAAAAAACATTTTTTCCGTTTTCTATTCCTTCACTTTCAAGATTTTTTAAATCTTCATCCCTTAAATACCCCTCCAAATCATAATTTGCCAGTGGCTTTATGGTTTTCTTCGTATCCCCGGTAATTTTACTAAGCTTTGTCCCTAAATTAGTCAGCACTCTCATATAATCCTGGTTTTTATCCGTATACCAACTGTATTTTTCTTTATTACCATAATGCTCCCTTTCCACTGTCAGAAAATTAGATACTTTTCCGTCAAGCCCAATCTCACTTTTTAAATATATTTCCTGCTTCATAAAAGCATCCGTTTTTCCGCCAGCAATATTAGCATTCACCACCGCCAAATAACCTCCGGAAAACCCAGCCGGAATCTGAAAAGGTTTTCCCCCAACATCATATTTATTAAAGAAACTTTCCATCGCCGTGTCCTTTGCGTAAAACATCATATCCTTATTTTCTAAATGATTCTTTAAAACATCAATTAAAACATCTTTTTCTACACTGTTTAAATTTTTTATTTTTTCAATAATAACCGGCGTCAAATCTTTTAGCACGCTTTTTGGTTGTCCTTTATCTTTTGTTTTTTTAACTTCCACTTCTTCCTGTATCGCCTCTAAAAAATTATCCTGGCTCACCGTCAAATCATATTCCGGCAAAGAAACCGGACCTGTTATTCCTAATATACTCTTAAAAACTTCCGTATTCACCGCCGCCACTCCGTCAAAAAAAACTTTTTTATCGGAATAAATTCGCGAATCTTCTAAAAATCCGGCAACTTTCTCCGCCGAACTTGAAAAATCAAAAAACCAGTTGGCGTCTCGCGCTCCCCAATTTGTTGTTACTGCCTGCAATGGTAAAGGCGGCTGAACTTTCAAGGTAAGCTGCCCGTCTGGGTCATAAATATCAGAAACTTTCAAATAACTTAACGCCCCGTTCTTAACCGCTAAATCCCCATAACTTCCGATAAATCCTCCAGCCGGTCTCATCTCCGAAGGATTTTGAAAAAGAACTAGCCAATGCTTTTCTTCCGGCGTGTCAAGAAAAGAAATAAAACTGTCTAAAAAATCCTCAAAACCTAAAAGATCGGTTTTAAAAGATAAAAAAGATCCAAATGAAACATCTGGCCTCAAACTAGAAACTCCCTCCGTTGCTATCTGGCTAGTCTCATTTATTACTTTTATTTCCTTTTCAGATTCTTTTAATAAAGATAAAAGTTTTTCTCCTTCTCCGTTAAAAAAATATTCTATTCCTTTATTTTTTAACTCTTCCAATAATCCCGCTAAATTTACTGCCGACTCCGTCATTTTTCCCAAACCGGACAGCGAATCAGCCGCCGCCTGAAAACGCGGTAAAAAATTTCCAAAAATCTCAAAAGCGCTCGCCAACCCTAAACTGCGCGCCTGTTTGTTTATCTCTTTTACCTCTTTATCCGCCGCCAAAAGCGATTTCTTCGCCTCTGCCGGCTGAAAAGCCATAAGCGCCACCGCTGAATCCTTAAATCTGTTTAAAATAGTATCCGCCCCCAGAAGTGCCTTATTTTTTAAATTAAAAACAGATAAAACATAAAGCCCCACTCCAAAAAGTAAAACTGCCGCAAAAACAGATTTTAATTTTTTTCTCCTTAAGTCAGCTTCTTTTTGTGGAAAAAAATAAAGTTCTGAAGCAACCTTCAAAATATCATTATTATCATTTCTAAAAACTACCGGCAACGGCTCTGGTGTTAAAACAGCTTTTTTTTCAAAACCGCTCGCCGCTGTTTTTAAAGTATAAAAAACCTTTTCCGCTTTCACCAGCTTTATTTTTTTTCTCTCCGCCTCTCTATCCGGATGCCGAATATCATGCATTTTTTGCGATATATTTTTTTTGGAAACACGCATAAAATAAATTTACTTTTTTCTTAAATTCTGTCATTCCGGCGAAAGCCGGAATCCAGCTCTGCTTTCAACTTTCTACTTTTTTCTTCTTTTGTCATTCCGGCTTTCGCCGGAATCCAGCTCTGCTTTCAACTTTCTACTTTTTTCTTCTTTTGTCATTCCGGCGAAAGCCGGAATCCAGCTCTGCTTTCAACTTTCTACTTTTTTCTTCTTTTGTCATTCCGGCGAAAACCGGAATCCAGCTCTGCTTTCAACTTTCTACTTTTTTCTTCTTTTGTCATTCCGGCGAAAAC
>MHLG01000017.1 GCA_001821375.1 Candidatus Liptonbacteria bacterium RIFOXYD1_FULL_36_11 | reverse complement strand
GCCATAATAACAGAAAGAGCTAACATTAAGCCTAACAGCCAGTTAGCAGAACGGGATATAATACCACCGACGTCAATTGTAGCTTGGGTGGTGCTTCCAGTCAGCATATATTCAACTAAGCCTGAAACGCCTTTAGCAATAAGAACTATACCGTAACCGAGAGCGGCGTAAGTTATAGTGTTTTTTCCTTTAGTAAAATTAGTTTCGTTGCCGCCGGCGATCAATATTTGCCATCCGCCATAAATAACAAGAAGAGTAACTACAGGGATGCCTAAAGTGGCGAGAAAATCTATTATTTTATTTATTAAACCGGGAATGGTGGAGATAGAACCGAGGGGATTAGAGATGGTGATGGAACTGCTGGTTCCATCTGCGAGGGCGGTATTTATTAAAAAAATTTTTGAGAGAAAAAATGACATTAAAGAAATTATAGCAAGAAGAAAAAGAAAAACAAAGATATTACAAGATAGTTAAAAGTTTATAAAGTTAGAAAGTAGTAGGTAGTCCTTCGTTAAAAACTCAGGATATAATAGGAATTATAACTGGATTCCGGCCTGCGCCGGAATGACAGAAATAAAGATAGTTCTTCGACTACGCTCAAGATATAATAGGAATTATAATTGGATTCTGGCTTTCGCCGGAATGACAGAAGAAGAAAAGCAGAAAGTTGAAAGTTCACCCTGTTAAATAATTTGCTTTACAAATTAAAATCCAAAGGATTTTATTTAACAGGGTAAACAGTTTAGAAAGTAGTAGGTAGTCCTTCGTTAAGAACTCAGGATATAATAGGAATTATAACTGGATTCCGGCTTACGCCGGAATGACAGAAGAAGAAAGAGAAAGATTAATATTTACTGTTACAGGAAGGGGCGCTAATGTGGGTGTGGTCGTCTTCAAATATGACGTTTGAGATACTTATTCCACAATCGCCTGCTCGAGCAATTTTGTTTATTTCGTCATTGAGTTTTGACTCGGATATACCAACAGCGGCGTTGAAGTCAACGGCGAGAACTCCCATGTGACCTGCCATTCCTCCATAATGGCAAGAATAGACTTTATGAGAGCAATCCCCACAAATTTTTTCTCCTCTGGTGTAATTACATAAAGGATGGTCACGATCAGAAGTGTATATTTGATTTTGGTCTATCATTTTATTCAGCGAGCCATTAACACAACCAATTATAGCGTCAATATCAAAAGAGTTTTTTACCGGATAAGGAACGCCATATTTTTCAGCAAGTTTTGCGGGATTATTGCACAACTCTTGACCACCAGAAAACCCTCCGCCACCAGGAGTAACAGTCCCGCTTCCAGAATTACTTATAGCTGGGAGGTCTACTTTGTTGAGATCGCAAGGAATTTCATTCCAGACCCAGCCAGAGAAGTTTCCTTGAAAAATACTGCCACCGACCATTACTCTAATCAGTTGGTCAACAAAAACCCAGGAGACGAGAATAATAACCAAGCCGATGGCGGCGTTAGTGATAAGTTTTTTACCTTTGGAATAAAGACTTTCAAAAGCGCCGGAGACCATAATTTGCAGGCCGCCCCAGACGGTGTAGGCGACGACAAGAATAAAGGCAAGTTGAATACTGAAATCAAGAATGTTTTTTGCAGTTTGGAGAAGGTCGCAAAAATTACAGTTATTTATGTCGGCACAGATTACCAAAGGACCGGAAAGACCGGCGGCAAGGGAAAAAACCGGAAAAAATAAAGAAAGAAAAATAAAAGAAAAAATAAAAAAGGCAATAAAATTATTTTTTTTAAAAAACATTTAGTAAGTTTATAAAGTCTGAAAGTTTATAAAGTTATAAAGTTGAAAAATTATACGTAGTCCTTCGTTAAGAACTCAGGATATAATAAGAATTATAATTGTTTCATAAGAAGAGTAACATTATCTTCGGCTTGACGAAGAGCGTCGGAAGAAGAAAGTTTTCCACTTAAGATTGATTTTATCATATCGGAAAAAATGATATCTATTTTATTATTATCAATCTTAGGCCAAGAGCGAGCGGAGAGAGATTGGGAACAGAAAGAGCCGATATCCGGATCGTTTTGACAAGAAGAGATAAGGCTTCTTAAAGCCGGCGGTCTTTTTGTGGTTTGAAAATAAGAATTAGCCGCGTCTAAATTAAGAGAAAGATAAGAAGTAAAAGTCCAGGAAGCGGAAGTATTTTTTGATTTTGAAAGAACTGCCGCGCCCCAGTAATCAGGATAATTTACCTGAATGTCAGCGCCTTTTAATTGAGGAACCGGGGCAACGCCAAAATCAAGAAAAGGATTTTTTGTTTTTACTTCATTTATCTTATGAGAGTAATTTATCATCATTGCCGCAGAGCCTTCGCTAAAAGCGTCAATGGAATAATGAAGATTGTCGTTCCAGGTGTAGTTGGAAGATTTGGGATTAGCAAAACTGACATAAAAATTTAAAGCGTTTTGGCCGGGATATTGGCCGTTTTCTCCGGAGTGGAAAAAGCTCGCTTCGGAGAAATCATCTTTTACCATAGCGGCGCCGCTTTGAAGCATTAAAAGACTTAAAATATCGCTTTCACGATTGATGCTATCGGCGGAACCGCCAAAAGCGGCGCCGGCGCGTTCAATTTTCCCCGCTTGGTTTATTTTTTTAAGCTTTGCGGAATCGTCAGAAAACTCATCCCAAGTGGCAGGCGGGAAAGCAATATTTTGCGAGTTAAAAAGTTTTTTGTTGTAGAAAAGAGCAAGAGTATCAAGATTAAGAGGAAGAGCAAAAATTTTGCCGCTGGCGGTAAAGTCTTGTTCTACTACTCCAGGGAAAGAGTCGCGGAGAGTTTTTATAGAAACAGCGGTGTCGGGAGCGGAAGCAAGTTTGTTGGCATATTTAGGAAGCCAGGAATTATGAATCATTATAATGTCTGGAGCTTCATCTAAAGCAAGAGCATTTAAAAGATCGGATTCATAGGTAGTCTCGTCTTTTTTTACATAATTTACGGAGATGTTCGGGTAGAGTTTTTGAAAGCCGGCAATAGCGCTAGAGAAAGATTCTGCGTCGTCGTAGACACCCCAAAAAGTAAGAGGAGTTTTAGCGCCTAAGTCGGCGCGGCGGAAAAAATAAAAGGCGCCAAAAAGAGAAACAATTAAAACAATAGAAAGAGAAATTATAGCGAGGCGAGAGTTGGACATAAAATTATTATAGAATAACTAGTGACTAATTTCTAATGACTAATTTTTAATTAAAAAACTCTAATCAAAAGTTTATAAAGAAAAAAGGATTTTATTTAACGGTCTTCCTGCCGGTAGACAAGGATGAAAAAAATCAAAAAATAGAAGAAGAACTGGATTCTGAATCAAGTTCAGAATGACAGAAAAAGGAGTTAATATTTAATAAAAAACTCTAGTCAAAAGTTTATAAAGAAAGAAAAGTTGTTAATTACTAGTTATATACTTTCAAGTTAATTATACAATTTTGCGAAAATAAAAATAGTCTTCTCCCGAGCTTACTTTTAAAGAGCTTAGTTAAAAAATTAGGCGATAGTAAAAAATTAAAGGCAGACGATGCCGGCGACTTTATCTCCTTCCGCCACATTCATAACGCGGACGCCTTGAGTGGCGCGACTAGCAGTTCTAACTTCGCTAATTTTGGTTTTGATAATCTGCCCTTTAACTGAAAGAGCAAAAAGTTCTTCTTCATTGGAGATTATTTTAGCATCAATAAGGCGGCCGGTTTTAGCGGTAATTTTTGCAGTTTTTATGCCAGAGCCTCCCCTTTTCTGCACTTTATATTCTTTAAGTGATGTTTGTTTGCCGTATCCCCTATCCATAAGAACTAAAAGCTTTTTTTCTTTTATGTCTTCATCTTTTCTAATAACATTCATAGAGCTGACTTTGTCGGATTTTTTAAGCCTGATAGCCATAACTCCAGTTGAAGAACGTCCCATAGAACGAATATCAGTTTCTTTAAAACGAATAGCTTGTCCGCCTTCAGTTGTTAAAATAATTTCATCTTTGCCATAAGAAAGTTCAACCCATCTTAACTCGTCGTCTTTTTTGAGATTAATAGCGATGATGCCGTTTTTTCTCACATTTTTAAAATCTTCCAGAGACGTCTTTTTTATCACGCCGCTACGAGTCGCCATAACCAGAAACTTGTCAGATAAATTTTTATCAGTTTTATCAGCAGAATAAGAAATGATAGCGCTAATTTTATCGGAAGCAGGAATGTCTAAAAAATTATTAATGGCTTTACCTTTAGAAACACGGCTAGCTTGAGGAATTTCGTAAACTTTAGTTTGAAAAACTTTTCCTTTATCGGTAAAGAAGAGGGTGTTGTCGTGGGTGTTGGCGTTGGCAAACAAACTAACCATATCTTCGTCGCCAATATCGGAACCGATAAGGCCTTTGCCGCCGCGGCGTTGGCTTTTAAAGGAGTCGGGCGGCAGACGTTTAATGTAGCCCTTAACAGAAAGAGTGATAATTGTTTCTTCTTCCGGAATAAGATCTTCTTCTTTAAAATCGTCCACTTCTCCAGAAACAACTTTAGTGCGGCGTTCGTCACCAAAACGTTCTTTTAAATCAACAAGCTCGTCTTTCACGATTTTCATTATTTTAGCCGGACTTTTTAAAAGAATTTCCAAGTCGGCAATTATTTTTTTCTTTTCTTTCAGTTCATCTTCTATCTTTTTTCTTTCTAAAGAAGCTAATGATTGCAGGCGCATATCCAAAATGGCATTTGCTTGAATAACAGAAAATTTAAAATTTTTAATAAGATTAACTTCAGCTTCTTCACGATTAGCTGATTTTTTAATAGTAGTGATAACCTTATCTATAATAGAAAGGGCTTTATCTAAACCTTCTAATATATGGGCGCGCTCCTTGGCTTTTTTAAGTTCAAAGGCGGAGCGACGGGTGATACTTTCTTTTCGGTGTTTTAAATAAAAACTTAAAATATCCTTAACGGACATCACTTGCGGTTGGAGACCGTCAGCTAAAGCAAGCATATTTAAGTTAAAGTTTTTTTGCAGGTCGGTGTGTTTAAAAAGCTGGTTTAATATTTTTTGCGGCGGAATATCTGTTTTTAACTCAATAACAATACGCAGACCTTCCCTATCAGATTCATCGCGGATATCTTTTATGCCTTCAATTTTTTTTTCAATAACCAGATCGGCGATTTTTTTAATAAGGTCTGATTTATTAACCTGATAAGGAATTTCAGTAACGATAATATCAAACTGATTATCTTTTCCCTTTCGGGAAACTATTTCTGTTTTAGCGCGGGTTAAAATAGCGCCGTGCCCGGTGGCATAGCTTTCGGCAATATTTTTTCTTCCATAAATAATGCCGCCAGTCGGAAAATCCGGGCCTTTAATAAATTGCATTAAATCTTCAATGCCGGCGGTGGGATTTTCTATAAGGAAAATAGCCGCGTCAACCACTTCGTTTAAATTATGCGGCGGAATACTTGTCGCCATACCAACAGCAATACCCATAGTGCCGTTTAAAAGAAGATTGGGGAGTTTGGCGGGAAGGACTTTTGGCTCAAGACGGCTGGCATCATAATTTTGTTTCCAATCAACGGTTTCTTTTTCTATATCTTGAAGAATTTCGTGGGAAATTTTTGATAAGCGGCTTTCAGTGTATCTCATAGCGGCAGGAGAGTCGCCATCTATAGAACCCCAGTTTCCTTGACCTTGAATCAAGGGATAGCGCATAGAAAAGTCCTGGGCAAGGCGCGCCATAGCATCATAAACAGCCATATCGCCATGTGGGTGATAACGGCCAAGAACTTCTCCAACGACGTTGGCGGATTTTCTGAATTTAGCGGAATGATAAAGGCCGGAATCCCACATCGCCCAAAGAATGCGGCGATGAACAGGTTTTAATCCGTCACGGACATCCGGCAGAGCGCGATCCACAATAACCGACATAGAGTAACTTAAAAAAGACTCTTTGAGTTCTTTAGTTATTTCTTCTTCTTTCAGATTATTATCCGAAATTTTTTTAGGGTCAGAATTTTTTTCTTCCATAGTGAAAAATTACCGGTAATTATTTATTGTTTGTTTTTTTATCTTTAGGAAAAGACGAAATCTTTATTTTCGGTAAACCATCTAAAACAAAATTATATTTTTCTTTGGAAAATTCAAAAATGTTTTCACTTTTTACAGCTTTAATAAATGAATTATATGTGGATTCCATACCAAGTTTAATAGTGGCAAAAGCATTGATGTTTTTAAGATTGGAAGAAGAGGATACTTCCATTTTAATAAAAGAAACCCAAAAAACCATAACAAAAACAAAAACTACCGCGGAACTTCCATAAAGCCAACGGGTTTTTCTTTCTTCGCTTGATTCCTGCAGTTCCCTAATAAATTTTTTAATCGCCTTTTTCATGAGATAATTACAAAACTATTCCTGTTGCAATTTTAGCTTTTTGGCCGCAGCTTCGTCAAACATCATAAAATGCTTCTTACCGTAGTTCTACTACGGCTACAAATCATTTTATTTGTTTTCCTCGCTTCGCCTAAAAATCTTAAATTTCGCTACGAAATGGTTTTGTAATTATCTCATTCTTTAAGATAACGAGACGACTCCCCTTTTCCGGTAAATCTTTAAATTTAAGGACTAATTTATTTTCCAAAGACAGTTCACGGCCAAGCTCTTTGGCTAATTTTTTGTCGGCGCCATCCGCTAAAACGGCTGGGATAATTATTTTAGGTTCCAGCTGTTTAATAATTTTTACCGCAGAATCAACAGAAAGAAAAGGCGCATCACCGACAGGAAGAAAAAGAATATCCACCTCCCCTATTTTATCAATAATTTCTGGAGAAAGCGGTTCGGAAAGATGACCTAAAAAACAAAGGCGAAAATTTTCAAAGTTTTTTACTAAAAAAATAAATTTGGCAAATTTTTCAGTGGACTCGGAAATGATTTGAATTCCTTTTATCTCCACGCCAGAAATATCATATTCCCCTGCCGAGTCTATAATTTGCGCGCCGGCATCGGAAAAAGCGCTTATTTTTTCCGGATTGATAATGGTTTTTAGGATAATATTGGGCTTCATACGGTCGCTGGTTGGGTCGGAAACCAAGGAAAAAGAGCCGTTTTGCACCCTAAAAAAGTTGTCTCCGTGATAAGTGAGAATCATATTGTTTTTTATTATAGTTTAATTTGGATAAGTTTTCAATAAAAAAACAAAAAGAAATAGAGGTAAAAAAGAAAATTTTTTTGACATTGGAGGATTTTTAGGTATACTTTTTAGCTGTATGAATTATATGTGTAGTGCTTCGTTAAAACTCAGGATATAATAGGAATTATATATGGCAATAACAATAGAAAAATTACCAAAGAAAATTTCGGTGTTTGCCGGCATTATGAAAGCGGAGCCGGAACTTTTTGTTTTTTTGAAGGAAGGAGATTTAGTGGAGGCAGAGTTTATAGGAAAGGAAAAAGGTAAGGCATTCTTTAATTTAGGAAGATATGGAACAGGCGTAGTGTTTGGAAGAGAGTTTTTAAATGCCAGAGAAATAATAAGAGAATTAGAGCAAGGAAGAAAAATGACTGCTAAGGTGGCGATGTTAGATAACGAAAACGGCTATATAGAGCTTTCATTAACTGAGGCGGATAAGCAAAAAGTTTGGCAAGAGCTTAAAGAAATGAAGGATAGCGGCGAGGCTTTTACTGTAAAAATAACCGGAGTAAATGCCGGCGGTTTGACGACAGATATAAAAGAAATAAAAGCTTTTTTACCAGTATCACAGCTTTCTAACGAGCATTATCCAAGAGTGGGAGATTTTAAAGAAAAGATATTAGAAGAATTAAAAAAGTTTGTGGATGGAGAGTTGCAAGTAAAAATAATTACCGTAAACCCGAAAGCAAATAAATTAATAATATCAGAAAGAGAAATAACGGATGAAAATGTGCAGGAGCTTTTAAAAAAATATAAGGTGGGAGATGTGGTAGACGGAATTATATCCGGGGTGGCAGACTTTGGAGCTTTTATAAGGTTTGTTAACGATCCGGAAGTTGAAGGGTTGATACATATTTCGGAGTTAGACCATAAACTGGTAGAAAATCCGAAAGAAATAGTAAAAGTGGACGAGTCGGTAAAAGCGATGATAACTGACATAAAGGAAGGAAGGGTGTCTTTATCTTTAAAGGCGCTGAAGCCAGATCCGTGGAAAGGGTTAGAGGAAAAGTTTAAAGAGGGGCAAAGAGTAAAAGGAATTCCTTTTAAATACAATCCTTTTGGAGCTTTTGTAAATGTAGAAGGAGCTCTTGTGCAAGGATTAATTCATGTTTCAGAGTTTGGTGGAGTGGAAGAAATGAAAAATGTTTTGGAGTTAGGAAGAAGCTATGAGTTTGTAATAGACGTCCTAAAGCCGGAGGAAAAGAGATTGATATTAAAAATAAAGAAGGTAGAGAAGGAAAAGGAAAAAGAAGAGGAAAAAAAGAAGGAAGAAAAAATAATATAGAAATAACTAAAATAAGAGAAGAAAAAAAGTAAAAAAGCGCTCCGAAAGGGGCGCTTTTAAATAATTTTTTAAAAAAATAATAGCGAAAAAAAGCCCCGATTAAATAAAAATCAATTTAATGGGGCGAATTTCAATTTAATTACGGAATTGGTTTTGAAGAACTAAGTAGGGTTTTATATTGGGCTCCTCTAAAAAAACAACTTTTGAAGCCAAATTTGCTAGCTTCAAACTTAGAGAGCATTTAAAAGACATTATCACCACCTCTTTACCCTCATTGATACAACTTTTAACAACGGGAAAAAAGTTGTAGTCCCCCGAAAAAAGGACTAAAGTTTTAAATTGCGGCATAAATTTGCCGATCAAAAACCCGAGAAAAGCATCTATATCTCCTTTATTTATACAAAAATCAGCGCGGTGATCTTTTCCATTTTTGTTTGGAAACTTTTTTGCGTATGGATTATAAAGCCAGTTCAGAAAATTTAAATTTGGATTAGAAGTTTTTTTTACAACTTCCTGGAGAAAAATTTTAAAACCAACCTCCTCAAGGATGGATAAAAAATTTTGTTGCCCTTCGTTTTTGCTGTCGTTGGCAGTGCAAAAATAAAGACTGACATCTTGGCCAAAAAGATTTTTCATAAGACCGGCAAAGTTTCGCCAATTTATGTGCCAGTTTAATTCTCTTAACGCTCCAAAAGTATTTGGACCATCTATAAAAATACCTGCGGGTCTGGGAAAGTTTTTAAGCTCAGAAAGAAGCTCTGAAATCGGTTCGGCTTCTTTCATTTTTACCACCACCTTTCTAAGGTTTTTATTTTAAAAAAGCTTTTTATATTAAAGCAGAAAATAAGGAAAAAAGCAAGTTATCTAACGGTTAAAAGTAAAAAGTGATACTAATATACGAATGCATGCGAATCATACAAATAGAAAACAATTAAAAGTAAGGGAAGAGCTGGATTCCGGCCTGCGCCGGAATGACAGAAAAGTTTACCCCGTGTAGTAGTTACTATACTACACAGGGTGAATAAAGTTTACCCTAGTGAAATAAATTTCATCCGATGAAATTAAAATTTATTTTGTTAGATAACTAAAAATAAATCTTATTTCACAGGGTGAATAAAGTTAAAAGTGGATAGCGGGACTGGATTCCGGCTGTGTCTACGGCAGGCTGGGTAATTTTAGCGAAATAATTTGCTTTGCAAATTAAAAATCTAAAGATTTTTATTTCACGTGGTAAATTGACTTTTTTGAGGAAAAAAATGATAATAATTTAGCAATGAAATTACTTTTGAAAAATTTGGCGTGGGCGTTCGCTGTTTTTTTGCTTTTGGCTTTAACTTTTTCAGGAACGACGGATATGTTGGGAAAAAAAGAGATTATTACTCTTGATCAACTAGCGGAAAGGATAACGACCGAAGAAGTAAAAAGTGTTTCTGTAAGCGGAAATGATTTAAAAATAGTAATGCGAGACGGTAAGGAATACTGGTCAAAGAAGGAAACGGAAGCAGGACTAAGTGAAACATTAAAAAATTACGGGGTGCCACAGGAAAAATTAAAGGAGGTGATTTTTGAGATTAAAGAAGAAAGCGGGTTTAGTTTTTGGGCAAGTATTTTAATTCCGACGATGTTGCCGATTATTGCCATAGCGGTAATTTTTTGGCTGATGTTTCGGAACGCGAAGAGTGGGATGAACCAAGCTTTTTCTTTCGGGCAATCAAATTTAAAATCATTCAACCAGCAAAAAAATAAGACGACTTTTGGGGATGTGGCAGGATTAAAGGAAGCAAAACAAGAACTTAAGGAAGTAGTGGATTTTTTAAAAAATCCAAAAAAGTTTACAGATTTAGGAGCAAAAATTCCGAGAGGGGTTTTATTAGTAGGATCACCGGGGACAGGGAAATGCGTAACGGGAGAAACATTGGTAACAACAAACAAAGGGGTAATACCGATTAAGGATGTGCCAAAGTATTTTTTTGTAAATCAGGAAACGGGAGAGGTAGAAGGAGCTTCAGTGTTGTCAATAAACCTTAAGACTGCCCAAGCTAAAGAGAGCAAGGCTTCCCATTGGTATGATTTAGGAGAACAACAAACGGTGAAAATTTTTCTCAAGCAGGGTATGGAGCTTGAAGGAACGCCAGAGCATCCGATAGCAGTGATGGAAAAAGATGGCTGTTTAAAGTGGAAAAAACTTTCTGATTTAAAGGAGGGAGATTTAGTAGCAGTGAAATTTAATAATAAGCAGTTTGGGAATTTAAGAGAAGTAAGTGTAGAGGAAGCGTATATAATGGGACTTTTAACAGGAGACGGAAATTTAAGCCATTCAAACAGAGTTGGTTTTACGACCACTGACGAAGAGTTGAGATATTGTTTTGCTTCGTATATTTCTGAACAATATCCGGAAGTGTCTTTGAGGATGGGAAGCGATGGAATAACAAGCGTGGTTTCATCTTGGAAAGTAAAAAAAGATTTGTATTATTCAGGAATGTCTTATCTTTTGTCTTATGATAAGACAATCCCTCCTTCTATTATGATGGCGCCAAAAGAAGTGGTGGTGGCTTTTTTACAGGGATTATTTGACACGGATGGATATTTTGAGCGATATACTTTTGGATATGCCACGGTCAGTAAGACGCTTTCAAATCAGGTGATAGCATTACTTTTAAATATGGGGATAGTGCCAGGAAGAAGAATAAAAAGCGGGAATGATAAAAAACATAAGAATCCGGTTTATGAGATTTTTGTTTCTGGAACTTCTTTAGTTCCGTTTGTTAATCAAATTGGTTTTCGACTTAAAAGAAAACAAGAAAAAATGGAAAATTATTTATCTACTCATAATACGGGAAACACTAATGTAGATGTGCTGCCTTATGCAAACAATACAATGGGAAGGTGTTTTCAAGATATACAATCTGCTAGAAAAAGCACAGAAAAATTATCAAAGATAATGAATAAAATTAAGACGAGAGGACGCATTTCAAGAAATTCCTTAAAGTTTTTAGTAGGAGAATATGAAAAAAGCGGAGTTTATTCAAAAGCCGGGGAGTATTTAAAGTCGCTGTTAGCTGCAAATTTGTTTTTTTCTCCAGTAATGGCTATTAGCGAGGGGAAAGAAAAAGTTTACGACTTCACTGTGCCAGAAAATCATTCTTTTACAGCGAATGGAATAGTCAGCCATAATACGCTAATCGCCCGAGCAGTAGCAGGAGAAGCCGGGGTGCCGTTTTTTTATATGTCCGCTTCGGAGTTTGTAGAAATGTTTGTTGGAGTAGGAGCCAGCCGCACGCGCGATGCGTTTGATATAGCAAAGAAAGCAGCTCCTTCTATTTTGTTTATTGATGAAATAGACGCGGTAGGAAGGCAAAGAGGAGCGGGACTTGGTGGCGGACACGACGAAAGAGAGCAGACTTTAAATCAGATACTGGTAGAGATGGACGGGTTTGAAGGAAACACAAGAGTAATAATACTCGCGGCTACAAACAGACCCGATGTCTTAGATCCAGCGCTCCTCCGACCGGGAAGATTTGACCGACGGATAATTTTAGATTTGCCAGATATAAATGAAAGAGAGGAAATATTAAAAATACACGCCAAGGATAAAAAACTCGCAAATAGTATTGATTTAAGAAAAGTGGCAGTGCGAACGCCGGGTTTTTCCGGGGCAGATCTGGCAAATTTAATGAATGAGGCGGCAATACTCGCGGCAATAAACGGACAGAAAGAGATAACTTTGCAAAATATTTTTGATTCAGTGGAAAAGGTAATTTTAGGGCCGGAAAGAAGAAGCTTAACAATAACAGACAAGGAAAGAAAAATAATAGCTTATCATGAAGCGGGGCATGCGCTCGGAGCGGCGGTTTTGCCGGAGGCGGATCCGGTGCATAAAATTTCCATAGTTTCACGCGGCATGGCGGGAGGATACACCTTGAAACTTCCACTAGAAGACAGAAGATTAAAAAGCCGGGCACAGTTTTTAGCCGATCTTGTAATGATGATGGGAGGATACGCAGCCGAAAAAACAGTTTTTAAAGATGTGACAACCGGAGCATCAAATGATCTGAGGGTTGCTTATGATTTAGCAAGAAGTTTGGTGACAAGATATGGAATGGGTGAAAAAATGGGGCCGGTAGCGGTTGGAGATGGAGACGAGTCAATATTTTTAGGAAGAGAGATTATGACGGGAAAGCATTATTCGGAAGAAGTGGCAAAAAATATAGACAGCGAAGTAGCAATGTTAATAAACGACGCTTTAAATAAGGCAATGAAAATTATGAAAGAAAAAAGAAAGGCTTTAGATAAAGTAGCGGAAACGCTTTTAGAAAAAGAGATTTTAGAGCAGGATGAGTTTTATGAAATAGTAAAAAAATTCGGGATAAAGATAAACACAAATATTGCTAAAGATAAAATTTTTAGCAAAATAAAACCCGCTGTTTAGGCGGGTTTTTTGACGAATTTCAGCTTTGTTGTTTGCCGGTAATAATATGCTAGTTGGTGCGCGCGCCTGGATTTGAACCAGGGACCAGTCGCTTATAAGACGACTGCTCTACCGCTGAGCTACGCGCGCCTGTGTTTACGTATATATTTATACACTTTTTTATATTATTTGACAATGTTTTTTAATTGCTTATAGTTAAATCAGTCCTTTGTTTATTTATTCCCTCGCAGGATGACCTATCCTCTCCTGTGGGGGGTTTTTTTATTTAAAAAAGGAAAAAGAAAAACATATAGTATATAATAAGAGAAAGATGTTTTATTACATAAAAGGAAAAGTGGAGGGAAAAGAGCCGGGATTCTGCGTAGTGGACGCAGGCGGAATAGGATATAAAATTTTTACCTCGGAAAATTCAAAAAAAGAGGCGAGAAGCGGAGAAGAAGTAAAATTTTTTTGCCATTTATCAGTAAAGGAAGATAGTCTAGATTTATACGGATTTATTTCAATTTTTGAGTTGGAAGTTTTTGAAAAATTATTAACGGTGTCAGGAATAGGACCAAAGACAGCGCTCGCAATGTTAAACATTTCCACAGTAGAAAATTTAGTATCGGCAATAAATGAAGGAAGACCGGAACTTTTAACAAGAGTTTCGGGGATAGGAAAGAAGACAGCGGAGAGAGCGATTTTAGAGCTAAAAGGAAAAATAATAGTAAAAGGAGCAATGGAGGGAGTAAAGAAGATGGAATCGGACGCAAGTATTGAAGAGGCACTGATGTCTTTAGGATATAATAGAAGCCAAGTTAAAGAAGCAATAAGCGAGTTAGACCCGAAGATAAAAGAATTTGAGAGCAGGTTGAAAGAGGCTTTAAAAAACATAGCGAAAAAATAAAAGCCCCTGTAAATATCACAGGGGCATAGAATACATTTTTAAGGTCTATTTAATGAGCTTTAAATTTTTTCAAGCCCTTTTTCAGTTAATTTGAATCTTATTGTATTTGTATTAATGGAATTATCAATACTATTTAATTCAAAAAATCTAAAGCTTTTTACTTTTACGCCGTCGCTTTCCTTTATTAAATCACGGCGGACATACCTAACTCGTGCCACAGGAGAATCATCTCGCCTTTTATCATAACAGCAAATAGTTTCTTCATCTTCTCTCTGTTTCGTAACGCCAGGCAATTCTATTCTCATTGCGTCGAAAAATTGTGTTTTTTTTGCCCTCTCCAAAAAAACTTTTACTATCTCATTATTTAAAACTTCATCTTCACGTTTACAGATATGTAAATTATACCCTTGCTCTGCTTCCGCTATCCATAAACATCCACGTCTGTGTGTTCCATTTAAATGCTCCATAAAAGGAGGTTTTGGCAAAATTATACATTCTCTGTCTAAATTTCCTAAATCTTGGAAACAAAGCCTTCCTCGTGAAATAATTTTTTTCTTACTTCTTCCCTGCGGTTCATGCGGATAAATATAAACTATCCGACGATTTCTTGATTCGCATTCCCTGTTGGTGTTAGCATCGGTAAAACTCTCCTTTTTCTCAAATTTCAGAAATACATGGAATACATCACTAGGTTGAGGAAGACAATTTGGACCCATTTGCCTCCTTTTTTTTGGACGAACCTTAAAAACTAAAGGAAATTTGTTTCCTTCCTCTTCTTTTACAAAGAAAGAGGCATTTTTTTCAACATTACTTTTAAACTTAAAATACTGCGGCTGGTGATATTCTAATTTTTCCACCAGCTTTCTTGAAATGTTCAAAAAATAATCCCCTATCTCTTGAAACATTGCATTTCTCCTCTCGCTGTTTTTGGCGATTAATTTTTTTGAGGCCGCACGCGGCCTTTTGGTCTTTTTATTTCAATCGCCTTATAACGGCGTCATAAAAAACCATGAGTTACGCGAGTAGACCGAATGTTCCCGCATAGCTTAGAGATGACTAAAAATAATCAACTCAAAGCTACGCAGAAACAGAAAATATGTAGTTTTTAATGTTCAATTTTACGCTGGAATTATGGCATATATTATAAGTTGTGTCAATACATTACTTAAAAAGTTAGAAAGTGGTAAATGTTTCACGGGAAACCCCAGTGAAATAGAAAAAATACACGGCCTGCCTGCCGGTAGGCAGGGTAGGTAGGGGTATAACCCCCGGTGAAATATAGGATAGATTTCACGGGGTAAACTTCGGGAGAAAAAAGGCAGTGTTTATCAAGAGAGCTGATTTTGAGGTATAATAGAAGGCATGAAAATAATTTTTTTAGGAGGAGTAAAAAATGTTTCCGGGTCAAGTTTTATACTGGAGACCGGCGGAGAAAAAATTCTTATAGACTGCGGAATGGAACAAGGAGAAAGTTACTGCGAAAAGAAAAATTTTACTCCCCTACCCTATGACGCCAAGGAAATAAAAGCGGTTTTAATAACACACGCCCACATAGACCATACCGGGCTTTTACCAAAACTTTATAAAGAGGGATTTCGCAATAAAATTTTTTCCACGGCGCCAACGCGAGATTTTACAGAGCTTTTACTTTTAGACTCGGAAGACATATTAAGAAAAGAAGCGGAAAAAAGAAGAGAGAAGCCAATTTACGAAACAAAAGATATAAACGCGCTGATGGACCTTTGGGAAAAAGTTGAGTATAAAAAAGTTTTTCAGCTAGGGAAATTTTCCGTAGAATTTTTTAACGCCGGGCATATTTTAGGTTCAGCTTGCATAAAAGTAACAGCGGAGGGAAAAAGTATTGTATTTTCCGGAGACTTGGGAAATTTACATAATTCCATTATGCCAGTAGCGGATGAGATTGAAGAAGCTGATTACGCGCTTATAGAATCAACTTATGGAAACCGGATACACGAGGATGCTGAAAAAAGAAGGGATTTACTGGAAGATTTTATAGAAGAAGTGATAAACGGTGGCGGGACATTGCTTATTCCGGCATTTGCCATGGAAAGAACGCAAGAGCTTTTAGTAGAGTTAAACGAGCTGGTGAGTAATGGGAGAATACCAAGAGTGCCGATATATATGGATAGCCCGTTAGCGATAAAACTGACGACAATTTATAAAAAATATCAAGGATTTTTTAGAATAGACGTAGGAAAAGAAATAAGAACGGGAGATGAAATATTTAATTTTCCAGGATTAGAAACAACACTTTCAAGTGAAGAGTCGCGAGAGATAGAAAAAAAGAAAGGGCCAAAAATAATAATTGCCGGTTCGGGAATGTCGCAGGGGGGAAGAATTTTAAGGCACGAGCTTAATTATTTAAGCGACAAAAAAAATGGGATATTATTTGTTTCTTATCAGGGAAAAGAAACTTTAGGAAGAAAAATTCAAGAAGGAGCAGAAAAAGTAGAGATATACGGAAAAGAAGTGGAGGTAAATTGTAAAAGACAAAGCATTAGCGGATATTCGGCGCACGCCGACCAAGAAGAGCTTTTAGCTTGGTTAAAACCAATGACGAGAACATTAAGAAAAGTTTTTATAACGCACGGCGATGAAGAAAATTCAGCGGCTTTAAAAGTAAAAATAATGGATGAGTTTGCAATAGAAGCGGAAATTCCTAAAGAGAAAGAAGAAGATGTGTTATAATAATAAGGTCTATCGTCAAATACCATTTCTACTTTCGCAACAAAAGCATATTTAAGTGATAAACTTATAAATATGGATAAAAAAAATAAAAACGGAGAAGAGTTAAGATATATTTATCAGCCAAAAATAAAGATTTCCATATCGGGAGCGGCGGAGACGACTTATTGCTCACCGAGCGCTTTTGCAAAATCAGAAGAACTTGGAAAGATGGTGGCAGAAAAAGGAATAATTTTAATTACCGGCGCGACTACCGGAGCGCCTTATTGGGTGGCAAGAGCGGCGAAGATCGCCGGCGGGATGGTTATCGGAATGTCGCCGGCTGTTTCCGAAGAGGCGCATCTTAAGAGTTATCACCTACCGGTTGATTACCACGATTTTATTATTTACACCGGATTTGATTACACAGGAAGAAATTTACTTTTAACGAGGTCGTCCGATGCAATAATTTTAGTTTGCGGAAGAATTGGTACTTTAAATGAATTCACAATAGCTTTTGAAAATAATAAACCGATAGGAATTTTAACAGGCAGCGGAGGAATCGCGGAAGAGATAAAAGGAATAACAGAAAAAGCGCATCGCGGAATGGGAAAGATAGTTTATGACAGTGACCCAAAAAAACTTTTAGAAAAAGTTTTAGAGTTAATTAAAAAAGATAAAAGTAAAAACGGCACATTAAAATAAAATGCCAAAAGTTAAGAAAGCAACAATAAAAAGCAAAATTAAAGTTAAAGCCGTAAAACTAAAAAAAGTTTTAGAAAAACCAATAGGAAAAGTGGTTCATTTTTACAACAAAATAAAAGTAGCGGTAGTAAAATTTTCAAAACCGTTTAAAGCCGGAGAAAAAGTAAAATTTTCCGGAGCGACAACTTCTTTTTCACAAGTCATCTCTTCTTTAGAGATAGACCATAAAAAAGTGAAAACTGCGCCAAAAGGAAAAAAAATTGGAATAAAAATTTTAAAAAGAGCGCGGGTTGGAGATGAAATATTTAAAGCTTAGTTTTTATAAAAAGTTTGTTTTACCTGTTTCGTTATTAGCAAGCACAATAATCGGCGCCGGTGTTTTTTCTTTGCCTTATTTTGTTTCTTTGGCCGGTTTTATAACGGGAGTTTTTTATATTGCTACTTCTGTTTTGATATTTTATTTTTTACACACGATGTACGCTGATATTATTTTAAGAAACAGGGAAAAATTTAAGTTTGCCGGTTATGCGGAAAAATATTTTGGGAAAATAGGGTTTTGGCTTTCAATAGGAGCGGCGATCGTGGGAGGTGTTATGACTTTAATGGTTTATTTAATCTTGGCAGAAAGTTTTTTAAAAATAATTTTTCCGGAGGGAGAGGAAAAAATTTTTATATTACTGTTTTGGGTTTTAGGATCAGCAGCAATTTTTTTGAGTATTAAGAAGATGGCAAGGTTTGAATTTGCGATAACAACAGTGATGGCAATTTTATTTTTCTTTATTTTTTCAATGGGCTTTACAAATGAAGTAAAAAAAATAATAGAAATTCCCAGTGTAAATTGGGCTTTGTTTTTTTTACCTTTTGGCCCTTTTTTATTTTCTTTTTCAGGAAGAGCGGCAGTGCCAGCATTAATAGAGTATTATAAAGAAAATAAGATTTCTTTTGTCGGCTTTAAGAAGGTAATTTTTTGGGGTACAGTAGTGCCGGCGGTGGCATATCTCGCTTTTATAATTGGAGCGTTAAAAATGGGAGGTGGACTAATGGAAAACCCGTTAGCTTGGATAACTACTCTCCCCTATTTTGTTTCAGCTCTGATAAGTTTAACGGGACTGTTATCAATTTTAAGTTCTTATTTTGTTATAGGATTAAGCATTAAAGAAATAATGGAAATGGACTTAAATATAAAAACGAGGGTAGCGGATATAGCAGTAATTTTTTTGCCGGTTTTTTTAATATGTTTGGGATTCAATAATTTTTTTAGAATAGTATCGATTGCGGGAGGAGTATTTTTAGCTTTAGAGGGCGCAATAATATCCGCTGTTTGGATAAAGATGGAAAAAAAAGGAATGGTGCCATATTTATTTGCCAGAAGAGGAGTTAACTTAGCGGCGGCGATTTTTCTTTTCGTAATTTTTGTTTTAGGAATAGTTTATTCGGCAATTTATTACTAATTGAGATAGTTGCAAAACTATTTTATTTTCAAAAAGAGCCGAAAAAATGGAAAAGAAAGTAAAAGTGTTTTTTTATTTTTTTATTGCCGCTATTCCTTTGGGGTATAGGGTTTTGGCTTATAAATTTATACCGGGGTTTCAAGAATATGAGGCGGCGTTTTTTTGTTTAAGTGATGTTTTTTTAGTAGCGTTTTTATTTTTTGCGGTGCTACTGCTAAAAAAAAGTTTTTTTTACAATAAGGTGAGTTGGCTCGCAATTTTGTTTTTGACTAGCGTGGTAATGGCAATAATTTTTGCACCTTTAAAACTTTTAGCAGTTTATAGATTTTTTAGATTAGCACTTTATGTTTTTTTAGCTATTGTTGCCGGAATTCTTTTAAAAGAGAAAATAATAAAAAGAGAAAAAGTATTTGCTATTTTTGGAGGAATGGCGGTTTTAGAATCCGTGTTAGCTTTTTGGCAGTTTAAGTTGCAATCGCATATAGGATTAAGGTTTTTAGGGGAACAGAAAATTGGAGTGGGAATAGTCGGGATAAGTAAAATGAGTGTAGCCGGTGTGGATTTAGTAAGGCCATACGGCACATTTTTACATCCAAATATTTTAGGCGCTTTTTTAGTTTTAGGATTTTTTGCGATTGCTTATTTTTTTGTTAAAAAAGAAAAAATAAACATTCCCCTACTGGCTTTTTTATATGCTGTTTCTTTAGGAGTGGTTTTAACTTTTTCTAGAGCGGCGTGGATGGGATGGATAGCAGCGCTTTTATTTTTTTCTTTAACAATTATTAAAGAAAAAAATAATATTAAAAGAAGCGTAGTTATAGCTTCGCTTTGGTTTACCATGATGGCGGCTTTTATTCCTGTTTTTCCTTTAGCTGGCTCGCGCGCCAAAATTACACTAAATCAAGAATCAGTAATAGAGAGAATGTCTTATACTAAGCAGGCGGTGGAAATTATAAAAGAAAATTTTTTGGGAATTGGAATGGGAAATTATGTTCCCTACTCTTTTTATAATGGAGTTTATGAAAAAGCGGGAATGAAAAATTTTTGGGAGTGGCAGCCGGCGCATAATATCTATTTACTAGCGGCGGTGGAAACAGGAGTTATCGGCTTGGTTTTATTTTTAGCTTTATCTTTAAAGGGGGTTTTAAAAAAAAGAAAAGAAGATAATTTTGAAAAAAAATATTTAGAGGCAGGGATAATAAAATCTGTCCTTTTAGGATTTTTAATAATGGGGATGTTTGACCATTTTTTTTGGACGATGGAAACGGGAGAAATGATGTGGTGGATTGTAGTTGGACTTTCTTTTTAAGATTTGATAGATTGAGATAATTGTTTCTTTAAAAAATATAGCGCGCTTAGCTCAGTGGTAGAGCATCTCGTTTACACCGAGAATGTCCAAGGTTCAATCCCTTGAGCGCGCACTGATTTTTATAATTACCTTATAAATCTTCATTGATTTAAATAAAAGTTTTTACTATCTTAGAGTTAGTACTTTTTATAATGTAGGTCTAAAATTAATTAATAATTTTAGAAACATAATAATTGGTATAGTAGATGGTTTTCATCTATTTGCCTTTCTTGTGTTTTGCGTTTTTTATGTGCATCCGGGTTTTCCGGGTTGCATAAAAGCGCTGAAGTTATGTTTTAGACCTACATTTTTTATCTTAAAAAATAAACGGCTGAAAAGTCGTATTTTTTTAGTTCGGAATTCGGCAATTGCCGAATGAAGTGCAAAAATGTTTCACGTGAAACATTGGATAGAAATTTTACATTGTTTCACGTGAAACAATTTTTTTGTTTTTATTATCCCCTGCTAAGTTAAACTAAATATTTAAGAGTTATATCAAAAAACAATTTTACTTTTAATTTTAATGTTTCATGTGAAACATTAAAAAATAATTTATAGGGGTAATTTTTTGGTTTTTCATCTGTTTAGTGTTTCACGTGAAACAGTGTTAAGATATTGTAAAATGTTTCACGTGAAACAATTTGGAGCATCGTGCTTTATTTATGCGGTTTTCGGGTTGGTTTTTGATGTAAGATGAGGGGTCTTTTATTTTCCAGTGTTTCACGTGAAACACTGGAAAATTTAAGAAAAATGTTTCACGTGAAACATTTTTTAACTAGATGTAGATTTTATAAGGTTTTCGGGTTGTAAAACTTATAAAAATGAAAAACATAGTAATTTAATTAATTTTAATGTTTCACGTGAAACACTGAAATGGCTTTTCATTTAAAAATTGGTAAATTAGGCGAAGAGCTGGCTTGTGGATATCTAAAGGAATCTGGGTATAAATTAGTAGAAAGGAATTGGGGAAAGAAGTTTGGGGAAATTGATATTATAGCGATAAATACTAGCAAAATTCTTGTTTTTGTTGAGGTAAAGACTATAAAAGTTTATGCCAAATCTTTTGGGGATAATTCGGCAAATCTGTTGATAAGTCCGGAAGACAACTTAACAAAGGCTAAGTTGATAAAATTAAAGAAAATATGTGAGTTTTATGCTAATTTGCATCCAGAGCTAGTAAAAGATGCTGGGTGGAGAATAGATCTTGTGGCAGTGGTTGTAAACGAAAAAAAGGTGAAGGTAAGGCATTATAAGAATATTGGTATTTGACAAATTTGTTTAAATATGTCTTTGTTAAAGAATAGCGTCTTGATTACTATTAAGAAAAATATTTTTTAATACTTAAAATATGTAAAAGAAAAAGGTTGACTTAAGAGGAGAGAAAGGTGTATATTAATAAGGAATCAGAAACTCGCGTAAAGGCGAGTTTTTTAAAAAATTGCTTTATAATAAAAATATGAATTTAAAAGAATTAGCAAAAGCTATCGGACAGATAGCCGAAGAAAAGAAGATAGATAAAAATAAAGTTTTAGAAGCGGTGGAAGCTTCTTTAGCGGCGGCGTATAAAAAAGAATACGGGTTGAGAGGGGGAGTAGTAAAAGCGAAGCTTGACCTTGAGACGGGTAACACCAGTTTTTGGCAGACAAAAATAGTAGTTGACGAAAGTACGGTAAGAATAATAGAAGAGGAGGAAGAGGGCGAAGCGGTAGCGCAAGATTTTTTACAACAAGAAGAAGATGTTCTGCCAAGATATAATCCGGAAAAACATATTCTTTTGGAAGAGGCAAAAAAAATAAAAGAAAATGCAGAGCTTGAAGAAGAGATAATTTTTCCATTACCAGTACCGGAGGAAGATTTTGGAAGAATAGCCGCTCAAACAGCAA
This sequence comes from Candidatus Liptonbacteria bacterium RIFOXYD1_FULL_36_11, assembly GCA_001821375.1. Classification (GTDB taxonomy): domain Bacteria; phylum Patescibacteriota; class Minisyncoccia; order UBA6257; family XYB1-36-10; genus XYB1-36-10. Next base: position 8,069 of record MHLG01000017.1, on the reverse strand, counting down.
AGCAAAACATATTACAAAAATTAAGAGAGATTGAGAGGGATTCTATTATCAATGAATACAAAGATAGGGAGGGGATGATAGTAAGCGGAGTAGTGAGAAGATTTGAAAGGGGAAATGTGTTTGTAGATTTGGGAAGAGCAGAGGGGATAATGTTCGGCGGCGAGTCAGTACAAGGTGAACATTATAGGATAGGAGAAAGATTAAAGTTTTATGTAGAGACAGTGCAAAATGATTCAAAAGGAGCAAATGTAGTATTGTCTAGAATTCACCCAAAATTTATCAGTAAACTTTTTGAGACAGAAGTGCCAGAGATAGCAGAAGGGACGGTGGAAATAAAAGCAATAGCAAGAGAAGCGGGAAGCAGGACAAAAATAGCAGTGCATTCAAAAGATGAAAATATAGATGCAGTGGGAAGTTTTGTCGGGCAGAGAGGGACGAGGGTGATGGCAGTAAATAATGAAGTGGGACAAGAAAAATTAGATATTATAGAGTGGTCGGAAGATCCGGAAAAATATGTAGCTAATTCTATTTCGCCAGCTAAAGTTTCAAGAATTGAGATGGGGGGGAGAAGAGAGGCGAGAGTGTTTGTGCCGGAAGATCAGTTAAGTTTAGCTATTGGAAGAGGGGGGCAAAATGTGAGACTGGCGGCAAAATTAACCGGATGGAAAATAGACGTGAGATCGGAAAGAAAGCCGGAAGAAGAAATAGAAGGAGGAAAAGCAGAGGGTGTAATAATAGAAGAGACGGTAAAAAAGGAAGAAGAAATAAAATAAAAATTAATTAAAAAATAAAATTAAAATAAAAAATGAGTATAGGATTAATAAAAATTTTAATTTACGCGCCAATAGCTTTAGCGCTTATTTACAGTTTGTTTTTAGTTCTTTGGATAAAAAAACAACCGAAAGGAAATGAAAGAATGAACCAAATTTCAAAAGCGATACTTTTAGGTTCAAAGGCTTATCTTTCAAGACAATATAAAACGATAGCGGTAGTAGCAATATTTTTATTTCTTTTAATCTGGTACTTTTTAAAATTACCGGTAGCGATGGGATTTGCGGCGGGGGCAATATCATCAGCGCTCGCAGGATTTATTGGAATGAATGTGGCAGTAAGAGCAAACGCAAAAACAGCGGAAGCAGCAAGAGAGGGAACACAGAAAGCTTTAGGATTGGCTTTTAAGGCAGGGTCAGTAACAGGATTTTTAGTAGTGGCTTTGGCATTACTAGTAGTAGCTTCTTTTTACTTAACTACATATAATGTTGAGATTTTAATCGGGCTTGGTTTTGGAGCAAGTTTAATTTCTGTTTTTGCAAGATTAGGCGGAGGTATTTTTACAAAAGCGGCAGATGTAGGAGCGGACCTTGTAGGAAAATTAGAAGCAAACATTCCGGAGGATGATCCAAGAAATCCAGCAGTGATAGCGGATAACGTAGGAGATAATGTAGGGGACTGCGCCGGAATGGCGGCGGATTTATTTGAAACTTACGCAGTCACTTTAACAGCGGCTATACTTTTAGGAATGGCTTATTTTGGCGGAGAATCAACAAATGCTCATTCTTTGTTTCCGTTAGTTTTAGGAGGGCTGGCAATAATAGCTTCAATAATAGGAACATTTTTTGTTAAGTTAGGAAAAAAAGGAGACCAGCTTTCCCCGACAAAAATAATGGGGGCGCTTTATAAAGGATTATGGAGTTCGTTAATTATTTCAGTAATATTATTTTATATTGCCGCGCGCGCTTTTTTTCCAAATAATTATTTAAATCTTTTTTATTCTTCAGTGGTCGGATTAGTGGTAACTATTTTAATGGTTATATTAACCGATTACTATACATCAAAAAAATTCAGGCCGGTTAAAAGCATTGCGGAGGCTTCTAACTCCGGACATGGAACAAATATTATTATGGGACTTTCGGTGGGAATGGAAGCAACAGTTTTACCGATTATAGTAATTTGCGCCGGGATGCTTATAAGTTTTTCATTGGCTGGAATGTATGGAATTGCCATAGCGGCAGTAGGAATGCTTTCGGTGGCAGGTATTATAATTTCCATAGATTCGTTTGGACCAATTACAGATAACGCGGGAGGAATAGCAGAAATGTCTGAAGCAGAAGAAGACGTGCGTAAAGTGACAGATGCGCTTGACGCTGTTGGTAATACAACAAAGGCGGTGACTAAAGGATATGCTATAGCTTCAGCAGGACTAGCGGCTTTAGTACTCTTTTCAGTATATTTAGAAGAACTTTTAAAGTTTGCTAAAAATACGGCCTTTGGATTACAAGACCCTTACGTGATTTCTGGATTATTTTTAGGAGCGGCAGTGCCTTATTTTTTTAGTTCTCTTTCAATGAAGTCGGTAGGAAAAGCGGCGGGAGCGGTAGTGGAAGAAGTAAGAAGGCAGTTTAGAGAAATAGAAGGGATAATGGAATATAAAGCAAAGCCAGATTATGAAAAAGCGGTGGATATTGTAACAAAGGCGGCAATAAAAGAAATGATAATACCAGCACTTACACCGCTCTTTGCAGTAATGTTGGTTGGGTTTCTTTTAGGACCAATAGCTCTGGGAGGATTTTTAATAGGAGCGATAGTTTCCGGTCTTTTTATGGCTCTTTCCATGACCTCGGGAGGGGCGGCTTGGGACAACGCAAAGAAGTATATAGAAGGAGGATATTTTGGAGGAAAGGGGTCTCCAGCGCATAAAGCGGCGGTAACAGGAGATATGGTAGGGGATCCGTATAAAGACACTGCTGGGCCAGCTATAAACCCGTTAATTAAGGTAATGAGCATAGTGGCACTTTTAATAGCAAGATACTTATAAAGACATATCGCCAAATACTATTTTTACTGTCCTGATTTTATAGAGGATCCTTGATTCTGCTTCGCAGAATCGGGATAATTTTATAAATTTTGTAACGAAAGTGGATTTAATAAGTTCACCACAGGCGTATTTGGCGACAGTCCATATAAAAATTAAGTTAAATTTTTTAGATATTAAAGCGCTAATTTAAAGTAGTAAATAAAAAGACTTATGAAAACGAGTTTTGAAAAAAAAACAAATGGGTTGGTTGCTCTATCCGTAAAAATAGAAAAAGAGGAGCTTGAAAAATATATAGAGGAGGTTTTTATAAAAGAAAAAGAAAAATTGCAGATAAAAGGGTTTAGAATAGGACAGGCACCGGAAGAAATAGCTAAAGATTTTATTAGCCAAGAAAAAATATTTAACGAGGCGGCGGAAAAGGCGGTAAAGGATAGCTTAAAAAAAGTAGGAGAAGAAAATGGATGGATTTTAATAGATTCACCAAAAGTAAAATTTGAGGAAGATAAAGAAGGATTAAGTTTTAAAGCGGAACTGACTTTATTTCCAGAAGTAGAGCTTCCTGATTATAAAATAATTGCCAAGAGAGCAAATGAGGAGGTAAAAGAAAAAATAAAAAAAATAACAGTGGAAGAAGAGGAGATAAAAAAAGCGATAGAGTGGCTAATTGAAGCAAGGGGGTTAGAGAAAGAAAAAGAGTTGACGGATGAAATAGTAAAGAGTATGGGAGATTTTAAAACAGTGGGAGATTTAAAAAAAAGCATAAAAGAAGGCTTACGGGCGGAAAAAATAGTAAGAGAAGGCGATAAAAACAGAGCAAAAATAATTGATGAGATATTAAAAAAGGCAAAAATAGAAATACCGGAAGTTATGGTGGAAAAGATGAGAGAGGGAATGAAGAGTGATTTAAAAAAGAGTCTTGAGGGAGGAAAAATAAGTTTTGAAGAGTATATAAAGAAATATTATGAAAAAGAAGAAAAACTTGATGAAAGATTGAAAGAAAAAGCTGAAAAAGAAATAAGAGCGCATTTAGTTATAGACGCAGTTTATAAAAAAGAAAATATTGAGATTTCAGAAGAAGAAATAAAAGAAGAAGCCAGTAAAATTTTAACGCAAACAAGCCCAGCAGAGAGAAAAAATATAAACACGGAAAAATTATATGACTATACTTTCGGTAAAATAAAGAATGAGAAGGTTTTTAAGTTTTTAGAGGAGCAGGAATAAACCCCAGTTAAATAAAAATCAGTTTAACGGGGTAAAATTTAAAGAGATTTGAATTTAAAAAAGTTTTTAATTAAAATAAAATTATGAATTTAATACCAACAGTAATAGAAAAATCACAGTATGGGGAAAGAGCCTATGATATTTATTCGCGTTTACTTAAAGAAAGAATAGTGTTTTTAGGGGGTCCGATTAATGATTCTATGGCAAATACCGTAATAGCCCAGCTAATTTTTCTTGAACACGAAGATCCTAAAAAAGATATAAAAATTTATATAAACAGCCCGGGCGGGTCAGTGACGGCAGGACTGGCAATTTATGACACAATGCAGTTTATAAAGCCTGATGTCTCCACGGTATGCGTAGGAATGGCGGCTTCTATGGCGGCGGTGTTACTTGCGGCGGGGAAAAAGGGAAAAAGAATGTCGCTCCCAAACGCTGAAATATTACTACACCAAATAATGGGGGGGGTGGAAGGGCAAGCAACAGAAATAGAAATAACAGCTAAGCAGATATTAAAGATAAAACAAAAACTGAATGAAATTTTAGCTAAACATACCAGTCAGCCAATTTCAAAGATTGAAAGGGATACGGATAGAGATTTTTATTTAACCGCCGAAGAAGCAAAAAAATATAATTTAGTAGATGAGATAATAAGACAAGGTGGAAAAGAAAAGAAATAGAGGAATTATTGCAAAACATTATCAAATAAAAAAACGCCCCACAAGGCGTTTTTTCGTTGAGAAAATTAATCTAAAATAGGTTTAACGATGACACGGCGAGTTTGTCCCAGACCTTCGGATTCGGTCTTAATATCGGGACGCATAGAAAGTTCCACGTGGATTATTCTTCTTTCGTAAGCGTTCATTGCCGGAAGAGAAATGTCAGATTTTGTCATAATAGCTTTTCTAGCGGCGGCTTTAGCAAGCTCGGAGATTATTTTTTCTCTTTCTAAACGATAATTATTTATATCTATAAAATAGGGAGGAAGGGACGATTTTTTAGAAATAAGTTGAAGGATATGGTTTAAGTCGTTAACAAGAAAGGGTAAGTTTTTTTTTATAATAAAATCTTCGTTTTCAAAAAAGATGATTAAGCGGTGATTTTCTTCATTAACGTCAACATGAAATTCGCCTACACTCATAAGCTTTAACATTTTTTCAAAAATTGTTTTTATTTCACTCATTTTAATCTAGTTTTTTTAAAGATTTATTAATGATGATTTGCTGAAAAATGGAAAAAGCGGAGCTAACAGACCAATAAAGACCGAGGACTGCCGGTAAGTTAGAAAGCACAAGAATAGTTAAAATTGGACCGAAAAAGACCATTTGCCGGCTCATTATTTCGGCAGAACTAAGATCTTTTTTGTTGTTTTGACTGTTTTTTGGAAGAAGGAGTTTTCCTTGAAAATACTGTAAAATAGCGGCCAAAACAACCATAAGAATACTTTTTTCTTTTAGATTTATCAAGCCTAGAAAAATAAAGTTTATAGTTTCAGGCTTTCTAATAAATGAGTAGAGATAGTGAAAAGATTCGGGAGCAAGGCCATAATAAAAAACTTGGTATAAAGCAATAAGGATAGGAAGTTGAATAAATAAAAGGAGAAATCCAGAAAAGGGATTAACTTGATGTTCTTTATAAATCTCCATAACTTTTTTTACTTGTTCTTCTTTATTATCTTTATGCTTGTCCATTATTTCTTTTATTTTGGGTTGGATTTTCTGAATAATTATCTGATTTTTTGTACTTTTATGAAAAAAGGGGAAGAGAAGAATTCTGATAAAGATAGTGAGGAGGATAACAGCTAAACCAAGACTTTCAAAAGAAAAGTAGCTATAAATAAAAATAAGAGCATTAAAAAGAGGCTGAAAGAAAAATTGATTATATAAGTTAGACATAGAGAAAGTTTTAATTGTTAATTTTTAAAAAACCTGATTTTTTTAGAAGAGAAGAAAGTTCTTCTAAAATTTTTTCTTCAGAAAAATCAGATTTTACGGAAGGGGAGAGGTAAATAAGCAGATCAAATCCTTTTTCTAGTTTGTTAAGATTTAGACGAAAAAAATCAAAAAATTTTCTTTTTAAATAGTTGCGATGGACGGCTCTTTTATCAAACCGAGAGGAAATAACAACGCCAAAACGACTTATCAAAAGGTTGTTTTCCTTTATTTTAACAGTAAGAAAAGCGCCTTTTATAACTTTAAGGGCACTTTTTAAGGATAAAAAAAGATAAATAGGAAGTTTATGCCTTTTTTTAAGCATAGATAAGGAAAAAATGCTTAAACAGAGAGTTTTTTTCTGCCTTTTTGCATCCTCCTCTTTAAAACGCGCTTACCAGTGGCAGTTTTTTTCCTTTTTAAAAATCCGTGGGTTTTTTGGCGCTTTTTTTTATTAGGATTATAGGTTTGAGACATATAATAATGAGTTGGTGGAGTTTTTCGGTCAGTTTAAAAGTAATAATCGACTTGTTTTAAAAAATGTAGCATTAAAGTTGAAGAAAGGCAAATTTTAAATGAGTTTTCCACAAGAAATTAACATTTACGGTATTTTGAGTATTTTGAAGTTTGAAACAGAGAAGAGTAGAATAGTAACAATAAAAATTAAATATTTTATTTTTCCGAAAATATGGAATTTGAAAAAATTTGGAATTCAGTTCTTTCAGAAATGGAGATACAAGTGTCTCATGCTAATTTTTATACATGGCTTAAAAGTAGCAAGCTTTTAGATAAACAGGAAGGGGGAGTTTTTGTGGTAGCTTTACCAAATAATTTTTCAAAAGAGTGGGTGGAAAACAAATATTATAAGAATATCCTGGCGGTTTTAAGAAATGTAGACGATTCAGCTAGAAAAATAGAGTTTGTAGTACAAGGAAATATATTTAAAGGGACAACAGCAGGGGAAAAAATAAAATCTCCTTTAGAAACTTTTTCCCAAACTCCTTTCCCAGAGTTTAAAATAGATCCAGTAACTAATTTAAACCCAAAATATACTTTTAAAAACTTTATCGTAGGATCTTCAAATGAGTTGGCATACGCGGCGGCGCAGGCGGTCGTAAAGGATATAGGTTCTAAATATAATCCGCTTTTTATTTATGGGGGAGTGGGACTTGGAAAGACACATTTAATACAAGGAATAGGAAACGAAATTAATACATTTTATAAAGGAAAGGTGCGAGTAAAGTATGTTTTTTCGGAAAAGTTTATAAATGATGTGGTTTGGGCTATAAAAAACAGAAGAATGGACGACATAAAGAAAAAATACAGAGATATAGATGTTTTAATAGTTGATGATATACAATTTATTGGAGGAAAAGAGAAAACAGAAGAGGAATTTTTTCATACTTTTAACACTTTATACGGGGAAAATAAGCAAATAATTATATCTTCGGACCGTCCGCCGCAAGCTTTACCAACTTTACATGAAAGATTAAGATCAAGGTTTGAAGGAGGAATGATAGCTGATGTAGTTTACCCTGATTATGAGATGAGGGTGGCTATAATAAAAACTAAACTTTCCGAGATGGGACAAACAATACCAAATACAGTAATAGATATAATAGCGCAAAAATTAACAAAGAATATAAGAGAAATAGAGGGAATATTAAATAAGCTTATTTTTATAAAAGAGAAGAAGGGGATAGAAATAACCGATAGTGTTTTAGATGAAATAATAAGTAAAAATAGCCAGGCTAATAAAAATATAAGCCCAAATAAGATAGTAAAAGCGGTGGCTGATTTTTTTGAGGTATCCGTGATTGATTTAGTAGGAAAATCAAGAAAAAAGGAAATTGTAGAGCCAAGACAAATATTAATGTATTTGTTAAGGGAAGTTCTAAAAATGTCTTATCCTTTTATTGGTAATAAGGTGGGGAAGAGAGACCATACAACCGCTATTTATTCCTGTGAAAAAATAAATAAGGAAATAATAAAAAATATAACATTAAACCAAAAGATTAATTTAATAAAAGATATTATCTACAAGGATTAAAGAGTTATTAAAGATTTTATTAACAAGTTATTATAGAAAAAGTCTTTTATTT
>MHLG01000016.1 GCA_001821375.1 Candidatus Liptonbacteria bacterium RIFOXYD1_FULL_36_11 | reverse complement strand
GCGGCAAACTAGTCGGCTGCCGACAAAAGATGTTATTACTTTACAAACTTAAGGTGGCGGATATCTATCTGAACCTGGACACCATATTAAATAATTTGCTCCGCAAATTAAAACCTAAAGAATTTTATTTAATAGGGTCAACTTAAAATAAATAACCACGAACCATTGACAAAAAACACTCCTTCGCTTATAAATAAATCAGCATAAAACCCCTTAGGGTTTTTTGAAAAACTTTTTTAGGAGGAATAAAATGCCACCAGAGTTAATAGTTTTCTTTACAGTTGTCGCTTTTTCGTTCTCTTGTCTTGTAGCCTTAGTTCTTTTTTTTCTTTCTTTTAATAAAGATGAAGATGACGGAGGAAGATTTATTATTTTATTTGGGGCTACCGTTTTATTATTTGCTTTTGTTTTTTATTCCAATATCGGCCCCGTAACAAAATATGCTGTGGAAGCGCCCGGTGTTATCCTTTCCATTGAACAATTAAAAGAAGGGGAAATATACCCTGTTCTTTGGAAAGAAAAAGTTTATGAAGAAAAATGGCTTATCCTCATAAAGGAGGAGCTGGGTTTTTATAAAAATACAAAGCGGAAGACTTTTTTAGAGTCAAAAGAAGAACCTCCGGATTTTTTCCTTGTGAAAAACAAGGTGATCATCTCGGCGGAAAAAATAAACTCCGCAACCTAAAACCTCTTTCGCGCCCCCGCGTTCTTATTTCAAAAACGTCGGGGGCTTTTTATTTCACCGAAAATTATTCTTATTGTATAATATACATAATGTCTGGGTTTATTATTTTTCTTGCTCTTCTCCCCAGTTTTGCCTGGCTTCTTTTTTTTCTAAAAGAAGACTACCGCCGCCCCGAACCGAAAAAGATGATTATTTTTGCCTTTCTTCTCGGTGCCGCTTTTACTTTTTTAGCTTTTTACTTTGAAGTACTTGCCGATAGCTGGTTTAAAAAAATAGGAATTCCCGAATATTCTTCTCCTTATTTCTTTTCTTTTTCTTTAATAGAAGAAGTTTTAAAATTCCTTGCCGTTTTTTGGTTTATTAGAAAAAGCAAATTTTTTGATGAGCCAATTGATGTTATGGTTTATATAATTACGGTTTCTTTAGGCTTTGCCGCCGTGGAAAATATTGGTGCCATTCTCGGTCAATTCAATTCTTATGCCAACATCGGCATTGCTTTCCATACTGCCACCTTACGCTTTATTGGCGCCAATCTTCTTCACAGCTTAAGTTCTGCTTTAGTGGGATATTGGTGGGCGAAAGGCATTAAAGCTCATGAACAGTTTCTTTTTATTTCCGAAGGTATTATTTTAGCCACTTTATTGCACACGATTTTTAATTATCTTATAATGATAAAAGGAGCTGTAATGTTGCCAACAATGCTTCTTTTAATCGTTGGCTTTATTGTTCTTGGCGAATTTGAAAAACTTGATTCTCTTAAAAAAGCAAAAACTACAGAATAACAATTTTAAAATTTTTGCGTTATAATTATAAGACTATGGATGAACAAGCAAAAAATTATTTTGGAAGCCTTGTGGAAGGCAAAAAAGAAAAGGGGATAGAAGATATTTCCGCTCCCGTTGACGAAGAAGTTTCTACCTCTAAAGAATCTGAACCAGTCGCCTCTCTTGCTAAAGCTGAAAGCGTTGTTTTAAAACCGAGAACAAAAAAATCAAAAAAGCGCGAAGAAATAATAAGTGAATCTCCGGCGGAACAGGAAGAAGAGTTTTCTATTGAGCCGGAAGGCCAGCTCACTGTTGATGTTTTTCAGACTCCTGATGAAATAGTTATCCAATCCACCGTTGCCGGCGTTAAACCGGAAGATTTAGCCATAGACATCACCGGCGAATCTGTTTCTATAAAAGGAAAAAGAGAAATGCAAGAAAGAATAAAAGAAGACGACTACTTTTATCAAGAATGTTACTGGGGAAGATTTTCCCGCTCAATAATTTTACCGCAGGAAATAGACCCTGAAAAAGCTGACGCCTCATTAAAAAATGGTGTTCTTACTATTCGTCTTCCGAAAATCAATCGCGACAAAGCTAAAAAACTCCGAGTCAAACTTAGCTGATTTAACTTAACAAAAACACAATTTAAAAATCGCCTCTCCGGCGGTTTTTAAAGTCGTATTATATTACTTTCACAAAATGCCTCGGCCCCACTTTTATTACATCTCCTTTAAAAATTTGCCTCTTCGGATTTTCCTCTTTTTCGTCGTTTACTTTTACTCCTCCTTGCTTTATTAATCTCCACGCCTCACTTTTACTTTTAGCAATTCCTGATTTTATTAAAACCCACACTAAATCCTTGCTTACTCCCTCAATTTTTACTTCCGGAATTTCCTTTGGCAATTCCTTTTTTGAAAAAACTCTTTCAAATTCTCCTTTTGCTTCTCTTGCCGCTTTTTCTCCGTGGTAAATTTTTACTATTTCTTCCCCTAGTCTTACTTTTGCGTCTTTCGGATTAAGTTTGCCCCCTTCTATTCCTTTCTTAATTTCCTTTATTTCTTTTTCTTCCAAATCAGTGCAAAGCAAAAAATATTTTTCTATCAACTCGTCTAATATAGACATTATTTTGCCAAACATTTCTTTCGGCTCGTCTGTAATATTTATTACATTTCCAAAACTCGTGGACATTTTTTGCCCATCGGTTCCTATTAGCATTGAAGTAGTCAAAACATTTTGCTCCTTCATTCCATAATGTTTTTGTATCACTCTTCCCGCCTTTAAATTAAAAAGTTGGTCAAACCCGCCAATTTCTACATCCGCTTTTACCGCTACACTGTCATATCCTTGAAAAAGGGGATAAAGCATTTCTCTTAAACTTATCTCTTCTTTCTTCTCCCACCTTTCTTTAAAATTTCTCCTGGCAATCATCTGTTGCACGGAAAAAGATTCTGCTAACTCTGCTATTTCTCCAGTATTTAATTTTTTCAGCCAGTCGCTATTAAAACGCCACTCCGCCTGACTTAAATCTATTATTTTTTCCACCTGTTTTTCGTAACTTTTCAAATTTTCTTTTATCTGCTTTTCCGTTAACATCGGCCTCTTACTAAGCTTATCTGAAGGATCTCCGATTTTTGCTGTAAAATCTCCCACAATAAAAACAACTTTATGTCCCAACTCTTGAAACTCTCTAAGCTTCTTCAAAATAATAGCTCTTCCTATGTGTATTTTTGCTCCTGTCGGATCAAATCCTAACTTAACGCGCAACTTCCTGCCGCTTTTAAGCTCTTTTTCTAAATCTTCGTGTACTATTACTTCTTCCACTCCCCGCGAAAGAAGTTTCTCTATTTTTTTCTCATCTGTTGAAATTTTATTCATAATTTTTGTAGCCCTACGGGGAGTCGGACCCCGGTTCTCAGCTTGAAAAGCTGATGTCCTAACCGCTAGACGATAGGGCCTTTTTGCCCGCAATAAATTCGTAATCTTTCTGCTTTTAAATTACTTATATCTTTGCTACAATAAAACCATAGTAATCTAAAATTATATTTTAATCAAACCTTATCTACTATGCCCATTCTTCTTATTTTAAGCGATTTTACTTTTCTTTTTCTGCGCGTCGCTTTTGCCACCGTTATTTTTTGGTTTGGTCTTCATAAATTCAGAAAAACAAAATTTATCGGCGTGCTTGATATTATTGCTGGGCTTCTTCTTGCTTTTGGGTTTATTTCCCGCTGGGCTGCTCTGCTTATTGCTCTTGAAATGCTTACGCTTATCTTAAGAAAATTTTGGCTCGGCAAGCGCTCTAAAGAAGATCTAGCTTTGGATTTCATCTTATTTGCCTTATCTCTTTATTTCTTTACAAAAGGAGGCGGCATCTTCTCTGTTGACGAAAGCTGGCTCTTTCTGTTTTAATTCTGGCTGTGTATAGGTTTTTTGAAATCCTTCCAGCTTCTTTAGTCTGGCTTTCTATCGCGGCTATGTTCGTCTTCTCTTTTTTTACGCCCTCTTTTATGGCGGCTTTCATCATTCTTTTTGATATTTATTGGCTTTTAAAAACTGTTTTTCTTTCCCTTCATCTTCGCCACACTTTTGGCGTAATGAAGAAAAACCTTAAAATAGACTGGCTGGAAAAACTCCAAAAAGAAAATCCCACTCCCGACGGAAAAATTTTTTGGCAAGATGTTTATCATCTTATCATTCTACCTTTCTATAAAGAGCCGTATGATGTTATTAAGGAAACTTTTGATAGTCTTATTTCCTCAAATTATCCTAAAGATAAATTTATTATCGTGTTAGGCATTGAGGAAAGAGCTTGTCCCGCCGCTCTTCTCGCTGCTGAAGAAATAAAAAAAGAATACGCCGGCAATTTTTTCAAATTTTTAATTACTGTTCATCCTAAAAATCTTCCAGGCGAAATACCCGGTAAAGGCTCAAATGAATCTTGGATGGGACAAAAAGTAAAAGAAGAAATTATTGATAGACTGAACATTCCTTACCGCCACATTTTAGTCTCTGTTTTTGATATAGATACTCGCATTGAAAAAAATTATTTTAGCATCTTATCTTACAGATTTTTAACTGCTGCCAATCCTTGGCGTGCCAGCTATCAGCCCATTCCTCTTTTTACCAATAACATCTTTCACGCTCCCTCCTTAGCAAGAGTTATTTCTTTTTCCTGCACTTTTTGGCAAATGATGCAACAAGCTCGCCCCGAACGTCTTACTACTTTTTCTTCGCACTCTATGCCTTTTGAACCTCTGGAAAAAATAGGCTTTTGGAGTAAAGATTTAGTTTCCGAAGATTCCCGCATTTTTTGGCAATGCTTTATCCATTTCAATGGTGATTGGAAAGTAATTCCTTTAAACTATCCGGTTTTTATGGACGCTAATATCGCTCCTACTTTTTTCGGCACTATGAAAAATCTTTATAAACAGCAAAGGCGTTGGGCTTGGGGCGTGGAAAATATTCCTTTTATGCTAGACGGCTTTTTAAAAAATAAATCCATCTCCTTTTCAAAAAAACTTTATTGGGCTTTTAACTCTATTGAAGGATTTCATTCTTGGGCTACCAACGCTCTAATTATTTTTGCTTTAGGATGGCTCCCCCTTCTTTTAGGCGGCGATAATTTTAATTATTCTCTCCTTTCTTATAGTCTTCCAGAAATCACCCGTTTTATTATGAGTCTCGCCTCTATTGGTATTATTAGTTCCGCTATTCTATCCGTCTTGCTTCTTCCGCCAAAACCGTCTTGGTTTTCCGGTCGCCATTACCTGCTTTATATTATTGAATGGGCTCTAATGCCTATTACTCTAATCATTTTTGGCTCTCTTCCTGCCATAGACGCGGAAACTCGCCTTGCTTTAGGCGGTAAATGGCGCCTCGGTTTCTGGGTTACTCCCAAATTTCGAAAAAAATAAGTTTTCCACAGCAAGCTCTCTTTCTAGAAAAACTGTGTTACAATAAAAACATTAGATATTGAACGCACCTTGAAATATCCGTCGGATTTTTTCTTTATTGCTAAAAAGCATACCAACTCCCTCAAGCCAAACCTTTTGCTTGAAGGGCTTTGCTTCTGACAATTTAGGAAAAACCGATTAGAAATATAAAGGGCCGGACACACAAAGTGCTCCGGCCTAATTTTTTTAAAAACTTACCATACTACTCACCAGATTCTTGTTCCCGCTCTTCTTCTGGTAAGCAGTTATGTCTTTTACAAACTTCTCTTAATCTCTCCACCTGTTTCTCTAATACTTCAGGTGGTAAAGAAGTTAAACTCCCATCACTAAAAAAATTTGGTAATTTCGCCATCCTTTTTTCTCCTATTATTATATATTTAAGAACCGTGTAACATTATACGTTTTTAATCTTTCCTGTCAAATCCTAACACTTATTAAAGATTCCTTTTTACTCCATATGTACCTCCTTATTAAACTCCTGCACTTTCTCTCTTAATAGCGGGTATTTTAAAAGTTCCGAGCTTTCCTTAATTATTTTAACAGCGCTCCCTCTTGCTTCTTTTATCAGTGATAAATCATGTAAAGATTTCATTGCCGCATCCGGCGTGCCTGTCTGTTTTTTTCCTAAAAATTGTCCCGGTCCGCGTAAAGCCAAATCTTTCTCTGCTAATTCAAAACCATTTTTTGCCGTTGTGATTGCCTCTAATCTCTTTTTTGCCGCCTCCGTCTCTGATTCCGTAAACAAAAAACAATACGATTGCTGTTTTCCTCTTCCCACCCTTCCTCTAAATTGGTAAAGCTGTGCCAACCCAAACCTTTCCGCGCTTTCAACCATCATTATTGTTGCGTTTGGCACATCCACTCCTACTTCCACCACTGAAGTGGCTACTAAAATATCAATCTTTTTTTCTTTGAATTTTTCCATTATTTCTTCTTTCTCTTTTTGTTTTATTTTTCCATGCAACATTCCTACTTTCAAATCTGGAAATATTTTTTTTGATAACTTTTCATATTCGTCTTTTACCGACTTTATCTCTAATTTAAAAAGTTCTCGTTGTCCCACCATTTTTCCTTCTTCTATCTCTATTCTCGGGCAAACTACAAATACCTGCTTTCCTGCCTTTACCTCTTTTTCTATAAATTTATAAGTTTTTTCTCTGTCTGTCGGCAAAACTATTTCTGTCTTTATTTCCTTTCTTCCTTTTGGCATTTCGTTTATTACCGATAAGTTTAAATCTCCGAATACAGTTAGAGTAAGAGTGCGGGGGATTGGCGTAGCGCTCATACTTAAAAAATGTGGCACCGCCTGCTTATTTTTTTGTTTTCCCTCCGATAAAAGTCCCGCTCTTTGCTCCACCCCAAAACGATGCTGTTCGTCCACAATTACTAATCCTAGTTTTTTGAACTTTACATCTTTTTGGATTAAAGCATGTGTTCCGATAATTATAAAAACTTCGCCACTCGTTATCTTTTTTTTTAAATCATTTTTTTTTATTTCCGTTTCTAGATTTTCCCCGAAAAAAACCCTTCCCTTGTTCCCGCCTACTACAAGCGCCACCGAAATTTCTTTTTTCCCAAATAGCTTTTTTATTGTTTCATAATGCTGGCGTGCCAGTATCTCCGTCGGTGCCATAAAAGCTGTTTGAAATCCGGCTTTAGCGGCCGCCACAGCCGCTAAAGCCACCACTACCGTTTTCCCCGAACCAACATCTCCCTGTAAAAGTCTGTTCATCGGTGTTTTCTTTTCTATGTCGCGCAATATCTCAAGTAAACTTTTCTTTTGGCTAATTGTCATTATAAAAGGAAGCTCCTCTATGGCTTTTTTCACAAAATCAAAATCACTCTTTATAGAAAGAGCTTTTTCTTTGGTTAACTCAACTTTTTTGCGTAGATTATAAAGGGAAAGTAAAAAAAGCTCTTGAAAAGCAAATCGGCGCCTGGCTATTTCTGCTTCCTTTAATATTTTTGGAAAATGTATATTTCTTAAAGATTCGTTTATTTCCGGCAACTTATTTTCGTCCAGCGTTTCTTCTGGTATAAATTCTTCTATCTCCCCCAAATTTTCCAAAATAGACCGCATCGCAAATCTTATTCCTTTTGAAGTAATCCCTTTTGTTTCTGGATATACCGGCACGAGTCTCGCTGTATGCGTTGTTACTCTTTTATTATCCGCCGCTTCATAAGCGGGTGACGACAAAACTATTTCTCCTCCCGCTTCCCGCGCCTTTCCGGAAAAATTAAATTTCTTTCCTTCTACTAAAACGTTTTTTATGTATGGCTGATTAAACCAAACCGCTCTTATCTCTCCCGTCTCATCGCTGATTACCGCCTCTACTATAATAATTCCCTTACGGAAACTTCTTCTTACTCGCACTTTTCTAATTATTCCGCAGATTGTTGTTTGTTGTCCCGCCGAAAGCTCTGCTATCGGCGATACGAAAGAATAATCATCATATCTGAAAGGAAAATGGAAAAGTAAATCCCTTACTGTTAT
>MHLG01000015.1:12906-13664 GCA_001821375.1 Candidatus Liptonbacteria bacterium RIFOXYD1_FULL_36_11 | reverse complement strand
CTTAAATACCTTAACCCGAGAAGCGGTCTTTTTATATGTCCATACTTTTTTAAATCTTCCAAATCTCTTTTTGCCGCGTTTATTGGAATAGCAAAACTTACATTTTCTGCTCCGAAAACTACCGCCGCGTTTATGCCTATCACTTTTCCATTATCATCTAATAAAGGCCCGCCGGAATTTCCCGGATTTATAGCCGCATCCGTCTGAATCAAACCGCGCATTTCCTGTGTCGGAATTGTTGGATCAATCTGCGCCCGAATTGACCTTAAAAGTCCGGAAACTATTCCTGCGGAAACCGAATTACGAAACATTCCTAATGAATTTCCTATTGCTACTGCCGTCTCTCCCAGTTTTATTTTTGAAGAATCTCCTAATTTTAAAAAGGGGAATCTGTGCACTTTTCCTCTTGTCTCTGATATTACTCTTAATCTTAAAATTGCGACATCGTTTATCGGGTCTCTCGCTAAAACATCCACTCCAAATTTTTGATCGTCATTTGTTATTACTGTATACTCCGCTTCTCGATCTACGATTACATGTTTGTTTGTTATTATTAAGCCGCTTTCATCAACAATAAATCCCGATCCTCCTCCAATCTCCACCATTCCATAAATGTCAATTGCTTCTTCTGGAATAATTTGCTTATTATTACCGATTTTTAAAAAAGAAAGCGGCCCCTCTTTTGGTATGTCTCTTTTAACTTTTTCTAAATTTTTTGAAATAACTATAGAAACTACCGCCGGCATCGCTTCCTCAAC
>MHLG01000015.1:5334-12825 GCA_001821375.1 Candidatus Liptonbacteria bacterium RIFOXYD1_FULL_36_11 | reverse complement strand
TTAAAAAATTTGCAAAATTTCTCTTGGTGGACCTACGGGGAGTTGAACCCCGGACTCGACTATGCCATAGTCGCATGTTACCGCTATACCATAGGCCCTTTTTTAAAAAATAATAACTTTAAAACCTCACCTTTTCAAGCGCAAAATAAAATATCAAGTTGAATATGAATGTTTTTTATGGTAATAAATGCATTATTAATCCTTTCTAAATTATCGCCTGGCGTGATAAAATTATAAAAACTTAAAAGCCCTCGTAGTTCAATGGATAGAACTACGCACTCCTAACGCGTAAATCGAGGTCCGATTCCTCGCGAGGGCACAAAATTTCCGGTCTGTTTTTTAGTAAACTTGACGAGTAAGTTTATTTATGTTAGCTTTAAAACAGATGTTTTAAACCAAAATTTTAAAAGAAAGCGGGAAAAAAATGGAACTCGGCACTGTTGATTTTTTTTCTAATGAAAAGCGTTATGGATATATTGCCACTAGTAAAAAAGGTGAAAAAATCTATTTTCGCCTTAACGATGGTATGAAAATTGAGGCAGGTAGTAATGAACCTCAATTTTCTGACTTCAAACTGGGTAAAAATCCAGAAGAGGGGGATTATATTGTCTTTAAACGCAGTCGGAACCTTGAGGGACCAAAGGCTTCTCCTTGGGGTTTTGAGCGTGATTTTAGGAAGGCAGAGCAAAAAATTTACACTCACGATTTAAAAGTGATGTTACAAGCAACACACAGACGCTAATTTCCAACCAACTTCAATATTCAAAGGCTTGCAAGTGAAAATTTGCGAGCCTTTCCTTTTTCTAATTTATAAAAAATTTGCCCCTCAAGCAAAAATTCGCTTTAATATAAATAAGGAGGAGTGCCTGAGTGGTTGAAAGGGCCGCTCTCGAAAAGCGGTATACCGGCAACGGTATCGTGAGTTCAAATCTCACCTCCTCCGCCCTCGGATAAAAAACTAAAAACTTTATGATTTCATTTGACTATTTCCAAAAAATTGAATTAAAAATCGGTGCCGTTATTTTCGCTGAAAAAATTGACGGCTCAGATAAACTATTAAAACTCCTCGTTGATTTTGGGGAAGAAAAATTGCGGCAAGTCGTCTCCGGTATTGCTAAGACTTTTTCTACTCCGGAAAAGCTTATTGGCAAGCAATTTATTTTTATAACTAATCTTGAGCCGCGAACCATCTTCGGCTTAGAAAGCCAGGCTATGATTTTAGCTTCTCAAAAAAAGAAGAAAAGCGGCGCCGAAGAAATAATCCTTATAAAACCAGCTAAAAAAATCCCTCCCGGGTCTCTTCTTCATTAAACATTTATGGAACGTCTTTTATTTTTTATAAAAAAAATTATTCCCCAGCGGCTTTTTAAATCTATCCAGCCCGCTTATCATTTTCTTTTGGCTTTTTTCTCGGCAGCTTTTTATGGTTTTCCCTCAAACAAACTCATCGTCATCGGCGTTACCGGCACAAGCGGCAAAACTACCTCCGTTTATCTCATCTCAAAAATGCTTGAAAGCGCTGGCTATAAAGTTGGCTTCACCTCCACCGCTATGTTTAAAATCGGCAGTGAAGAATGGCTGAACGATAAAAAAATGACCATGGTCGGAAGATTCTTTACTCAAAAAATGCTAAAAAAAATGGTGCAAGCCGACTGCCGTTATGCCGTTATTGAAACCACCTCACAAGGCATAGAGCAATTTCGCCATCGTTTTATTAATTATGATGCTTTAATTTTTACCAATCTTTATCCTGAACATATTGAAGCGCACGGCGGTTTTATTAATTATAAAAATGCTAAAGGAAAACTTTTTTCTCATCTCTCGCGCTGCCGTCATAAAATAATAAGGGGTAAAAAAATTTCCAAAACTATAATTGTAAATAACGACGACGAACACGCCGCATATTTTCTAAATTTCCCTGCCGATAAAAAAATAACTTTTAGCGTTTCCGGAATTGAATTTAAAAACTCAAAAAAAATATTCCCTTTGGATAGCTTTATAGAAGAAGATGGAAAAGGCTCAAGTTTTATTTTAGAGAAAATCTCTTTTTTCCTTTCTCTTCCAGGCAAATTTAATTTTTATAATGCTTTATCTGCTATTTCTGTCGGCTTGAACGAAGAAATTTCTTTATCTGCTATTAAAGATGGGTTAAATAAAATAACTGGCGTTCCGGGAAGATTTGAAAAAATAGATGAAGGGCAAAATTTTACCGTTATTATTGATTACGCTTTTGAACCGAACGCTGTTAGCAAGCTTTACGAAGCCGCTAAAAAAATTCCCCATAAAAAAATAATTCATATTCTCGGTTCTACCGGTGGCGGCCGAGACATCTCTCGTCGTCCCATTCTTGGTGAAATTGCCGGAAAAAATTCTGACATCGTTATCATTACAAACGAAGACCCTTACGATGACGACCCCGAAGAAATAATAAATGCCGTCGCTCTCGGTGCGGAAAATAGTGGCAAAAAACTGCAAGAAAATCTTTTTAAAATTCTAGACCGCCGCGAAGCAATCAAAAAAGCTTTTTCTTTAGCGGCAGAAGGGGATTTAGTTTTAATAACCGGCAAAGGCTCCGAACAAGCAATCTGTGTAGCCGGCGGTAAAAAAATTCCTTGGGACGATCGTCTCGTTGCCCGTGAGGAACTTAAAAAATAGTTTTCCACCTTGTAATTTTTCCTCTGTTTGATTTATTATTTTCTTTATGAATAATTTTGTTCCCTCAAAGATGTTCTTTACCAAGGGAGTCGGTCGCCATAAAGAATATCTGCAATCTTTTGAGATGGCTTTGCGCGATGCCGGCATAGCGGAATTTAATTTAGTTTCTGTCAGTTCCATTTTTCCGCCGAATTGCAAAAGAGTTTCTCGCGAAGACGGAAAAAAACTTCTTAATCCTGGTCAGGTGGTTTTTACTGTTATGGCAAGGCAAGCTACCAACGAGCCTAATCGCCTTATCTGCTCGTCTATCGGCCTCGCCCAGCCTTCCGATCCAAATCATTACGGCTACTTATCCGAGCATCATTCTTTTGGCGAAAAAGAGCAAAAAGCAGGGGATTACGCCGAAGACCTTGCTGCCACTATGCTTGCCACTACTTTAGGTCTTGAATTTGATTCTTCCGCCGCTTGGGACGAAAGGGAACAAGTTTATAAATCTTCTGGAAAGATTTTTAAAACCACTAACATCACCCAATCTGCCGAAGGCCATAAAGACGGCTTATGGACTACCGTTGTCTCTGCCGCCGTTTTTGCCCCCGAACAAAATTAAAAAATATTTCTCAAATTTTTTTTGGCGCTTGTCTAAGCGCTGGTTTTATTTTATTATTCTTATTGTATTTTTTTGGTGGGGTGGCCGAGCGGTTGAAGGCGGCAATCTCATCTTTATTTAAAAAAATAATTAAAAACAAAAAACAATCTCGTGCATAGCGGAGGGTTGGCTGAGCGGTCTATAGCGCTGGTCTTGAAAACCAGTTGAGGGAAACCTCTCGCAGGTTCAAATCCTGCACCCTCCGCTATGCACAGGAAAAACTGTTATCTTGGCAACAGGATTGAAGACTTAAATCTCACCCCCACCGCCAATTTTCAATTTATTTAAACAACATAGTTGATATTATTTTTTATTCAAGTAAAATAATACTATAATTTTTAACATTAAAAATTAAAAAGCCTTTTAGCGTAAAACGTAAAAGACTTTTCTTATTTTTTTGAATACCGTTGGGAGGACTCAAACCTCCGACCCCCTACGCTTAAATTCTATCCCTGCCTAGCGCGCGTATCAGAGAAGAACTTCAAGCCGCTTATCAGGCGGGTGCTCTGCCGCTGAGCTACAACGGTATAAATGAACTAAAAATATGCTAATCTTGCTTACTAATTTTGTCAATTAAAAAACCAAAATGGCTATTTTGATTAAAATTTATAAATTCTCTTAATTTATGTTAATATAAAACCAGCAAATTTTTTTAATAAGGGACTATCACCAAATACGCTCTCGTAGCGAGAATTCCAAAATTCAAGCGAAAAATTATTAAAAGCGACGATGTTTATATACAATATAAGCGGAGAAGCTTTTAAAATTTTGCAGCTAAATTTTGGAATTTGTAGTAAAGATGGTATTTGGTTATAGTCTCGAAAAAGGAGGCGCATTATGTCTAAAAAACTCGAAATTGTTCCAGTTCCTCTTGGGCACGAAGAGACTTTAGCGATTCATAAAGAAAATATGAAGTCTCCAAAATTTCGTAAAAATTTAAGAGAAGCAGTAGAAGCAGGAAAGGAAACGATAAAAAAAGCACGCGAAGCCAGAAGAATTAAAGAAGCAGAAAAAAATAACGAAGAACCGCAAGACGTTTCTGTTAATCCCACAAACTAAAACAAATAATCGCCCATGCTGGCCGCTCGCATATTCTACATAATATACAAGCGGCCATTTTTATTTTTCTGAATTTATGCTACAATCTAGAAATGAAAAAATCAGCCTACATTATTATTCTGATAATTTTAATAGTGTTTAGTTGGTATGCCTATAATTATTTTACGAAAAAAGATTCTTCCTTATCTATTTCTGCTAATAGCGAAGAAATAGAAAAAATAGCAGAAACAAACCAAAAAGAAGCAACTCTAGAACAGCCAGCTGTTTTACCAGAAAATAAAAATTTAGACGCGATTGATACTACTGACCTTGAAAAAGAAATGAAATCAGTAGATGAAGAGCTTAACAATCTATAATTTTTATCCAAAGTCGTTTTAAAATTTACTATTTCAAATATATGTTCAGTAGTTTTAATAATAGTTACAATCTTTTTGGAATACATTCGTGGTTCCTTCCGGCTTTTTTTCTTCTCATCGCTTGGTCTCTTTATTGGAAAGGAACTGCTTTATGGAAAGCATCTAAGAAAAACCAGCCAGTTTGGTTTGTTGTTCTCCTGATAATCAACACTGCCGGCCTGCTTGAAATTCTCTATATTTATTATTTCAGCAAAAAATCTTCCCGAGAAGAAGGAGAAGAAGAAAATAAAGAAGAACAAAACTAAATTTAGCTTAGATTTATGAAAAACCTTATTTATTTTCTGATAGTAATTTTTGTTATCGCCGCTGCCGTTTACTTTTTTGGCTTTAATAATCAAAATAACAACAATAATCCTGCTCCAAAAATATCCGAACCGTCTTACTCGCCTCCCGAAGATTTAATTCCCACAGAACCTTTTCCAAATTAACTGTTATTATTAAATAAATTTAAAAATATGGAACAAACAACAAGAAGAGACGTTATTAGAACACTTTATCTTTATCTTTTTTCTCTCGTCGGGCTTTCTCTTTTAATAGTCGGTTTTGTCCGCTTAGTTGATCTAGGCCTTAAAGTTTTAATTTTTAAAAACGCCGATCAACAATATCCGGAAGTAGCTCCTTTTCCTCCGGAAAGTCTTTTAGTTAAAGAAAGGGGAATAGAAATAGACGCTAAAACTGAAAATATTACTGTTAAAAAAGGATCAAGCGCCATTACTGAAGAGGATAGAGTTCTTTTAAGCCGCTGGGAAGACGACTATATTGCCTGGCAGAAAAAAATGAAAGATTACGATCCGGTACGCCGTAGCCGTGAAAGTGAAGGAGCTGGCGCTTTAGCTTTTATTATCATCGGCATGCCAGTTTATCTTTATCACTGGAGAATAATTAAAAAAGGCAACGCTACCCTTCCTTCTTAAAAATATTTTTTTGGTTTTATTTAAAAACAGGCGTTGAAGCGCCTGTTTTTTTACTGGCTTTATCTTTTTTATCGTTCTATTATATTGAGGATAATCCTTTACAAAATGACTAACGCTACTGAAGAAATCAAATCAAAACTGGATATTGTTGATGTCCTAAAAAACTATCTGGAATTAAAACCCGCCGGCAAAAATTTTAAAACCGTCTGCCCTTTTCATCGGGAAAAAACTCCGTCTTTTATGGTTTCTCCCGAACGGCAAAGCTGGCACTGTTTTGGTTGTAATATTGGCGGTGATATTTTTACTTTTTTAATGAAATATGAAAATATAGAATTTTTTGAAGCTTTAAAAATTCTTGCCGAAAAAGCTGGTATTGAACTAAAAAAAATAAATCCCGCAGGGGAAAAACAATTCGGCGTGCTCTACGATATTAATGAAGAAGCAAAATTTTTTTTTCATCACCGCTTAAAAGAATCCGAACTTTTTAAAAATTATCTTAAAAATCGCGGCCTGAAAGAAGAAACTGTCGCCGAATTTGAGCTTGGTGCCTCTCCTTCCGGCTGGGACGAGCTTCTCGTTTATTTGGTAAATAAAAACTTTGACCCGCAAGATATTTTAAGAGCTGGTCTTGTTGTTAAAAGCGAAGGCCGCGGCACTTATTTTGACCGTTTCCGCCGCCGCCTGATGTTTCCCATTTTAAACTCTTCCGGAAAAACTGTCGGCTTTTCCGGCCGTATTCTTCCCGAATTTGAAGCAGAAGAAAAAATGGGCAAATATGTTAATTCTCCGGAAACGCCCATTTTTTTTAAACATAAACTTCTTTACGGTTTTGATAAAAGTAAAGCCTTCATTCGTGAATCTAAACAAGCCGTGCTTGTTGAAGGGCAAATGGATCTTTTGATGTCGTGGCAAGAAGGCGTGAAAAACGTTGTTGCTTCTTCTGGTACTGCTTTAACCGAAGACCATATTAAATCGCTTAGCCGCTTTGCTGATGAAATTATTATTAATTTTGACAGTGATGAAGCTGGTTTTGCCGCCGGCGAACGCGCCATTGACCTTATTCATAAAACTGACCTCTCTGCCAAAGTCCTTTCATTAGAAGGAGTAAAAGATCCGGCTGAACTTGCCGTTAAATCTCCGGGAAAATTAAAAAATCTTATTGCCGAAGCTATTCCCGCTATGGAATTTTTCTTCCGCCGCTATCTTTCTCTTGCGAAAGAAAGTGTTAAAGAATTAAAAAAATCTGTCCGCCTCGCACTCTCAAAAATAAAAATTATGCCGAGCGCCGTAGAAAGAAATTTTTGGCTGAAAGAACTTTCTAAAAAAACAGGCGTTCCAGAAAACACTCTTCTGGAAGAAATGTCTTCTCTTTCTTTTTCCACGCTTTCCATTAAAAAAAATAATTTTTTATCCGATTCACCCACTCCTTTAGTGGAAGAATCTTTTACAAGAAAAGAGCTTTTAAGCCAGAAAATTTTAAGCCAAACTGTCTTAAAAGGAATAGCCGCGCTTGAAGGTTTTGAAGAAATGATTGCGGAAAAATTTAAAGATGTTTTATTACATTTTAAAAAAGGCCTGCCTGCCGATAAGCAAAGCTTGCCCGCGCAAGCTAGCGAGCTCTCCACTACCAACCCCGAACTAGACCACCTGCTTGAACTAGTTTATTTAAAAAGCGGGCTGGATGAAGAAGAAAATCTTGATGAACTAAAAAAACAACTCCGCATTGAACACCTAAAAGGTCTTAAGGAAAAACTTTTCAACGAAATAAAACTAGCCGCGGCAGACGGTAAAATAGACAAAG
>MHLG01000015.1:0-5323 GCA_001821375.1 Candidatus Liptonbacteria bacterium RIFOXYD1_FULL_36_11 | reverse complement strand
TTGTAGCTCTTTATCCGTTACAACTATTTAAATTTTTAAACAGGCATGGCTAAAAAAAAATCAAAAAAGCAGGTAAAAAAGCATACCGTTAAAAAAACAGCAAAAACGGTAAAAAAGAAATCTGTAAAGAAAAACATAAAAGCCAAAAAACCAAAAGCGATAAAAAAGAAAAAAAACACCCAGCTTAAAAAATTATTTCTAAAATCTAAATCCAAACCCAAAACAAAACCCAGTAAATCTAAAGTCATTGAAATTCTGGAAGTTCCAAAAGACCGCACGAAAGAAAGACTGGCTAAATCCAAAGAGCAAGAAAAAAGCAGAGAAGTCGGCATTATTGGAGGAAATGAATCTTTAGATGAACTTCTCACCCGTGGAAAAAGCAAAGGCTTTGTTACCGACAGCGAAATAATTTATCTCTTCCCGGAAATAGAAAAAGAAATTGACCTTTTAGAGGAGGTTTATGATATTTTAGAAAGGGAAAATATTAAAATAATTGAAACCAGCCAGCTTATTGATGTCCCTCTTGATAAAAACGAGATAACAAAAAAAGAACTTGAAATGGCGGCTTTCTCCGACGAAGGCTTGCCGGACGCTGTCCAAGTTTACTTAAAAGAAATAGGAAAAACTCCTTTATTAACTTTTGCCGAAGAAAAAGATTTAGCAAAAAAATCAGAAGAAGGAATTGAAGAAGCGCGGCATAAATTAATCAAAGCCAACTTACGTCTCGTAGTTTCCATAGCCAAGCGTTATGTCAACCGCAGTCCCAACCTTTCTATTCTAGATTTAATTCAAGAAGGAAATATCGGTCTTTCTCGCGCTGTTGATAAATTTGATTATCGTAAAGGTTTTAAATTTTCCACTTACGCCACTTGGTGGATTCGCCAGGCCATCACACGCGCTCTAGCAGACCAATCTCGCACTATTCGCATTCCTGTGCATATGGTAGAAACTATTTCCAAATTCACCCAGCTAAAAAGAAAACTGGCGCAGGATTTAGGACGCGAGCCGCTAGCTGAAGAAATTGCCGCCGAAATGGGCGTTAATGTTGAAAAAATTCGTCATATCCAAAAAATTTCTCAAGAAGTAATCTCCCTAGAATCTCCAATAGGGGACGATGAGGAAGATTCAAAGCTCTTAGAATTTATTCAAGACGAAAAAAATTTAAGCCCGGCGCAAAATGCCGCCCGTTCTCTTTTAAAGGACAAAATTCATGATATTTTAATTGACTTAACCGAACGCGAGCAAAAAATTCTGGAAATGCGTTTTGGCTTAAAAGACGGCGTCACTCATACTCTTGAAGAGGTAGGTAAAGTTTTTAGCGTTACTCGTGAACGCATCCGCCAAATTGAAGCTAAAGCTCTGGAAAAAATGAAAGACCACGAAAACTCCAAAGCTTTGGAAGAATACTAATTTTTTTTCCTAATCAGCTATTTATTTTTTTATGGACGCTAACTCTTTAAGAAAAAAATTTCTGGACTTTTTTAAAGAAAAAAAACACGCCGTAATTCCTTCTGCTTCTTTAATTCCGGAAAACGATCCGACAGTTTTATTTACCACGGCTGGCATGCATCCCTTAGTGCCGTATTTAATGGGAGAAAAACATCCAGAAGGAACGCGCCTAGCCGATGTGCAAAAATGCATCCGTATGAGCGACATTGATGAAGTTGGCGACGCTACACACCACACTTTTTTTGAAATGCTCGGCAACTGGTCGCTTGGAGACTACTTTAAAAAAGAAGCGATTGAATTAAGCTGGGAGTTTTTAACTGAAGTTTTAAAATTGGATAAAAACAGAATCGCGGTTTCGGTTTTTGCGGGTGACAAAGATGCGCCAAAAGACGAAGAAGCTAAAAAAATTTGGTTGTCTTTAAATATGCCGGAAAATAGAATTGCCGAACTTTCTAAAAAAGATAATTGGTGGGGTCCGGCTGGCATTACCGGTCCTTGCGGTCCAGATACGGAAATTTTTTATTGTACTGGCAAAAGCGAACCGCCAGAAAAATTTAATCCGGAAGACAAAAATTGGGTAGAAATCTGGAATGATGTTTTTATGCAATACAATAAAAATACTGATGGCAATTTTTTACCCCTCGCGCAAAAAAATGTGGACACTGGCATGGGCCTAGAGCGCACGCTGGCGGTTATTAACGGGTTTGATGATAATTACCGCACTGAACTTTTTTGGCCGATTATAAAAAAAATTGAGGAGTTGTCTGGTAAAAAATATGAAGGCAATGAAAAAGCTTTTAGAATTATCGCCGACCATACTAAAGCGGCAGTAATGATTTTAGGAGATGATAAAAGAATAGAGCCATCTAATAAAAATCAAGGATATATTCTGCGCCGCCTTATTCGCCGCGCTGTCCGCTACAGCAAACAATTAAACATCATTCAAAACTTTACGATAAAATTAGCTGAAGAAGTTATTAAAATTTACGAAAATGTTTATCCGGAAATCAAAAAAAATAAAGAATTTATTTTTAACGAATTAGAAAAAGAAGAAGAAAAATTTTATCAAACCTTAGAAAAAGGCTTAAAAGAATTTAATAAATGGTATAAAGATCCGGAAGCATACTGGGAAGAAAATCCAAATGCGGAAAAAATAGCTTTAGAAAAAATAAAAGACAAACCAAAAAAAATGCCCGGTTTTATAGCTTTTAGATTATTTACCACTTTTGGCTTTCCGATAGAATTAACTATTGAAATTGCAAAAGAAAAAGAAATAATTGTTGATTTAATGGATTTTAATAAAGAATTACAAAAACACTCCGAACTTTCCCGCACCGCCTCCGCCGGAATGTTTAAAGGCGGGCTCGCGGACGCAAGCGAGGAAACGAAAAAATTGCACACGGCCGCGCATTTAATGCTGGAAGCTTTACGTCGTGTTTTGGGTCCGCATGTTGAACAAAAGGGGAGTAATATTACTCCCGAGCGCCTGCGCTTTGATATTTCCCATCCGGAAAAAATGACGGCGGAACAGATGCAACAAGTTGAAGATTTGGTGAATAAACAAATAGCCAAAGATTTGCCGGTGCGCTGTAAAGAAATGCCGCTGGAAGAAGCTAAAAAACTCGGCGCGACTGGAGTTTTTGAACATAAATATGGCGAAAAAGTAAAAGTATATTTTATTGGCGAAGGAGCGCAAAACTTTTCTAAAGAAATTTGCGGCGGCCCGCATGTTATGCGCACTAGCGAGCTTAAAGGAACTTTTAAAATAATCAAAGAAGAATCATCTTCCGCCGGCATCCGCCGCCTCCGCGCCGTCCTATTATAATTTTCATTTTTTTCCTCTGTTATTCCGGCGCAAGCCTGCCTGCCGGCAGGCGGCAAGCAGAAACTACATATTTACTTTTCAACTTTACAAACTCTTTTACTCCTGCCTGCCGGCAGGCAGGCTGTGAATTAAAAATCTTTGGATTTTTAATTTGCGAAGCAAATTATTTCACTGGGGGTTACTTTTAACTGTTGTTGTTTTCCCCATCTCCTCTTTATTTTTTTATGTTACAATTATCTTGTAATCTTTTTTCAAGTTTTTAGGATTTCTAACTGTTCTTATAAAAAATCCGCAGCAAAATGAAAATTTTTAAAAATTTATCTCCAACAAGCGGATTTTCCTTGCTTGAACTTTTAATTTATAGCGGCATTTTTGTTACTGTCTCCGGACTGATGGTTGGCACACTTACTACCGTTACTAAACTTCAAAACAGAGAAAACGCTAACATAGAAGTAACCGAGCAGAGTCAATTTATTTTAGGCGCTATAAAAAAATCAATATCGGAAGCAAGTTTAATTGATATTACTTCTAACACCCCAACAGACAATTTAAAACTAAGAATGTCTGACGGCACTAAAGACCCTACCTATGTTTATCTAGAAAACGGCAACATCTATAAAAAAGAAACAGACTCTGGCACACCGGTTGCTTTAAACAGCACCGCTATAAAATTTGATTCTTTATCTTTTACTAGAGTGGCTAATCCTCCCGGCAAGGACACGGTGAAAATTGACTTTACTTTATCTTACAACTCTACTGATTCCAGTTTGGCTATTTCAAAAGATTTTCGGACCGCGGTAGCAAGAGTTTCTGCCGTTACTTTTGACTCCGACCTTATTCCTTCGGCAGATAACACCTATAATGTTGGCGCCTCTAATCCTCGCTGGTTAAACGGATATTTTGCCGGCACCTTAAATGTCAGTGGCTTACTGCAAGTCGGTAGCATCTCAAGTGATCCCTCCGGCACAAACGGCGCTATCTACTATAACGGCACGGATAATGTTTTTCGTGGTTATCAAGGCGGCGCTTGGGCTAATCTTGGCGCCGGAACTTCCACTTGGTCTACTTCCGGAAGTAATATCTACTACACAACTGGCAGTGTTGGTATCGGCACAAATAATCCCGCTAAAACACTTGAATTAAATCATGCCACTGGCCAAAATTTACGCCTTGCTTATAATGATTCCGATGGTTCAGCGGCAAATTACGCTGACCTTACAGTTGGCACCGACGGCGCTTTAAGTATTACTACTTCCCATACTGCCACCACTACTATTAATAATGACGTTAAAGTTATCAGCACCGGCACTTATGAACTTACTCCTTCCGACGGGAATTTAAACGTTTCTGGAAACATTGTTGCAACCGGAAGTAAAAGTTTTGTCCAAAATGTCGGAATAGGAAAATATATCTGGTTTGCCGCCTTAGAAGGCCCTGAAGTCGGCACTTATATTCGCGGTTCTTCTACTTTAGAAAATGGCGAAAAAACAATTAACCTCCCGGAAAATTTTTCTTTAGTCACCGAACCAACCGGAGTGACTATTCAAGTAACTTTAACTTCCGATTCCGCCGCCGGCCTCTTTATATCTGAAAAAGATAACACCCATTTTACAGTTAAAGAGCTAAACAACAAAAAAGGTAATGCCTCTTTTGATTATCTTGTAAACGGCATCAGAAAAGGCTATAGCAATTTTCAAATTGATCGCGCTTCCGACCAACAATAATTTTTTTATCTATGTTTAAATTTTTCTTAATAATTTTTTTATCAGTTTTACTTATTGTTGTTTTATTTTCTTCTTTCTTTTTTTTCTCATTTCCAAGTAACTCCTATTATGCTGTCTACACTATAACCGGCGATATTTATTTTGGAAAATTATCCTACTTTCCGCGCCTTTCCTTGTCTGATGTTTATCTTCTACAAATTCCAAAAAACGGCGAGAAAATTTCCTCTCCGGTTCTCTTACGCTTTAGTGACGCTCTCTGGGGACCCGAAGATAAAATTTATTTAAATGAAAAAAATATTATCTGGAAAACCAAAGTATCCGATAA
>MHLG01000014.1:4633-8169 GCA_001821375.1 Candidatus Liptonbacteria bacterium RIFOXYD1_FULL_36_11 | reverse complement strand
AAATAAAGTTTTTTTTGAAGAGTGGGAAAATCACAAAAGAGTTTTTATTGTTAAACATGAAAAAAATTTAGGAAAGGGACACGCTTTATTTTCCGGATTTAAGGAGGCTTTAAACTTAAGTTTTGATTATTTAGTTACTTTAGATAGTGATGGGCAACATAATCCAGAGGAAATAAGGAGTTTTAAAGATTTTTTAGAAAAGGGAGAAAAAGCAGATTTGGTGGTAGGAGAAAGAAATTTTAGTTTAATGCCTTGGAAAAGCAGAATAGGAAATGTTTTTACTGCAAAGATTTTTGGAATGTTTTTTGGAAATGAGGTTAGTGATACACAATCGGGGTTTAGAGTTATTTCTAGAGAATTTATAGAAGATATTTTAAAAGAGGTAAATCCAGGAAGATATGAAACAGAGATGAATATTTTAACAAGAGCTTTTCAAAGCGGAAGAAAAGTTGGCGGTGTAAAGATAGAGACAATATATATAGAAAAAAATAAAAACAGTAAGTTTAATCCAGTGGCTGATTCTATTTCGGTTTTGGGACGGTTTGTAAAATTTTCCTTGTTTAGTTTTTCTGCTTTTATTTTAGACTACAGTATTTATACCGTCTTAAATTTTTTTGGAGGAATTTATTTTATTCAAGCTAACGTTATTTCTAAAACTGTAGCGGTAATTTATTATTTTTTTGTTAATAAATACGTGGTTTTTTATTCAAGAGGAAATACAGTTTTTGAGGCGGGAAGATATGTTTTTTTGGTAGCAATTAATATTTTTACAACTTCAGTTTTTTTGTATTTGCTAGTTCAAGAAGGGGACTGGTCAAAGTATTTTGCTAAGCCGGCGGCAGACGCGATAATGTTTTTAATTAATTTTCTTTTGATGGGAAAATTTGTTTATAAGGTAAAATGATTCATTTTTTAAATTTATTTTTTCAAGGTTTTTTTTATATATTTTTAACTTCTTTTTTACCGGGGATGGTTTTATTTATCCTGATTTTTAGAAAGGGAAGAATTTTTTGGCCGGCAGTTTTTGGATTAGGAATTCTTTATACTTTTTTGAAAGTTTATATGCTAGCGATTTTAGGGATTTATAGTGGTGGGGCGGTTTGGGTGTTATCTTTGCTAGAATTGTCTTTAGCGGTTTGGCTGATTTTAAAGAAGGGGAAATTTTTTTCTTTTAAGCTAGAGAAAGGAGAAATTTGGCTGGCGGCGATATTTTTTGTTTTAGGAGTAAAAAGAGTAGCGCTGGCTTTGTTTTATCCTTTTTTTGTGGGAGACGTATGGGCGAGCTGGAATCGGTGGGCGGTTGTGTGGTTTAGATTAAAGAAGTTTTCTTTTATTAATGATTTTACTTATCCGCAACTCTTGCCGGCTAACTGGTCCCATATTTATAAGCTTGCAGGAGGAGTTTTTACACCGGAGTATTACGCGCACGCTTTTACTTTATTTTTCTATTTATTTATTTTATGGATTTTATTTCAGTTAAAAGGAGTTTTATCAAAAGCAACAATTTTTGTTTTTAGCGCTTATTTTCTTTTTAATCAGAGTTCTTTTTTTAGTGTGGATATTGGGAGCGGGCTGGCAGATATGCCGGCGGCATTTTTTGTAATTTTATCAGTTTTTTATTTGAAAGAATATTTAAGTATAGAAGAAAGAAAATATATTTATATGAGTTTTTTAATGGCGGCGGGAGCGGCTTTAACAAAACAGGCGGGAGTTTTCTTTTGGCTAATATTGCCAATTTTGTTTATTGTTTTTAGAAAAGAAAAAAGAATCGGAGAGAGATTTAGAGAGATAAAAAAGCCATTTTTATGGTCTTTAATTCCAATTGTTAGCTGGTACGGAGTGGCGCGATTGAGCCAGGCGACGACTTGGCCGCAGATTCAGGACGCTCTTAGAAGTTTTAGTTTGTTTGAAAGATTGCAGGTGGGGGCTTATATTATTGTTCAAAATTTTGGAATTTATTTAAATATTCATAGCCAATCAAAGTGGCTTGTTTTTTTAATAATGGCGGTTTTTTGGATGGTAGCAAGTTTAGGGATTTGGGTATCTTTTAAAAAGAGCAATTTTTACAGATGGTTGCTGTTAATTTTTATA
Organism: Candidatus Liptonbacteria bacterium RIFOXYD1_FULL_36_11; assembly: GCA_001821375.1. GTDB lineage: Bacteria > Patescibacteriota > Minisyncoccia > UBA6257 > XYB1-36-10 > XYB1-36-10. The sequence goes on along the minus strand of MHLG01000014.1, from coordinate 6,078 downwards.
ATTCCATATTTAATAGTTTGGACGTTTGTTTATTCCTACGATATAAGAAACAGTTTAATAGCTTTCATCTTATTTTTATTTATAGTTTTTGACGGGTTGGTTTTTACAGCGGAAAAATTTTTTGAAAAATGGAAGCAAGCATATTTTTTCAGGGATAATAAAAATATTCTTTTTATTTTTTTAGCAGTGGTTTTAACAATAGGAGTTTTTTTTCAGAAACCGGTTTACGCGCATTTGGCAAATCCTTTAAATTTTAATGATTTAGGAAAAGATATAGTTCTAAAAAAGGGAAAAGTGTTTCTTAATGAGAAATTAGTAAAAGAATATTTTAAAGAGAGGGAAAGAGGAAAAGAAAAAATAATCACAAACTTTTCCGACTTTACGACAAAGTTGCATTTGGAGGATGTGGCTTTAATGGTTAATTTTAAGGATAAAGAAAGGAAGGACTGGGAAAATTTTAATCTAGTTATTTTTAAAGGAAGGAAGGAAGAATATGTTGGTTTAAAGACGTTTCTTCAAAAAAATAGTGGAATTAAAGAGGTGGTGGAATTGTATAAAAACGAGGGCAGTGGGGAATATCTTTTAGAATTAAAGAAGTAAGAATGAAACTAATTTACTTAACTTCTAAGAAGTATCCGGGGAAGACAGCGGATCATAATTTTGTGAAAAATATAGCGAGAGAGTTTTCTCTGAAACTGGGAGAAGAATTTTTGTTTGTGGTCGCAGATTATAAAGGAAACGATTTAGAAAAAATAAATTATTTAAGTTCAGAATGGAAGATGGAAAGAGGGAAGTCTTTTTTTTATTTTTTTTGGATTTTAAGGTTATATTTTAGAAATAGAAAGGAAGATGTTGTTTTTTTTTCTAATGATCCATACTTACTTTTAATTCTAATTTTTTGGAAAGGAATTTTTAGATTCAGATATAAAATAGTTTCTGATTGGCATCAGATGTGGCAAGATTTAAAAGATAGAATCATCGCACAAGGAAGTGATTTATTAATTACAACCTCGGAAAGATTAAAAGATAACTTAGTTAGAAAGACGGGAGTGATGGCGGAAAAAATTTTAGTGGCGAGAGGAGGGGCTAATATTCCTGAAAGGAATATTAGCGAGTTAAAAGTTAAAAAGTTTATAAAATTGAAGATAAGAGAGGAGCTAGATTTACCTGTAGATGAAAAATTAGTGGGGTATGTGGGAGGGTTTAAAACGATGGGAATGGAGAAGGGAGTGAAAACTCTCATAGAGAGTTTTCACCAGTTGAAAGTTTATAAAGTAAATTTAGTTTTAGTAGGAGGGAAGGAAGAGGAGGTAAAAGAGTATAAAGAGTTAGCGGAGAAGGAAGGAGTTTTAGAAAGAGTTATTTTTAGGGGATGGCAGACGGAGGAAAGTTTGTTGGAATATGAGCAAGCAATGGATATACTCGTAATTCCTTATCTGGATGAG
>MHLG01000014.1:0-4547 GCA_001821375.1 Candidatus Liptonbacteria bacterium RIFOXYD1_FULL_36_11 | reverse complement strand
AATAAGAGAGGTTTTAGAGGAAAAAGCGGTGAGTTTTAAGGCGGGAGACGCGGGAGATTTGGCGGAGAAGATAAAGTTTTTAATAGAAGATAAAAATAAAGGAGAAAAGATGGCAAAGGAAGCGATGGCTTCGGTTAAAAATTTTACTTGGGAAAGCCGAACGGAGAAGATAATTAATTTTGTAAGAGAAAATGAATATATATTATATAACTAATGTCAGAATCCCGACGCAGAAAGCGCACGGATATCAGATAGCTAAGATGTGCGAAGAGTTTGGGAAACTAGGAGGTAAAGTCGTTCTTGTTTCTTCTTTTAGAAAAAATTATATAAAAGAAGATATTTTTGATTATTATTCAATTGAAAAGACTTTTGAAGTAAAGATGGTTGGCAGTTTAGATTTTGTCTTAATGGAAAAAATATTTAGCAAATTAGCTTTTGTTTTTCAAAGAATTATTTTCTTTTTAAAATTACTTTTTATGGTTTTTGAAAAAGAAACGATAATTTATACAAGAGATGCGGAAATAGCTTTTTTATTTTCAAGACGCGGATACAAAACAATTTATGAAGCGCATAATTTCGGCAGATGGGCATCTTTTTACAGATTTTTATTAAGGAAAGTTTTTTTGATAATTTCCATAACTTTCGGATTAAAAAAGAAAATGGTTGAAAGTGGTTTTGAGGAGGAGAAGATTGAAGTTTTTCCAGATGGGGTAGATTTAAAAAAATTTCAAGAAGTAAAAGATGAAAGCAAGATAATTAGAGAAAAATTTGGGATTAAAGAAGGGGAAAAGATTGTGATGTATGCGGGAAGTCTGCAGAAGTGGAAAGGAGTGGATGTGCTTATAAAATCAATTTTTAATTTTAGGTTTCTGATTTCTAAAAAAGAAAAAATTAAAGTAAAGCTAATAATTATAGGAAATGGAGAGGAAAGAAAAAATTTAGAAAAATTAGTTAAAGAATTAGATTTAGAGAGTAAAGTAATCTTTGTAGGATTGGTGGAAAAAAAGAAAATTCCTTCGTATATGAAAGCGGCAGATGTGTTAGTTTTGCCAAATTCCGGAAAAGAAAAAATCTCTCGGATTTACACATCACCGCTAAAAATGTTTGAATATATGGCGGCAGGAGTGCCGATTGTAGCTTCAGATTTACCGAGCATCAGGGAAGTTTTAAGCGAGAAGACGGCGTTTTTATTTGAGGCGGATGATGCACGGGATTTAGCAGAGAAGATAGAGATGGTTTTAGAAAATAAAGAGGGGGCAGGAGAAAGAGCCAGAAAGGCTTTGAAAGAAGTTAAAAAATACAATTGGGAGGAAAGGGCGGGAAAAATTTTAGATTTTGTAAAAGGTAAAATCTCTTGATTTTTAGTTTTTTTGTTATTTATTAGAAGAATATTGTAAATAATTTATTTAATATGAAAAAAGCATTAATAACTGGCATTACTGGCCAAGACGGTTCTTATTTAGCGGAAATTTTATTGCAGAAAGGATACGAGGTCCATGGCTTGATTAGAAGAGTGAGCACGTTTAACAGACAGAATATTGAACATATATTTAATACAGATGAGAAAAGAGAAAAATATCTTCACTATGGGGATTTAACTGATATTAATTCTTTAATTTCTGTTTTAGAGAAAATTAAACCGGATGAGATTTATAATTTAGCGGCACAATCACATGTAAGAGTGTCTTTTGATATTCCACTTTATACAGCGCAGGTAGATGCGTTAGGGGTATTATCACTTTTGGAAGCAATAAGAATTTTAGGGTTAAAAGCAAAATTTTATCAGGCTTCAACTTCGGAGCTTTTTAGTGGCGATAAAGGAGAGGCGTCACAGAATGAAAAAACTTCTTTTAAGCCAAAAAGTCCTTATGGTGCGGCTAAACTTTACGCTTTTGAAATTGCGAGAATTTACAGAGAAAGTTACGGAATTTTTACTTGCAACGGAATTTTATTTAATCACGAAAGTCCAAGAAGAGGAACTAATTTTGTAACTAAAAAAGTAACAAGAGGAGTGGCGGAAATAAAAAAGGGATTAAGAGATGTTATTTGTTTAGGTAATTTGGATGCCAGGCGTGATTGGGGTTTTGCACCGGAATATATGGAAGCGGCTTGGCGAATGCTACAGCAAGATAAACCGGATGATTATATAATTGCGACTGGAGAAACGCATTCAATTAGAGAGTTAGTAGAAGAGGCTTTTGGAGTGGTAAATATTGAGTTAGAATGGAAGGGGTTCGGATTAGATGAACAGGGATTTGATAAGAAAACAGGAAAAGTCCTTATTAAGATTGACCGTGAGTATTTTAGACCGAATGAAGTTAGTTATTTATGTGGAGATTATAAAAAAGCAGGTGTGGAGTTAGGCTGGAAACCAAAAACTACTTTTAAAGATTTAGTGCAATTAATGGTAAAGGCAGATTTAGAAAAAGTTAATGGAGTGAGTTTTTTATGAAATGCGAGATAAAGAAAGTTGGTTTTGTGACGTCGTCAGTGATGATGGATGATGGATGGGGAAGATATTCGCGGTCTTTAGTAAAGGGAGTGGCGGAAAATGTTCAAGTAGCGGTATTAACAAGCGGGAAATATGATAAAACTTGTTCTTTCCTAGTTTGGCCGGTTTTGCCGGCGCCAGCTTTTAATCCTTTAGTTCAGATAAAAACTTTTTTTTACATTTTAAAATATTTAAGAGATTGCGATGTTATCCATAGTTTAGTTGAACCGTATATGCCGGCAGTAGCCTTAGCAAGTAGAGTTTTAAAAATTCCGTGTATTTTGACGATGCATGGCACTTATGCGGTGCCGCCAAAAAAATTTTCAATAAAGAAGTTAATGATGAAATTTGCTTATTTAACAGCGCCAATTGTAACAACTGGCTCGCCGCAAACAGAGAATAAAGTGAGGGAAGTGGTGAAATTAAACGAGTGCCGATTTATACCTAACGGAGTGGATGCCGATACATTTAAAATTTTATCAGAGGAGAAAAAAGAAAATTTTTTATTAACGGTGGGAGCTTTAAAACCTAGGAAGGGAGTGGATATTGTGATAAAGGCTTTAGGAATAGTAAAGAATGAGTTTCCTTTTTTAAATTATAAAGTAGTTGGCTATCCAGATAGCTCGGATTTTGCCGGTTATTTAAAAAGATTAACAAGGGAAAATGGTGTAGAAAAAAGAGTGGAATTTTTAAGTGGGATAAACGATGAGGAATTGGTTAAATTATATAATCAGGCTAAGATTTTTATTTTGGCGGCAAGAACGGAAAAAGGAAGCTTCGAAGGTTTTCCGATGGTCTTTTATGAGGCAAATGCTTGCGGGACGCCTGTAATATCAACAACTGGTTTTGGTTCAGAGTATGCTATAAAAAATGGAATAAATGGTTACTTAGTTGTGCCTGAAAAACCTGAAGAGGTGGCAGAAGCGATAAGAAAGATCATTGCTGGTGATTACGATAAAATGGTAAAAAATTCTTTAGAGGAGGCAAGGCGTCATTCTTGGGAGGCGGTATCGCAACAATTAATTAAAATGTACAATGACGCAAATAATTTTTTTATAATAAAACGGAAATAATATGAGAGTGCCTTTTTTAAATCCGGATATAAGAGACTCTGATGTAAAGAGGATGATAAGATCTGTAAAAACAGGGTGGTTGGTTTATGGACCGCAGGCAAAAATGTTTGAAAGGGAATTCGCTGATTTTCTAAAAGTGAAAGATGTGGCTTTGGTTGGTAGTTGTACGGCGGCTTTGCGTCTCTCTCTTATATTAGCTGGTGTTGAAGATGGTGATGAAGTAATAACAACTCCTTTATCTTATGTAGCGACGAGTAATGTGATTATTGAGCAAGGAGCTATTCCTGTTTTTGTTGATGTTGATCCAAAGACAGGGTTAATTGATTTAAATAAAATTGAAGAAAGGATAACTAAAAAGACTAAGGTGATAATTCCAGTTCATCTTTATGGGCAAATGGTTGATATAAAAAAGCTTAGTATAATAGCAGAAAAAAATAAAATAAAAATAATAGAGGATGCAGCGCATGCAATAGAATCAAAAAGAGACGGATATTCGTCGGGGCAATTAAGTTTTTCGGCTTGTTTTAGTTTCCATGCTGCAAAAAACATAACTTGTGGGCAAGGTGGGGCTTTAGTAAGCAAAGATGGTGAGTTGGTAAAAAAGGCAAGAATTTTAAGAAGAGACGGAGTGGTAAATATAAACAATAAGAGAATGATGGTTGATTTTGGTTATAAATATGACGGAACTGATTTTCAAGTGGCGCTTTTAAGGGGGCAATTAAAAAGGATAGAGACAACTCATAAAAAAAGAGAAAAGATTTTAAATAGATACGTGAAAGCTTTTAAAAAAACAGGAATAGGATTTCCGCTGTTGGAAAAAGAAACGGTTCATTCTGGTCACGTGTTTGTGATTTGGGTTGATCCAAAAAAAAGAGATGAAATAAGGAATAAATTAGCGGACAGAGGGATAGAAACTTCGATTCATTACACGCCGATTCACTTAGAGCCTTATTATCAGAAAAGATTTAATTTTAAAGAGGGGG
>MHLG01000013.1:17086-17590 GCA_001821375.1 Candidatus Liptonbacteria bacterium RIFOXYD1_FULL_36_11 | reverse complement strand
GCACGTTCATAGCATTTTAGTTCTATTTTTTCAGCATTTAACATGTATTCTTCTACAGGAAACCCTAAATCTTTCAGCGGTAATAGTGCATTTTGATAATCTTGAACGCTCGCTTCACTGCAGTTTGCATCGTCCATCCTCTTCAAAGCAGTTTCTATAGCTGAAAATTGTTCGTTTCTCCCATTGAGAATTTGTTCGTAACTTCTTTTAAAATCACCTATGCTTTGCAATGCTTGATCAGGGTCTACAAAATTATGATATAATTTTCCCATGTTACCCCGTATACCAGAATAATTAAGTTGTCCAATCAAATAAAATATATCTCTCCAGTAATGTATATCATTACGTTCTGCTTCTGTTTTTATACTGTCTAAATCACCCCTGGATATTCTTCCTTGTTTAAATTGCAGTTCAGCATTAGTCACTGTGTGGGTTAAAGCAGATTTAATATCATTTTTAAGTTGAGTATATCTTTGTGTACCTATAATAGATACAACTATAGCG